>JBKJZO010000104.1:0-7819 GCA_046715235.1 Mycobacteriales bacterium
GAGCAGGTGATCTGGGGCGCGATCGGGCTGCTGGTCGGCGTGGGCTTGGTGGTGTTCTCGTTGCTCACCGGCGCTGGGCCCAGCCCGTTCGCGTTGCTCATGCTGTGCGTCGTACTCGCGGTTGTCGGCGTCCTCGCGCGGGATCGCCAGCTGAGCCGGGCTGTCGCGGCGCGCGAGCACGCGATGTTGATGGAGTTCCCGACGATCGCCGAGCTGCTCGCTCTCGCGGTCACCGCGGGCGAAGGCGCGATCGGCGCGCTCGAACGGGTCTGCCGGACCAGCCGCGGCGAGCTCGCGCGCGAGATGCGAACGGCGCTCGACGAAGCGCGGTCGGGGCAGTCGCTGGTGTCGGCGCTCGAGGGCATTTCGGCTCGCACCTCGCTGCCGCCGCTCGCCCGGTTCGTCGACGGCATGAGCATCGCCGTCGAACGCGGTACGCCGCTCGCCGATGTCCTGCGCGCACAAGCCGTGGATGTGCGCGAGGAAGGCAAGCGGCTGCTGCTCGAATCAGCGGGCAAGCGCGAGATCGGCATGCTCGTGCCCGTCGTGTTCTTCGTGCTTCCGCTCACCATCGTTTTCGCGCTGTTCCCAGGCTTCGTTGGCCTTCGGCTCCTGTCATGACGTCATCCCGCCTCGTGGTCCGCGCGGCGTTCCCAAATAAGGAGAAGTTCGATGTTCGCTGTCCGTGTGGCTCAGGCGCTGGCCGACAGGATTGATTCCCTCGACCAGGACGATCGAGGCGACGTGCCGGGATGGGTGATGATCACCTTGATGACGGTTGCCATCGCGACCCTCATCTGGACCTTCGCGTCGCAGACGCTGATGGATGTGCTGACCGCAGCCCTCAGTGCGATCACTCCAGGCGGTGACGGCGGTTGATCCGCCCGCCCGACACCGATGACGACGGTGCCGCCGTCGTTGAGTTCGTCATGGTCGTCGGCTTCCTGCTCATCCCCCTGTTTCTCGGGCTGTTGCAACTCGGCATGGTGCTCCACGCCCGCAACGTCATCGTCGCCAGCGCGGCCGCGGGCGCCCGCGTAGGGGCGAACGCTGACAGCAACGAGGTGGCCGGCGCTGCCGAGGCATGCCGGCGCATCACCGATTCCCTCTCGCAGGAACAGACGGACCTCGTGTGCACCGGTTCGTATGTCAGCAGCGGCGGGGACGATGCCGTCGAGTTGGTGGAGGTGCGCGTCAGCGGACCAGTCCCCATGTTCTTCCTGCCGTTCGGAGGGCTGAACATCGACATCGCCGGCCATGCGGTGCGCGAGATCGCACCGTGATGTCCGCACGTTTGGATCGGGCTCGGGCCGGCCATGAGGAGGGCTCCGCGATGATCGAGTTCATCGCGGTGGCGATCGTGTTGATGCTTCCGCTGGTCTACGTCATCTTGTCGGCCTTCGAGGTGCAGCGGAGCGCGTTCGCTGTCGCCGAGGGCGCCCGACAGGCCGGCCGCGCGTACGTCACGGCAGGCGGCGGCGAGGAAGCCCATAACCGTGCGCTGTTCGCCGCGAACCTCGCCGTGGTCGACCAGGGTTTTGACGCACTGCCGGCCGAGGGGTTGAGCATCTCTGCTCCGTCAGGCTTCTGCCGCGGCGGCTCGGTCACCGTCACTCTGACGATGACCGCGCACACGCCAATGCTCGGCGACGCGGTCAACATCCCGGTCACCGCGGAGCACACCGAGACGATCGACGAGTTCCAGGAACTGGACGCATGTTGACGCGCGTGCGGAACCGCTCGCTCGATGACGACGGGCAGATCGCGATCCTGATCGTTACCTTCCTGGCAGTCGCAGCACTGATGGCCTGGGTCGCGATCGACGCGTCAATCGTTTTCCTTGCCCGGCAACGGCTCGCGAGCGCGGCTGACGGGGCCGCGTTGACCGCGGCACAGCAGCTCAACGCGGGGCAGTACTACGGCGGCGAGTGCGTCGAGTCGCTGCCGCTGGACGAGGCCGCAGTCGAGGCGGTCCTCGATCGCTATCGCTCTGGTGACATCGAACTCGATGCGACACTCGAGAGCGTCGACGGTGGGCCCGGCGTCGCCGTACAGGCACAGATCGTCGTTGACCTGCCAACCGTCGCCGCGCTCGGTGTCGACTCATGGACCGTCAAGTACGACGCCCGCGCGAGATCCGACATCACCGGAAACCCCTGCGGCGTAGAGGGTCCCTGACTGAAGGCTGCTCCGAAACGACCCCATGGTCGCCCGGTTGTCACCGGGTGCGAGCGGTGCGTAATCGTCTGAAAAGTGTCGCTACTACGCATCTTGGAGCGCGCGTAGGTTCCCTCAGGTCACGCGGATGCGCGGCGATGTCGATCGCTGAGGAGGCCAGGTGAAGCGACTCGTAGGAGCAGTAGCTGCAATTGGACTGATGGTGACGACGCCGATCGCCGCAGAAGCGGCTGGATCGAAGCCGAAGCATCGCGTCGTCGCCAAGCAGCTGGACAACCCGCGGCAGCTCAACTGGAGCGAGAACGGCAGGGCGCTGATCATTGCCGAAGCGGGCAGGGGTGGTACCACCTGCTCAGCCGAAGGCTGCGAGGGCTTGACCGGCTCGATCTCCTTGGTCAACAAGCCGTGGCGCACGGGGGCGTCCGCCCAGCGGGTGATCACCGGCTTCCGCAGCTTTGCGGGCCCCGACGGCTCGTTCGCCGTCGGTAGCAACGGTGCCGACCAGACAAGCGAGAGCGATCACGACCAGTACATCGTGGCGGGATCCGTGGAAGGACGGCCTCCGGAGACAGCCGGTGCGCTGTTGGTCGGAGAGGCCTTCGACGATGGGACGTTCATCTTCCCCTTTGCAGACATCGCTGCAGCGGAGAGAGCTCAGAACCCGGACGGTGCGCAGATCGAGAGCAACCCCTACGCGATCCTTTTCATCGCCGGACCGAACCCCGACGGCTACGCGCTGGTGGCTGACGCTGCGGCCAACGCCGTATGGAAGATTGTGCCCGACCTGACCTACGAACCTCCGGCGTCGCTGGGCTGCTTCACGGAAGCAATGTTCGCGCCCGGCTACGACTTCGCCAAGTGCTTCAAGTACGAGATCACGCCGTTCGCGAAATACCCCACGACGGCATTGCCGGACGGCTCGGATGACCCGAACGGCCCGCCCGAATTCGTGCCCACCTCGCTGACCATGGACAAGTGGGGGCACGTCTTCGTCGGTGGTCTCGGCTCGGAGGTCCCGGGCGCAGCCCAGGTCGTGAAGTACGACCTGGACGGTCGTGAGCTCCGCCGCTGGACAGGCTTCACCGGAATCACCGGTGTCGCCGTGAACGACAGCTATCTGTTTGTCTCGCAGCTGTTCGGCTCGGCGGCTCCACTGCCCGAGGGCGAGTCGCCATCGGACGAGGCCCCTCCGATGGCTGGGGCACCGGGTGAGGTGGTCAAGACCAGCCGCCACGTCACCAATGGCCCGCGCTGGGCGGTCGACGTACCGCTCCCGGCAGGCCTGGCAACCGACCACAAGGGCTGGGTGTACGCCGCGGTGAACAGCATCGCTCCGGCCACCGGCATGGCCGAGGGTCCGTTCGGTCCGGTTGGTGGTGGAGCGGTCTGGCAATTGGACTTCTCGCACGCTCGCCCGCTGGGCTGACCTAACGCTGGCAACCCAAGAGGCCCGCTACCTGCGGGTCTGTTGGGTTGCCGGCGCCGTGCACTCCGGCGGGTACGCTCGCTGCGTCCTACTCACGAACGCGGCAAGGAGAGTGCACTGTGCTCGCCGATCACAGCGAGGATCTCAAGGCACTCGAAGCGACCCTCGGATCGGTGGAGCATTTCCTCGACCTGCCGCGGTTGCAGCGCGACCTTGAAGCGCTGCGCGAGCAGGCCGGCGCGCCCAACCTGTGGGACGACCCCGAGAGCGCGCAGAAGCTGATGAGCCGTATGTCGGCGATCGAGTCCGACATCGACCGTGTCGAAGCGTTGCGCCGGCGCCTCGACGACACCACGGTTCTCAACGAGCTCGCGCAATCTGAGGACGACGAGGGGAGCGAGGCCGAGGTCGTCACCGAGTTGCGCGCATTGAAGAAGGACATCGACGCGCTCGAGGTCCGCACCCTGCTGTCGGGGGAGTACGACGAGCGGCAGGCTCTCGTGCAGATCAACCCGGGCGCGGGCGGCGTCGACAGCCAGGACTGGGCCGAGATGCTGCTGCGCATGTACCTGCGTTGGGGCGAGCAGCGCGGGTTCCCGGTCGAGGTCTACGAGACCCAGTACGCCGAGGAAGCGGGCATCAAGTCGGCGACGTTCTCGGTCAAGGCGCCCTATGCCTACGGGCTGATGCACGGCGAGCACGGCGTACACCGGCTGGTGCGCATCTCGCCGTTCGACAACCAGCACCGCCGGCAGACCTCGTTCGCGGCGGTCGACGTCACGCCCGTCGTAGAGCCGACCGACCACATCGAGATCGACGAGAAGGACCTGCGCGTCGACGTCTACCGCTCCAGCGGCCCCGGTGGCCAGGGCGTCAACACGACCGACTCCGCCGTACGGCTCACGCACATCCCGACCGGCCTGGTCGTCTCCTGCCAGAACGAGCGCAGCCAGATCCAGAACCGCGCGACCGCCCTGACGATCCTGCAGGCCCGCCTGCTCGAGCAGCGACGCCGCGAAGCGGAAGAGAAGATGGACGCGATCCGCGGCGGCCGCCAGGACATCGCGTTCGGTTCGCAGATCCGCAACTACGTCCTGCACCCCTACCAGATGGTCAAGGACCTGCGCACCGACGTGGAGACCGGCAACGTCAACGCCGTCCTGGACGGCGACCTCGACGCATTCGTCGAAGCAGAGATCCGTTGGGCCAAACGCCGCGAGGACTAGGTGCGGTCATAGCCCGTCCGGGTGATGTTCGCGACAGGTATATAGGAAGCGATTGACGCTCTTGCACCTAGCTGTCACGGTCTGTCTACCGGCGGTGAGCTTTCGCCGGGCGAGGGGCATTGATCCGCGACCGAGTTGCATCGGTCACCAGTAATGGTCGCGGGAAGCCAATGGTGAGACCGACTCGGACCGCAGTCGTAGTCGACGAGGGGTTCCGAATGGTCGGCGTGCTCGCCGCGCGTACCACCGCACTTGCCGCCACCGCACTGGCCCTCCTTGTCGCCGCAGCGCCGTCGGCGTCCGCGCAAGAGTCCCCGGCAGTCGGCTCGATCGTGATCGACGCCCGCGTCGCAGAGCCCGCCCCGGACGCCACCCCGAGCTTCACCTACGCCGTGTCGTGCACCGGCAGCGGTACGCCGATCGACCAGACGGTCACGGTCCGCACCGCCGCCGGAGCCGGGTCAGCGGCCGTTGAGGGCATTCCCGCCGACATGGCCTGCGTCATCATCGAGGAGCCCGCGAAGGGCTGGCGCATCGAAACGTCTAACCCGCAGGCCGCGGTCGTCAGCGCCGAGGGCACGCATGTCGAGTTCATGCATACGGCGCGCGTCGCGCCCGCGATCGCGCTGACCAAGACCTCGTTCCCGGTCGGTGGCTATGCCGACGACGCCGCTCCTGGCGTCATTCATCGCGGCGACGTGATCACCTACTCGGTCGCCTACAAGAACGCCGGCTCGGCGGTTTCCGAAGCCGTCATCGTCGACGAGATCCCGGCCGGCACGACGTTCGTCGAGCGGCCCGCTCCGCTCTGCGAGCCCAAGTGCCCCGACCTGCCGACACTCGACGGCAACCGCATCGCCTTCACCGTCTCCGCCGCCGCCGGCGCGACCGGGCGGGTCGCCTACAGCGTGCAGGTCAACGACGACGCCGCGGTGGGCCTCGTGCTCCGCGGCGCCGCCGAAGTGCAACCCGCCGCCGCCGGCAGCGAGAGCTCCAACCCCGTGCTGCACAAGGTGGCCGGTCAGAAGGGCAGCGTCGAGGTCGTCGGCCGGGTCGACAAGACGTCGGCCGAGCCTGGCGAAGTCGTCACCTACACGCTCTCCGCGACCAACTTCACCCCGGCGGTCCAGAACGACGTCGTGATCTCCGACGCCCTCCCGGCCAATGCGGAGTACGTCGACGGTTCCGCCGCCTGCCGGCAGCCGTGCGTCGCGACGTACGACGCCGCCCGCAACACCGTGCGTTTCGCCGTCCCCCAGCTGACCCCCGGCCTGGGGGTTGCGGGACTGACCTTCCAAGTCAAGATCCGGCCGCTGACGCGTAACCCGGACGGCTCGCTGCCGGGCACGGTGCTGCTCAACTCGGCGGTGCTGAGTTCGAACGAAACACCCGCGGCGATGTCGAACGAGATGGCGACCACCATCGTGTCCGTCCTAGGCAAGCTCGTGTCGCCGTCGAAGACGCCGACGGGTGTCGGCGCGGAGATCCTCGCGGACACGGGCGCCCCGACCGGTCAGCTGATTGCCGCGGCGGTCTCTCTGCTCGTCATGGGCGCCGGCCTGGTGCTCGCAGGGAAGCGGGCCGCCCGGCCTACGGCGGTCTAGGCGCCGTAGGTCAGCGCGCGAAGACGGTCAGCAGCGCGAGAACGATCGCGAATAGCAAGGCCATCTCGACCGGGAAGCCACTGGTGTGCCCGTGCAACTGCGCCTTGGCCGACCGGCACGTCGCGCAGCGCGCTTCGCTGACAGGAGCGGCGCACGTGGCGCACACGAGTCCCTCGCAACACATGTGACGCGCTCCCTTCGCCGGCCAGCGCGCCATTGTCTCCCAGCGACGCGCTGAGCGCTTGCCCACCCTGAAATAAGACCCGGCCGCGACTTCTGTGCTGTCTGGATCGGCACTGCCACTGCCGGGCTGAACGTCACTGCGGGTTTAGACTCGACTTACGGTGCGCGAACTCGGTACGCCGCCGACCGGCTCCCGTCACCGTGAATCCTGTCCCCGACGCGAGGATGACAACGCGCTCGTGATCCGTTTCGACAACGTCTCCAAGGTTTATCCGAACACCGCCAAGCCCGCGCTGAGCGACGTAACCGTTGACGTCGAGAAGGGCGAATTCGTCTTTCTGGTGGGCTCGTCCGGGTCAGGGAAGTCGACATTCCTTCGACTCGTCCTCAAGGAAGACACGCCCACGGGCGGCAGCGTGCATGTCGCCGGCAAGGACCTCGCGCGGCTCTCCCATTGGAAGGTGCCGGCGCTACGACGGCAGATCGGCTGTGTCTTCCAGGACTTCCGCCTGCTGCCCAACAAGACAGTCTTCGACAACGTCGCCTTCGCGCTCGAGGTGATCGGCAAGCCGCGTGCCCTGATCCAGAAGGTCGTGCCCGAGGTGCTCGACCTGGTCGGATTGCACGGCAAGGGTGGCCGCTACCCCGACGAGCTCTCCGGCGGCGAGCAGCAGCGTGTCGCGGTGGCGCGGGCGTTCGCCAACCGGCCGATGATCCTCATCGCCGACGAGCCGACCGGAAACCTCGACCCGTCCACATCCGTTGGCATCATGAAGTTGCTCGACCGGATCAACCGAACGGGCACGACCGTCGTCATGGCCACGCACGACGCGGTCATCGTCGACTCCATGCGCCGTCGTGTCGTTGAGCTCGACGCCGGCAAGGTCGTGCGCGACCAGTCGCGCGGCGTCTACGGCTACTCGAAGTAGGACGAAGGGCTACCTGGTGCGGTCACAGTTCGTCACATCCGAGCTTTTCAACGCGCTGCGGCGCAACACGTTGATGGTCATCGCCGTCGTCATCACGGTCGCGATCTCGCTGTGGTTCGCCTTCGCCGGCGTACTCATGCGCAAGCAGATCGAGACGATGAAGGGCTACTGGTACGACAAGGTCGAGGTGTCGATCTTCCTTGAGGACAAGGTGACCGAGGATCAGCGGAGCTCGCTCCAGGCCGACCTGCAGGACAACCAGCATGTGAAAGA
>JBKJZO010000105.1:0-4173 GCA_046715235.1 Mycobacteriales bacterium
CACCGACGATGCACCGGCTCGGCGGCGCCGACTGGCAGAAGGCCAAAGGCCGGGCCAAGAAAGCGGTCAAGGAGATCGCGGCCGAACTCATCCGCCTCTACAGCGCGCGGATGGCCAGCCCCGGCTACGCGTTCGGCGCCGACACCCCCTGGCAGCGCGAGCTGGAGGACGCGTTCCCGTACCACGAGACACCGGACCAGCTGGCCGCCATCAACGAGGTCAAGGTCGACATGCAGTCGCCGGTGCCGATGGACCGTGTCATCTGCGGCGACGTCGGCTACGGCAAGACCGAGATCGCCGTACGCGCGGCGTTCAAGGCGGTGATGGACGGCAAGCAGGCGGCGATCCTGGTGCCGACGACTCTGCTCGCGCAGCAGCACTTCGGCACGTTCTCCGAGCGGTTCGCGCAGTTCCCGGTGACCGTCAAGATGATCAGCCGCTTCAACTCGGCGAAGGAGCAGAGCGCGATCCTGGCGGGTGTCGCCGACGGCACCGTCGACGTCGTCATCGGCACGCATCGCCTGCTGAGCAAAGGCACCAAATTCCACGACCTCGGGCTCGTCGTAGTCGACGAGGAGCAGCGGTTCGGCGTCGAGCACAAGGAATACCTGAAGTCGCTGCGGGTCGCCGTCGACGTGCTGACGATGAGTGCCACGCCGATCCCGCGCACGCTGGAGATGGCGATCACCGGCATCCGCGAGCTGTCGACGATCGACACACCGCCGGAGGAACGCCACCCGGTGCTCACCTTCGTCGGCCCCTACGACGACAAGCAGATCACCGCGGCGATCCGGCGCGAGCTGCTGCGCGAGGGCCAGGTCTTCTTCATTCACAATCGCGTCGAGTCGATCGACCGCGTCGCGCGCCGCATTCAGGGGCTGGTGCCCGAGGCGCGGGTCACCGTCGCGCACGGGCAGATGAACGAAGACGCGCTCGAGCACGTGATGCTCAACTTCTGGGACAAGCAGATCGACGTGCTCGTGTGTACGACGATCGTCGAGTCGGGCATCGACATCGCCAACGCCAACACCCTCATCGTCGAACGCGCCGACGTGATGGGCCTCTCGCAGCTGCACCAGCTGCGCGGCCGGGTCGGTCGGGGCCGCGAGCGGGCCTACGCCTACTTCCTCTACTCGCCGGAGAAACCGCTCACCGAGCTCGCCTACGACCGCCTCGCGACCATCGCGCAACACAACGAGTTGGGCGCCGGAATCGCGGTCGCGATGAAGGACCTGGAGATCCGGGGTGCGGGCAACCTGCTCGGCGGCGAGCAGTCGGGGCACATAGCGGCGGTCGGTTTCGACCTCTACGTGCGCCTGGTCGGCGAGGCCGTCGCGGAGTTCAAGGGCGAGGGCACCGAGGAGCTCGCCGAGACCAAGATCGACCTGCCGGTCGCCGCGCACCTGCCGCACGACTACATCCCGGAGGAGCGGCTGCGGCTCGAGGCCTACCGCCGGATCGCCGGCGCCGCCGACCCGGCGGCGGTCGAGGAGGTCAGGGCGGAACTCGCCGACCGCTACGGACCGTTGCCCTCTACGGTGCAAAACCTGCTCGAAGTCGCGGCATTCCGCCTCGTCGCCCGCGCGTACGGGCTGGCCGAGGTCGCGACGCAGGGCAAGTACGTGCGCTTCGCGCCGATGACGCTGCGCGAGAGCCAGCAGCTTAGGCTGGAGCGTCTCTACCGTGGTTCCATCGTCAAAACGGCCGTGCGCACCGTGCTTGTCCCCAAGCCCGACCTCAAAGACGTCGAGGTACTGGTGTGGGCCCGCGAGTTGCTCGACGCCGTACTGCAGACACCCGCCCAGGCGTCGGCCTGAGCGCCAGATCCGGAGGACCGTTCACGTGAAGACAGCGACCGGCGTACGCCGTCGGGCCAGCCTGGTTGTGCCGGCGATCATCGCCACGGTCCTGCTCGGGGCCTGCGGCTCTGACGGCGGCGGGCTGCGCAGCGGCACTGTCGCTGCCAAGGTCGGCGACGCGAGCGTCAGCACCGACGCCGTGGTCAAGGCTGTCGACAGCGCGCTGAAAGCCGGCTCCGAGAACACCGACCGGGCCGCACTGAGCCGTCAGTACCTCAATGCGCAGATCAAGCTCGCTCTCTTCCGCCTGGAGTCGAAGACACTCGGGTTCGCGCTGACCGACAAGGACCGCGGCGCTACGAAAGCCGAGCTTGAGAAGCGGACAGCCGGCACGGGCGGTCTCGTAGCTGCCGCCGGCAAAGCTGGCATCGGCGCGGACGAGATAGACGACATCATCGAGCTGCTCAGCTACGAGACCGCGTTCATCGAAAAGCTCGGCGCCAAGCCGCCGACCAAGGCCGAGGTGGACGAGATCAAGGCCGGCCTGCAGCAGCCCTACGAGGAGCAGGCGCACAGCGCGCACATCCTGGTGAAGGACGAGGCCACGGCGAAAACGATCCTGGCGGAGCTGAAGAACGGCGGCGACTTCGCCGCGCTCGCCAAGAAGCACACGACCGACCCGTCGGGCAAGGACAACGGCGGCGACCTCGGCACCGGTCCGCCCGGCCGCTTCGTCCCTGAGTTCGACAAGGCGCTCTTCGCGGCCAAGGAGGGCGAGATCGTCGGGCCGGTGAAGACGCAGTTCGGCTACCACATCATCAAGCTCATCGACCTGCAGACCTTCGACGAGTTCGTCGCTCGGGGAATCGGCGCAGAGCGACTCAAGGCCGGCGTGGCTAGGGATACCAAGGTCGAGATCAACCCTCGATTCGGTGTCTGGGATGCGAAGCGGCAGACCGTGATTGCGGCCGGGGAAGACCCGGACGCGCCATCGTCACCCAGCGCCGCCACGCAGGAGCCCGAGGAGCCGTTGGGGTCGGCACCTGCCGGCCAGTCACCCGCTCCGTGACCGAACCCATGGACCGGTTGGTGCTGATCGCCAACACGCACCGGGTGGCGCCGGGGCTGCTGTCGTGGGACGCGTGGCAGGCGTTGCGCGAAGGGTCCGTGTTCTGTGCTGATCCCGCGCACCCGCAGCTGCCGTTCCTCGAAGCCGCGGGCGTCGACGTACAGACCCTTGCTTCTGCGGACGACGTGTCGGGGCTGCGGGTCGGTTATCTGATGGGCGGCGGTGACCCATCGGCGGTGTCGATGGCGCTGCAGTTCCGGGAGAAGGCCCGCGGCGGTACGGCGGTCTGGCTCGCGTCCGCGGGCGGTGACCCTGATTTCGTCCGTGCCCTGGGCGACCTCGCCGCGCGTGAGGGCGGCGTCGAGATGGAAGTCATCTATGGGTCCTACGACATGCCGGGTGCGCGGCTGCTCGACCTGGTCGCGACGATGGACCGGCTCCGCTCGCCCGGTGGTTGTCCGTGGGACGCCAAGCAGACACATGAGTCGCTGGGGCACTACCTCGTCGAGGAAACCTACGAAGCCCTCGAGACGATCGAGGAAGGCGACCTGGTCGGCCTGCGCGAGGAGCTGGGCGATGTGCTGCTGCAGGTCGTGTTCCACGCGCGGATCGCGCAGGAACGCGACGACGGCACCGGCTGGACCATCGACGACGTCGCGGGCGGGATCGTCGAGAAACTGATCAGCCGGCACCCGCACGTGTTCGCCGGTCTCGAGGTGTCGGGTGCCGACGAGGTCGTCGACAACTGGGAGACGCTCAAGGCGGAGGAGAAGGGGCGCACGTCGGTGACCGACGGCGTCCCGCTCGGGCAGCCCGCGCTGGCGCTGGCCGCCAAGCTGCAGAAGCGCGCGGCCGGGCTCGGGTTGCCGCCGGAGTTCGTGAGTGAACACGCGGCTGCCGTCGAGACGCTGCCGCAGGCGGTTGCCGCGGCGGCCGCGGCCGTCGGTGAGGCCGAGGGCAGCGAGCGGGTCGAGGAGATCGGCGACCTGCTGCTCACCGTTGTCGCGTTGGCCCGCGAGTACGGCGTCGACCCGGAAGCCGCGCTGCGCGGCCGGGCCAAGGCCTTCCGCGACCGCCTGGTCGAGGCCGAGCGCTCGACGCTGGCAGCCGACCGCCACGAGGAGCTCGACGACGAAGAACCAGACGAAGACGAGCTATACACCTGACTGGCGTGAGGGGTAGCACTCCGGGTTCGCGGTCGTTTCCTGGGTGGGGAAATGGATCCGGCAGAAACATGGAGTCGTGGCCGGGAGTTTTCGGGAGTGTCTGTTTTAAAAAAATTACGATGCCGACGAATAGGATAGT
>JBKJZO010000106.1:0-2439 GCA_046715235.1 Mycobacteriales bacterium
CGCCCGTCGCGTGGACGCGGCTCCGGCCGCCGACATCCCTTATGGCACAGGTGGATCCAGCGCTGCAGGACTCGCTGGTGAAGGCTTCCGCGCTGTTCTCGAAGTACGACGAATCCGTCGACCGCGACTCGGCGTACGAACGACTTCAGGCCAAACTCGCGCCGCCGGTCAGCCACGACTCGGCGGACCCGGCGCCGACGGATTCGGGCGACATCCCGACGACGCCGCCGCTTCATCCGCCGCGTGAGCCCGTGCCAGAACCCGACCGTCGGAGCGGTGGCCTCATGGACAAGCTCGGCGGGTTCTTCAACTCACCGATGGGCAAGTCGATGTCGCGCTCACTGGGTACGGCGATCGGCCGCGAGATCAGCCGCGGCGTCTTCGGCACCGCGAAACGCCGCCGCACCCGCCGCCGCTGACCAGCCGCGAGGCCTTGCGACGAACCGACCGAACGGTCGTGTGAACAAGTCCGCCAGATATGACGGAAGAATCCACACGACCGATCGGTCTGTTGCGCAGGGTAGCGGGCAGCGCGGCCTGGGAGGGCCTTGTCAAAGTGCGAGCCGGATTCCACGCGGAAATCCAGGTCAGAGTTTGTCAATGTGATCGTCTTTAGACGCCGAAGCGCCGCTGGCGCTGGGCGTACGAGCGGAGCGCGCGCAGGAAGTCCACCCGGCGGAAATCGGGCCAGTACGCGTCGCAGAAGTAGAACTCCGAGTGCGCCGTCTGCCAGAGCAGAAAGCCCGACATGCGCACCTCCCCCGACGTCCTGATGACCAGGTCGGGGTCGGGCTGGCCGCGCGTATACAGATGCTCGGCGATGTGCTCCACGTCGAGTTGCTCGGCGACGTCCTCCAGGGAGCTGCCGCGGGAAACGTGCTCGGTCAGCAGCGAGCGCACGGCGTCCGCGATCTCGCGCCGGCCGCCGTACCCCACCGCCGTGTTGACGACGAGTCCGGTGCGCGCGGCCGTCAGGTCGGCGACCTCTTTGAGTACCTCGGCGGTCGCGGCGGGAAGCAGGTCGAGCGCACCCATCGGGTTGACGCGCCAGTCGCGCTCGGGGGCCGACAGGTCGCGGACCGTGCGCTCGATGATGGCGAGCAGCTGGTCGAGCTCGGCCTGCGGCCGAGACAGGTTATCGGTCGAGAGCAGCCACAGGGTGACGACTTCGACGCCGGCCTGCTCGCACCACTCCAGGAGTTCGACGATCTTGTCAGCGCCCTTGCGATGGCCGTGCGCCGACGTCGCCCCGACCGACCGCGCCCACCGGCGGTTTCCGTCGATGATGACGCCGACGTGCCGCGGCACCGGAGCCCCGTGCAGATCGTGCGCAAGACGGTTCTCGTAGACCCGGTAGACCGCGTCCCTCAATCGCACCGCTCACCTCCGCCGACTGCTCACGCTGGGGCTGAAACGGTACCGCCGCGAGACAGTCAGGCGTTGAGCCGGGCGACGAGTCGCTCGTGCTGTGCCCACAGCGCCGCTGGCAAGTGCCTGCCGAACCGCGCGTAGTGCTCCGGTATCGACTCGGCCTCAGCCCGCCATTCCGGTACGTCGACGCGCAGCAGTTCGTCGAGGTCGGCTGGCGAGATGTCGAGACCGGTCGTGTCCAGCGCCGTGCGCGTCGGCACGATGCCCACCGGAGTGTCCGCACCGTCCGCCGTACCGTCGATGCGCTCGAGAACCCACTTGAGAACACGGCTGTTCTCACCGAAACCGGGCCAGAGCCAGCGTCCGTCAGCAGCCTTGCGGAACCAGTTGACATAGTAGATGCGCGGCAGCTTCGCCGGGTCGGTCGCGCGGCCGATCGACAGCCAGTGGGCGAAGTAGTCGCCCATGTTGTAGCCGCAGAACGGCAGCATCGCGAACGGGTCGCGGCGCACCTGGCCGGTCGCCCCGGCAGCCGCCGCCGTCGTCTCCGACGACACGGTCGAACCTAGGAAAACGCCATGCTCCCAGTCGCGTGACTCAACCACCAGCGGTACGACGGACGCGCGCCGGCCGCCGAACAGGATCGCCGAGATCGGCACACCCGCGGGGTCCTCCCACTCGGGCGCGATAGTCGGGCATTGCGCGGCCGGCACCGTGAAGCGCGAGTTGGCATGCGCGGCTGGCCGGCCGCCGTCGGGCGTCCAGCTCTCGCCTCGCCAGTCGGTCAGATGCGCCGGCGGTTCGTCGGTCAGGCCTTCCCACCACACATCGCCGTCGTCGGTCAGCGCGACGTTGGTGAAGATGCAGTTGGCGTAGAGGGTGCCGATCGCATTGGGGTTGGTGTGCATGCCGGTGCCGGGCGCGACACCGAAGAAACCTGCCTCGGGGTTGATCGCGCGCAGCCGCCCTTCGTCGTCGTACCGCATCCATGCGATGTCGTCGCCGACGGTCTCGACCGTCCAGCCCGGGATCGTCGGTACGAGCATCGCGAGGTTGGTCTTGCCGCAC
>JBKJZO010000107.1:0-3520 GCA_046715235.1 Mycobacteriales bacterium
CGACCGGAGCGCGTCCCCAGCGCGAGGCGCCGCACCCCCGGCGACGGCGCCCGCTCCGTGTGGATGCGGTCGAGGCCGAGACCGGCGGGAGCCACGAGGTCATCTACCTATTCGAGGCCGACGAGGCCGCGTCGCAGGCACTCCGGAGCGCGCTGATCGGGCTTGGCGACTCTGTCGTTGTGGCCGGTGGTGAGCCGCTGTTCAAGGTGCACGTGCACCTCGACGATCCGGACGCTGCAGTGCGCGCGGGCCACGAGCTCGGCCTGCTGCGAGACATCACGGTCACGGCACTGCGGGAGGAGCAGCGGTGCGCGGTCGACGCGGGTCTCGTGGCGATGACCGGATGCCCGGGAATCCGCCAACTCCTCAGCGCCGCCGGTGTCGACGTCGTCCTCGACGCGACGTGCTCGCAGCGCGAGCTGCGAATGGCGATTGAGGACACCGAGGCACTCGAAGTCGTCGTGCTCGCCGACCGCGCGTCGTCTGTGGCGACTGCGCGTCGCGTCGCGTCGGCCTGCCGCGACGCGCACGTGTACGTCGTCGCGGTGCGGTCCGCCGTACAGCTGCTCGCCGCCGTGTCGGTGCACGACCCGGAGCGCGCACTGGCCGACGATGTCCCGGTGATGACGACGGCGGCCGCGGTCACCCGGGTCCGCGCGGTTCGTGCCGCCAGGGATCCGGCCGGAGCCGCGCGCAGGACCTGCGACCGGCTCCTGCGCGCCGGGGGTGAGCTCGTGACGGTGATATCCGGCGAGGCGTGCCCGACCGCCGACATCGACAGCCTGGTCACCTATCTCACAAGCGCGTATCCCGACGTCGACGTCCACCGGTTCGACGGCGGCCAGCGTGACTCCCTGATGCTCATAGGTGTCGAGTGAGCCTCGACTCTCCGCTGAAGAGCTACGTCGACGGCAACACAGCGAAGCTGCTCGGCGAGTCGTTCGGGCTCGAGACGGTCGGCGACCTGGTGCGGTACTACCCGCGGCGGTACGTCGAGCGGGGCGAGCTCACCGACATCAGCAAGCTGGAGATGGGCGAGCACGTCACCGTGCTGGCAGAGGTCAAAGAAGCCAACACGCGGAAAATGAGGCACCGAAAAGGCGGCATGTTCGAGGTCGTCGTCAGCGACGGCCACGGGCGGCTCAGGCTGACGTGGTTCTCCCTGCGAGGCTGGCACACGAAGGACCTGAAGGTAGGTCGGCAGGCCCTCTTCGCCGGCAAACTCACGGTTTACAACGGCAAGCTGCAACTCGCGCATCCCGAGTACAAACTGGTCGAAGAGGACGACGCCGACTCGGTTGTCGCCGAGTACGCCAGCGAGGTCATCCCGATCTATCCGTCGTCGGCGACTCTGCAGTCGTGGAAGGTCGCCAACGCGGTTGCCATGGTCCTCGACCAGCTGGGCGAGCTCGAAGACCCGCTGCCGGATGAGCTGCGAGCCACCGAAGGGCTGCTCGGACTGCTCGACGCGTTCCGCTCGATCCACCGGCCGCGAGTGCGCCGTGACATCACGGCTGCCGTCGCACGACTGAAGTGGGACGAGGCCTTCGTCCTGCAAACCGCGCTGGCGCGGCGCCGCCGCGACGTCCGGCGTACGGCGACGCCGCCGCGGGTTCGCGCGCCAGGCGGACTTGCCGACGTGTTCGACGCCCAATTGCCATTCACCTTGACGGCCGGGCAGGTCGAGATCGGCGGGGTTATCGAAGCCGAACTCGCCCAGCCGCACCCAATGCACCGGCTGCTCCAGGGGGAGGTGGGCTCGGGCAAGACGGTCCTGGCCATACGGGCGATGCTCACGGTCATAGACGCGGGCGGTCAGGCGGCACTGATGGCGCCGACTGAGGTGCTCGCCAATCAGCATGCGCGCAGCATCCGCGACCTCCTCGGGCCGATCGGGATGGCGGGCGAGCTCGGCGGAGCGGAGCTCGCGACTCGCGTGGTGCTGCTCACCGGCTCCATGAGTGCGCCGGCACGGCGCGACATTCTGGCCGAGATCGCCGACGGCAGCGCGGGCATCGTGATCGGCACCCACGCGCTGCTCGAGAAGGACGTCGCCTTCAAGGACCTCGGCCTCGTCGTCGTCGACGAGCAGCACAGGTTCGGCGTTGAGCAGCGCGACATCCTGCGCGCCAAGGGTGGTACGGCGCCGCATGTTCTCGTCATGACGGCGACACCGATCCCGCGAACCGTCGCGATGACGGTGTACGGCGACCTCGAGACGTCGACGTTGCGCGAGCTGCCGAAAGGCCGCTCACCGATCAAGACCAGCGTCGTGCCTGCGACGGAGAAGCCGAAGTGGCTCGATGCGGCGTGGGAGCGGGTGCGCCAGCAAGTCGCCGAGGGTCATCAGGTGTTCGTCGTGTGCCCGCGGATCGGCGAGTCGGAGTCGGAAGCACCAGCCGGTGACGAGCCACCGGACGACGAGGAAGAGGACGGCGCCCGGCGGCGGCCGCCGCACGCGGTTTTGGACGTCTTCCCGCAGCTGCGCGACGGCGTACTCGAGGGGCTGCGCGTGGAGATGCTGCACGGACGTCTTCCCAATGACACCAAGGACGCCGTGATGCGCCGGTACTCGCGCGGTGAGGTCGACGTACTAGTCGCGACGACCGTCATCGAAGTCGGCGTCGACGTACCGAACGCAACGGTAATGGTCGTGATGGACGCCGATCGCTTCGGCATCTCGCAGCTGCACCAGCTGCGGGGGCGCATCGGACGGGGGAGCGCGCCCGGGTTGTGTCTGCTGGTCACCGACATGCCGGAGGGAACGCCCGCGCGCAGCCGGCTCGAAGCGGTGGCTTCGACCGTCGACGGGTTCGAGTTGGCGCGGCTCGACCTCGAGCAGCGCAGGGAGGGCGACGTCCTCGGCGCGACGCAGTCGGGTCGCCGCAGCTCGGTCAGGCTGCTCGAGCTGCTCAAGGACGAAGACCTGATTCACGACGCGCGCGCGGCAGCGGGCCGGCTCGTCGACGCCGATCCTGAACTCGCCGCTCATCCCGCCCTGGCCGCGGAGTTGCGCCGGGCGCTCGATCCCGAGCGCGCCGAGTACCTGGAAAAGGCGTGACGCGGATCGTCGCCGGTGTGGCCAGGGGGCGCCGCCTGCTCGTTCCATCGGGCCGCGTCACCAGACCGACCTCGGACCGCGCCCGCGAGGGCTTGTTCTCCACGATCGAGGCGCTGGCAGGTCCTCTCGAAGGCAAGCGCGTGCTCGACCTGTACGCCGGATCCGGCGCGTTCGGGTTGGAGGCGCTGTCGCGGGGCGCGGCCCACGCCTTGTTCGTCGAGAACGACCCCAAAGCCGTCGCGGTTCTTCGGCGCAACGTCGACGTGCTGGCACTGCCGGGAGCGCAGGTGCGCGCCGAACGGGTTGAGCACCTGCCCGCTTCGCCACCGCACCAGCGCTACGACCTCGTACTGGCGGACCCGCCGTACGCGACCGATGCCGCCGACGTACGAGAGCTCCTCGCAAGACTCATCAAGTCGGGGTGGATGCGCGACGGCGCTGTCGTCGCGGTCGAGCGCT
>JBKJZO010000108.1:0-12397 GCA_046715235.1 Mycobacteriales bacterium
CACGTTGCCAGGGGGTGTCGGCGCCGAACGCGTAGCCGGGACTCGCCATCCGCGCGCTGTAGAGGCGGATGAGTTCGGCCGCGATCTCCTTGACGGCTTTCTTCGCCCGGCCTTTGGCCTTCTGCCAGTCGGCGCCGCCGAGCCGGTGCATCGTCGGTGACTCGCCGCCGACGTACCGGGTCACCTGCTCGAGCTGGTCAGTGGGGACGAAGAGCCTGTCGCCACGGGCGTATTCGAGGATGAGGTACTCGCGCTCCGCGCCGTTGATGGTGCGGCGCACCATCTCGACGTAGCGGCCGACGCCGTGCTGCTCGTGCACAACGAAGTCGCCCGGCTTGAGCGTCTCGATGTCGAGCGTCTTACGCCGACGGCTCGGCATCTTGCGCATGTCCTTGGTGGCTCCGCGCTGGCCGGACAGGTCGGTCTCGGTGAGCACGGCGAGCTTGAGCTGCTCGCTGGCAAAACCCCGCTCGAGCGAGCCGCAGCTCACCAGCGCAACGGCCGGCGGCGGCGGCTCAGGCAGGTCGTACTGCAGCCGCGACCCGATCTCGGCCTGCTGCAGCACTTCGTGCAATCGCTGCGCCGGACCATGGCCCTCGGTGAGGAGCACGACACGCCACTCGTCGTGCAACCACTGTCGTACGTCGGCCAGCACCTTCTCGGTGTCGCCGCGGTAACCCTCGTGGCCGGTCGCGTCGATGATCGTGCTGTCGTCGTACTCGGTGTCCTCGTCCGCGGCGAACGGCGAGATGGTCCACCAGGGGACGCCCGCGCTGAGGGTCTCCTCGCGCACCTCGGCGACCGAGCGGTACGCCGCCGCGCCGAGATCGACGGGAGCCTTGCCGCCGAGCGCGGCAGTCGACCAGCTCGCGTCGAGGAACTCCTGGCTGGTGCGCACGAGCTCGTGCGCCCGGGCGCGCACCCGCTCCGGGTCGCAGACGACGACGTGGGCGCCGGCGGGCAGTTCGTCGACCAGCAGCGTCAGCTCGTCGACGAGTACCGGAGCGAACGCCTCCATGCCCTCCGTCGGCGTACCGTCGGCGACTTTGTCGAGGATCTCGGCCAGCGCCGGGTGGTCGTCGGCGAGGGTGCGGGCGCGGGAGCGGACCTCGTCGGTCAACAGCAGCTCGCGGCACGGCGGCGCCCACAGCCCGTGCTCCGACTTGCCGAGTGATCGCTGCGACCCCGCGGCGAACGTGCGGATCTCCTCGACGTCGTCGCCCCAGAACTCGATCCGCATTGGGTGCTCGTCGGTCGGCGCGAAGACGTCGAGAATCCCGCCGCGTACGGCGAACTCCCCGCGTTTCTCGACCAGGTCGACTCGCGTGTAGGCATAGTCGACCAAGCGCCGTACCAGGCCCTCTAGCTCGTGGCTCTCGCCGTCGCGAACCTCCACCGGCGCAAGGTCGCCGAGGCCGGCGACGATCGGTTGCAGCAGCGAGCGCACGGGCGCGACGACTACCGAGATGGGCTCGTGATCGTCGGCGTGCCGCAACCGCCGCAGTACGCCGATCCGCCGGCCCACGGTGTCGGCCCGCGGGCTAAGGCGCTCGTGCGGCAACGTCTCCCACGCCGGGAACTCAACGATCGAGTCGGGTGGCAGCAGGCTGCGCAGTGCCGCCGCGAGATCTTCGGACTCCCGCCCGGTCGCCGTCACCGCAAGGATCAACCGCTTCGCCTCGCGGGCGAACGCGGCGATCGCGAGCGGGCGCAGCGACGCAGGTGCCGTCAGATCAAGCTGCGGCTGCCCCGCCGATCGGATCGCACTCGCGATCGCGGGATCGTCGGCGACGACGTCGAGCAGACCTGCAAGAGACATGGATTCCTGTCCGAGACCGAACGCCAACTAGCCCCCGATGCCGCTGCACCGGGGGGAGTCACGAGGATAACCTCCACCGCCTTAAGCGAGGCGACGCCGTACCTCCTGCGAATCCGCAGACGGGCGACTCCCTATGCTGCGTGGCGTGACGGCCTCCGACGACCACGCGCAAACCGACGAGCCTGACGACACGCACCTGATCGACCAGATCGATCTGCTCGTCGAGTCCCGTGCCCAGCCGCGGTCCATTCGCAAGTTGCCTGATCTGTTTCGCGCATCCTTCGCCCTCGTTTGGACCTCGGCGCCCCGGCGATTCGCCGCGCTCGTCGTTCTTCAGCTGGTGGGCGCGGCGCTCACAGGGCTGCTCGTATACCTGGGCAAGCTCTCGCTGGAGGCGCTGCTCGAGGCCGACCGGAAGGGGCTCCCGCTGACGCGCGCCCTTCCCTATTTGCTAGCGATCATTGCTGTGTCGGCGGTGGCCGAAGCCAGCTCGGCGGTCGTCAATCAGCAGATGCGGCTGCTCAGCGAGATAGTGCAGCGGGAAACCTGGACGCGCGTGCTCTCGACGACCGAACGCCTCGATCTTGAGGAGTTCGAGGACCCGACGTTCTTCGACCAGCTGCAACGCGTGCGCAACAACGGTCTGCTGCGGCCGTTCGAGCTGGTGACTGGCCTGATAGCGCTCGCCGGCGGACTCGCTGGGTCGATGGCTCTCCTCGTCACGCTGCTCGCACTGCAGCCGTTGCTCGTTCCCGTCCTGCTGCTCGCCGCCGTACCCCTGTGGCTGACGTCGCGGCGCGGCGGGCGGATGGAGTTCGACTTCGCGCTAGCACAGGTGCCGGCGGTCCGCGCGCGCGAGTACCTCGCGGATGTCCTCACCAGGCGGGACACCGCCAAGGAAGTGCGCGCATACGCGATAGGCCCGGTCTTCCGCGGTAGGTGGGCAGGGCGATACGCGGCGTTCATCGACGACTTGCGTGCGCAGGTCAGGAAACGCACCAAGCTCGTCCTGATTGGGACCACGGCGACGGCTGTCGTGGTTGGCGCGACCACTGGAGTGTTGGTTTGGCTGGTCTCCTCCGGACGCGCCGAACTCGGCGCTGCGGGAGCCGCCGCGATCGCCATCCGACTCCTGGCCTCGCGGCTGCAGCAGACGGTCTCTGGGGCTGCCGGATTGTTCGAATGCCAGCTCTTCCTGAGAGACCTGCACGACTTCCTGGACCTGCGCCCCGCGGAACGCCAAGGCGGCGTGGCTCCGCCCCAGGGGTTTCCTGGCATCCGCGCTGAGTCGCTGCGCTTCCGGTATCCAGGAACGGACCACGACGTGCTGCACGACATCGACGTCGAGATCAGGCCGGGCGAGGTTGTCGCACTCGTCGGTGCCAATGGCTCAGGCAAGACGACGCTGGCCAAACTCCTCGCTCAGCTCTACATGCCGACGGGTGGCGGAGTGTTCTGGGGACCTACGCCGGCTGCGGACCTCGACCGAGACGCGTTACGCCGGCAACTGGCGATCCTCTTCCAGGACTTCGCTCGCTACGAACTCCCGGCCCGCGACAACATCGGAGTCGGCGACGTTTCTCACATCGATGACGACGCCCGCGTGCAGGAGGCGGCACGCATAGCCGGAGCCGACGCGTTCATCAACGCTCTCCCGCTCGGCTACGACACGATTCTCAGCCGCCAATTCAAGGGCGGCCGCGATCTCTCGCTCGGGCAGTGGCAGCGCGTCGCCCTCGCTCGGGCGTTCCACCGGGACGCGCAGCTGCTGATCCTCGACGAACCAACCGCGTCGCTCGACGCGCGCGCGGAACACGACTTGTTTGAACGCATACGCACGCTCTTCGCCGGGCGATCGGTGCTGCTCATTGCGCACCGGTTCTCGAGCGTCAGATCGGCTGACCACATCTACGTGCTGGATGAGGGGCGCGTCATCGAGACCGGCACCCACGGGGAACTCATGGCACACGGCGGCGTGTATGCCGAACTCTTCACGCTCCAGGCAGCCGCGTACCTAGACCCCCACTGAGTTCGTCTCCCAGACAGGATTGAGGGTTCGTTGTGAAGTTCGAGGTAGATGCAGACGCACTCGTCGGCACGGGCACCTGGTTCGAAATCGAAAGCAGCGACCCGGATAGGGCCGCGCGCGTGATCGACGCACTGAACAGCCAGCTCATGTCAGTCACCCACGAGGGCGAAATCCTGACGGACGAAGAGTTCGAGGCCAACGAGCTTCTGCCGGCGGACCAGATCAAGTACACACCGAACTACATCAGCGATGTCTACCGCGGCGTGACCGGGCCGATGGTAGTTATCGATGTCAAAGATCTACCCGCCGACATATTCCGCCCCGGGTGGATTCGCGTACTGCGAGACGGCATGGAGGCGGCGGGGTTGGAATGGGTTCGGGTTCGCAACCCGACTGAGTACACCAACGACCGGTGGTTTCCAGACTCGTAACGCCCAGGTCCAGCTACTCGCCTGATGCGTTGAAGCGGTTCTGGGCGGCTGCTAGGCCATCGGTGATCAGCGACTCGACGGCGTCGGCGGCGCGGTCGATGTGGAACGGCATCTCCTTGCGCTCGGTCGCGCTGAAGTCCTGCAGCACCCACGCCGCCGGATCCATGCGGCCGCTCGGCCGGCCGATGCCCATGCGGACCCGGTGGAACTCACCCGTGCCGAGGGCCGCGCGTACCGACTTCACGCCGTTGTGACCGTTGTCGCCGCCACCGAGTTTGAGCCGCAGCGTGCCGAACGGCAGGTCGAGCTCGTCGTACACGACGACGATCCGCTCGACCGGCACCTTGAAGAAGTCGCGTACAGATGCGACCGGACCGCCGGATTCGTTCATGTAGCACTTGGGTTTCACGAGCAGCACACGATGCTCGTCGAGCCGACTTTCGATCAGGTCGACACGGCCGCGGTGTGCTTTGAACTTCGACCCGGCGCGATCGGCGAGCAGGTCGAGCACCATGGAGCCGGCGTTGTGCCGGTTGCCTGCGTACTTCGGCCCTGGGTTGCCGAGACCGACGACGAGGTACGGCGCCTCGGGCACCGCGGTGGACTACTCGGCCGGCGCGGGCTCTTCGGAGGCGGCTTCGGCCGGCTGCTCCGCAGGTGCGCCCGCTTCGGCCGCAGGGGCGGCCAGCTCGGCCTCGGCGCCTGCCAGCTCGGCCTCGAACTGCTCCGCCGTCTGCTGCGCGATGACGTGGACGACGATGGCCTCTGGGTCGGTCAGCAGGGTGGTGCCCTGGGGCAGCACCACGTCCGACGCGTGAATGCTGTCGCCCACCTGCAGCTTGGACACGTCGATCTCGAAGCCCGACGGGATGGCCGTCGCTTCCGCCTCGACCGACAAGGTGGTCTGCTGCTGGTCGAGCAGCCCTTCTTTGATCTCGCCGAGGATGTTGACCGGTACGTCGATCTGCACCTTCTCGCCGCGCTTCACAACGAGCAGATCGACGTGGGTAAGGCTGCCGCGCAGGGGGTCTCGCTGGATCTGGCGCGGCAGCGCCAGCTCCGTGCCGCCACCCTCGATGTCGAGGTTGAGCAGCACGTTGGCACCCTCGTGCTTGAACGCGTGCATCAGCTCGCGAGCCGGCAGCGAGATGTGACGTACGTCGGTCCCGTGACCGTAAAGAACGGCGGGCACCTTGCCATCGCGGCGGGTGCGGCGGGCGCCGCCCTTGCCGAACGTCGTGCGTTGTTCGGCGGCGATACGGACCTCGGACACAGCTGGCTCCTATGCGGTGATGCTCTTCTTTGTCTGCCGGCGCCCGATCCGAAGACCGGGCCGGCCAGCTCGCGGCGCGTGCCGCACATCGGCAGCGGCTCGCGCAGCCAGTCGGGGGAGTCTAGCCGCCCGCCAAGCTCGCTTCCAAGCGATGCCGGTTTCGGCATTCCCCCAAAGCCTTCGGGGACCTAACGTGGCGCCAACGCGCGGGTGGGTTCTTCAAGCACCGAGGGGTCATCGGCATGACGCAACGTGGCTGGGTTCGTGGTTCGTGGCAGGGCCGGTTCGCTGCAGCGGGGTTCGCCCTGACGGTCGGGGCACCGCTGGTCGCGATCGCCCCCTCGTCGGCGGCTTCGGCACCTGCCGTGACCCGGATCAGCGTGCGAATCGCGCCGGCAACCGTGCGGGTGGGCGCGACGCTGGTGGCGTCCGGGTCGGTGACCCCGCGGGTCACCGGCGCCCCTGTCGTGCTGCAGCGACTCGTCGGCCGCCGCTGGGTCAGCCTGCGCAGTGCGCGTGTCTCGGCGAACGGCGCCTTCTCGATCTCCGTGCGCACGCCGGCCCGGCCAGCTGTCTGGCAGCTGCGCGTCGCGCGGGCCCGTTCGACGGCGGCCCTCGCGGGCGCGAGCCGGACGCTCGGGGTGCGGGTGACGACCTCGGTATTCACGGTACGCGCGGCCGCTGCGGCTGCGACCGTTCCTTCGGGTGACGCCGTGGTCGTCACCGGGTCGGTGACGCCGCGCGCGCCCGGCATCGTGCGATTGCAACGGTTGCAGGGCGGCGTGTGGCGCAACGTCACGACCGCGTCCCTGACCGGCGGGTCGACGTACCGCTTCTCGCGGGTCCTCGGCGCCGGCGTCCACCGGCTGCGGGTGCACCGCCCGTTCACGTCGAGAGTCGCCGACGGTGTCAGCCGCACGCTGGCCGTGACCGTGCTGGCTGCACCCACGCCGCTTCCTACGCCGACGCCGACAGCGACGCCTCCGGCGACGGTGACCCTCGCGAGGGGGACCGTCGGTCGCCTCTATGCCGCCGGGCTCAGCGCGACCGGCACGACCGCCAGCTCCATCTGGACGGCGACCGGGCCGCTGCCTGCGGGCCTGGCACTGACGAGCGACGGGCGGCTGTGGGGCTACCCGACGGCAGCGGGAAGCACGACCATCCCGGTCACGATCACGGGTGCCGGTGCGGGGACCGCCACCTTCGCCGTCACGATCGGCGCTGCGCCCTCGGGAGTGGTGCGAGCGTGGGGCGACAACAGCAGCGGCCAGCTGGGCAAGGGCACCACCGGCGGTGTCAGCAGCGTGCCCGTGGCGGTCTCGAACCTGACCCGGGTCACCTCAGTAGCCGGCGGCCTGAACACCGGCTACGCACTGCGGTTCGACGGGACCGTCTGGGCCTGGGGCGCCAACTCCAACCTGCAGCGGGGCGACGCAGACCCCGCGAAACGGAACGTGCCGGCAGCGATTGCTGGGCTCACCGACGTCACCGCGATCGCGGCCGGTAATACAGCGGCGTACGCGTTGCTCTCCAACGGCACCGTCCGCGCGTGGGGAAACAACCGCGTGGGTGAGCTGGGCAATGGCAGCACCACCACGATCAGCGCCTCGCCGGTGCACGTCACTGGACCGGGCGGCGCTGATCTCAAGGGCGTCTTCGCCATCGCCGCGAGCAGTGTCAACGCCTACGCGCTCCGCAACGACGGCACCGTGTGGGCGTGGGGTTCGAATGCCCGCCAAGGGCTGGGCAACGGGAGTTCGGTGACGTTCTCGCGCGTCCCGGTACAGGTCACCGGCCTCAAGGGCATCATCGCGATCGACGCCGGTGGCAGCACCGCGTACGCCCTTCGGGCGGACGGCACGGTCTGGGCGTGGGGAGACAACACGACGTCGCAGCTCGGTGCCGCGCCTGGCGGCGTCAGCGGAGCCGCCGTGCAGGTCGGCGAGCTGAGCGGCGTCACGGCTATCGCGGCACACAACGGCGGCGCGTACGCCAGGCTCTCCGACACGACCGTCCGCGCGTGGGGTGACAACGCCCAGGCGCAATTCGGCAACACCAGCACAGTCCCGAGCTCGAGTCCCGTGACCGTGACGGGGCTGACCGGAGTGACCGTGCTCGGTGGCGGCGGGCAGGGCGGCTACGCGATCGTCGCCAGCCGCACCGGCACCACGGCCGGCGGCGGAGTCCGCGCCTGGGGGGTCAACACCAAGGGCCAACTCGGCAACGGCAACCAGGACGCCAGTCTGGTCCCGGTCGCAGTTACTGGATTGACCGGTGCGCTTGCGATCACGGGAACCTTCGACACGGCGTACGCCGTCGTGACTCCACCACTGGTGATTGCCCCGTAGTCGCTAGTTCTGCGTCGGCTTCGGCGGTGGTTACTGGTTTTGGCCGTCGAAGAGACCAGACACCGACGTGTCGTCGAAGACGGCCTTGATCGCCGCCGCGATGATGGGCGCGATCGAGAGCACGGTGAGCTTGTCGAAGCGCTTTTCCTCGGTCAGCGGCAGCGTGTTGGTGACGATGACCTCGGTCACCGGGGAGTTCTTCAGCCGGTCGATAGCCGGTTCGCTGAAGATGCCGTGCGTCGACGAGACGAGCACCTCCGTCGCGCCCTTGGCGACCAGAGCGTCGGCCGCCTTGGTGATCGTTCCGGCCGTGTCGATCATGTCGTCGACGATGACGCAGATCCGTCCCTCGACCTCACCGACGACCTCGTGCACCTTCGCCTCGTTGACGACCCTGGGGTCGCGCCGCTTGTGAATGAAGGCGATGGGGCAGGACAACCGATCGGCGAACTTCTCCGCCGTACGCACGCGGCCTGAGTCAGGCGAGACGATCGTGAGCCGGCTCGTGTCGACGCGGCTGCCGATGTAGTCGGCGAGTAGCGGCAGCGCGGTGAGGTGGTCGAGCGGAGCGTCGAGGAAGCCCTGGATCTGGGCCGTGTGCAGATCGACCGAGATGATCCTGTTGGCGCCGGCGGCGCGGTAGAGATCGGCAACCAGTCGCGCGGTGATCGGCTCGCGCGCCAGTGTCTTCTTGTCCTGCCGCGAGTACGGGTAGAACGGCGCGACGACCGTGATGCGCTTGGCCGAAGCGCGGCGCAGCGCGTCGACCATGATGAGCTGCTCCATCAACCAGGTGTTGATGGGGTCGGTGAAGCTCTGGACGACGAACACATCGGCGCCGCGGACCGACTCCTCGAATCGGCAGAAGATCTCGCCGTTCGCGAAGTCGCCAACCGACACGGCTCCGAGCTCCGTGCCGAGTTCCTTCGCGATCTCCTCGGCCAGCTCAGGAAACGCACGGCCGGAGAAGAGCATCATCGTCTTGCTGCTCGCGATGACCTGGCCAGTCACTGGGGCGCTCCTTCGTCGCTGCCGTCGACCTTGGCTGCGCTGCTGTCACTGCCTTCAGCGGTACGGCGACGGCGCCGTTCCGCCCATCCCTCGATGTTGCGTTGCTGCGCCCGTCCGACGCCGAGAGCGCCGTCGGGGACGTCCTGCGTGATCACCGAACCGGCGGCCGTGAAAGCGCCAGGCCCGATGGTCACTGGAGCGACGAGCATCGTGTCGCTGCCGATGAACACATCATCGCCGATCGTCGTCGCATGTTTATGCGTGCCGTCGTAATTGCACGTGATTGTCCCAGCGCCGACGTTGACATTGACGCCGACGACCGTGTCGCCGAGGTAGGAAAGGTGCGGCACCTTGGATCCGTCGCCGACCGTTGTGGCCTTCAGCTCGACGTACCCGCCGGCCTTGGCGCCGACGCCCAGCCGCGTCTTGGGCCGCAGGTAGGTGTAGGGACCGACGGTCGCTCTCGGGCCGATGACCGCGCCGATGCAGGTCGACGCGACGACCGTTGCACCCTCGCCGACCTCGGTGTCGGTGAGCTGCGAGTAGGGGCCGACGACTGCGCCGGACGCGACCCGGGTGCTGCCGCGCAGGATCGTGAACGGCTCGATCACGGCATCCGCCTCGAGTACGACGCCCGCGTCGATCCAGGTCGTCACCGGGTCGACGACGGTGACGCCCGCGAGGGCGGCGTCGCGCAGCAGCCGCGCCCGCAGTGCCGCGCCGACCTCGGCGAGCTGGGCCCGGTCGTTGACACCAGATGCCTCGGACGCGTCGGCTGACACCGCACCCACCCGGCGTCCATCACCGACCAAGATGCCGACGACGTCGGTGAGGTATTCCTCGCCCTGCGAGTTGTCGGTCGTCAGTCGCTCGATGCCGTCACGCAGCAGCGCGGCGTCGAACGCATAGATGGAGGTGCCGACCTCGGTGATGGCGAGCTGCTCGGGTGACGCGTCGCGCTGCTCGACGATCCCGGTGACCGCGCCGGTCTCGTCACGCACGACGCGGCCATATCCGGTCGGGTTGTCGAGGTCGGCGGTGAGCAGCGTCGCGGCGGCACCGGCCTGCTCGTGTCCGAGGACCAGCCGGGCGAGCGTGTCGGTGGTCAGCAACGGCGCGTCGCCGGGTACGACGACGACGGTGCCTTCGACGCCGGGGATGGCGGCCAGCGCGTGCCGCACGGCGTCACCAGTGCCCCGCTGCTGCTCCTGTACGGCGCACCTCGCCTCGGGCGCGAGCGTCTCGACCGCGGCGGTCACCTGATCGCGACCGTGCCCGACGACGATGACGGTGTGCTCGGCGTTCAGTCCGCCGACGGCGGCCAGGACGTGGCCGAGCAGCGAGCGACCACAGACCTCATGGAGCATCTTGGGCGTCGCCGACTTCATGCGCTTACCCTCACCGGCAGCGAGGACGACGACAGCGGCCGGGACCGACACGAGGGCTCCTTTGGGGCTTTGCTGGACAGCTTCGAGTGGCGCGGACGCCGCTGGGGAACCAGGATTCGAACCTGGACAAGCGGCTCCAAAGGCCGCGGTGCTGCCGTTACACCATTCCCCACCCGACACGGCCGGTCAGCCGCGCGGCAGGGCAGTCATCGTACCGGCGACCTGAGCGTGTTACCTCAAAGTTCACCCGGCTTAGGGGTGTTGACCTACGCCGCAGTAGGTTACGGTTCCGTAGGGAAGCTCACAGCGGGAGGAATGCTTATGACGATGACGACGGCCCGGCCCGAAGCACCGCAGCAGCTCGCTGATCAGCCGAAGCCGGCTCGCGGCGAGCAGTTCATCCTGCTGGTGTTCGTCGTCGTCCCCTTCCTTGCTGTCGCGGCCGCCATACCGGTCATGTGGGGTCACGGCATCGGCTGGACCGACGTCGCCGTCTCCGTCGTGATGTACCTCGCCGGCGGATTGGGCATCACCGTCGGCTTCCACCGGCACTTCACCCACGGCTCGTTCAAGGCGCGCCGCCCACTGAGGGTGGCCCTCGCGATCATGGGCACCATGGCAATCGAGGGGCCGATCATCCGGTGGGTGTCCGACCACCGCAGGCACCACGCGTTCAGCGACAAGGAAGGCGACCCGCACTCGCCGCACCGCTTCGGCCCCGGCGTGTGGAACCTCGCCAAGGGCCTGTTCCACTCGCATTTGGGCTGGCTGTTCGAGCCCTCTCAGGCGCCCCCTGAGAAGTACGCGCCCGACCTGCTCGCCGACCGCGACATCGTGCGCGTCAGCAAGTCCTTCCCGCTGATCGCCGCGACCTCGCTGATCATTCCCTTCGTCGCCGGCGGCCTGCTCACGATGAGCTGGAACGGCGCGCTGACGGCGTTCTTCTGGGGCGGGTTGGTGCGGGTCTGCGTGCTGCATCACGTGACGTGGAGCATCAACTCGGTCTGCCACACGTTCGGCGACCAGCCGTTCAAGAGCCGCGACCGCAGCAAAAACTTCTGGCCCCTCGCGGCCCTCTCCTTCGGCGAGTCCTGGCACAACCTGCACCACGCCGACCCCACCTGCGCACGGCACGGCGTCGACCCGCATCAGCTCGATGCGAGCGCTCGCGTCATCAGGTGGTGCGAAAAGCTCGGCTGGGCGTACGACGTCCGCTGGCCTGATCCGAACCGGCTTGCCGCCCGTCGCAGCTGACCCGCACGGCTAGCGACAGGAGACCAGTGAGCCCCGACGGCGTCAGCCCGAACGGCTCCGGCCGGGTCAGGATGACCGGCCAGCAGCGCCGCGAGCAGCTCCTCGATGTCGGACGCAGCCTCTTCGCCGAGCGCGGCTTCGAAGCGACGAGCATCGAAGAGATCGCCCACCGCGCCAAGGTCTCGAAGCCCGTCGTCTACGAGCACTTCGGCGGCAAAGAGGGCCTGTACGCCGTCGTCGTCGACCGCGAGATGAAGCGGCTGCTCGACCGCTTCACCAGCGCACTCTCCGGCGGTCATCCGCGCGAGCTGCTCGAGCAGGCTGCCGGCGCGCTGCTCGACTACATCGAGAACGAGACCGAGGGCTTTCGCATCCTGGTTCGCGACTCCCCCGTCGCGTCGTCGTCCGGCACTTTCGCGTCATTGATCGGTGACATCGCGAGCCAGGTCGAGTACATCCTGGCCGGTGAATTCAAGAGCCGCGGCTTCGATACCAAGCTGGCCCCGCTGTACTCGCAGGCACTCGTCGGCATGGTCGCGCTCACCGGTCAGTGGTGGGTCGACGCTCGCAAGCCGCGCCGCGACGACGTCGTCGCGCATCTGGTCAACCTCTGCTGGAACGGCTTGTCGCACCTGGAAGCCAAGCCGGTGCTGAGCAAGAGCGTTCGCACCAAATAAACCCGCGTGACCCCGCAGCCGACTTTGCGAGCGCGGCGCGCGTCACGCCTGTTCGCTAGCAGCACTCACCAGACGAGTTCGGTCAGCTTCTTCGGCGTTTCGAACAGCTTCTCGGGCGTCCCGCTGTGGACCGAGTAGACCGTCGTCGGGCCCTCGTCGTCCTCTTC
>JBKJZO010000109.1:0-12401 GCA_046715235.1 Mycobacteriales bacterium
CCTCAGGCCGGGATTTCCGGCTGTTTGCGCTCAGGACTTGCCGTACAGCCGGGATTTCCGGCTCTGAGCGCCCTGGATCATCAGTGGCTGTCATGACGGGGGTCCACGAGACGTCGACTCGTCGCTAGCTGACCTGGCGGGTGCCGCCGAGCAAGGCCAGTTCGCGCCACTTCCAGTGCACATCAACGTCCGCGAAGCCGACAGCTCGCAGCCACTCCAATTGCTCGAAGGTGTCGGCCAGCTTGTTAGAGGGGTCCTCGTGGGCGGCGTCGCCGCCGATGGCCGCGAAGAAGTCGCGGTGCAGAGCCGCGGTTGGGGACGCGACGTGCTCGAGGTTCAAGAAGACGCCGCCGGGCCGAAGCAGTCCGAACACCTCGGCGTACAGCGAGCGCTTGCGCTCATCGACGACATGGTGAATCGCGAAGCTCGAGACCACGGCGTCGAAGCCGCCGGCGAACGGCAGAGCTGAGTCGAGATCGTGCGCAACGATCTCGACCCCGGACGTGTCGGCGAAGCGCGCCCGAGCGGCGTCCAACATCGCGGGGGAGAAGTCGGCCGCGACGCCGGCGACACCGGGGCGGGCGAGCCTGACGAGAGCGAGCAACCGACCGTCGCCGCAGCCGAGGTCGAGCACCCGGTCGAGCCGAGCGGGCAGATGCTCGAGCAGTGCGGCCTCGCCCTCGGCGCGATGCGGGATGTCGTCGGCGCGGGCCAGATAGTCGCGGACGTGCTCCGGCAACCTCCAGAGGTTGGTCATGCCTCGCTGATCAGGCGCTGCAGGCGGCCCACGCCTTCGGTGATGTCGTCGTCGCTGCACGCATACGACAGGCGCACATATCCAGGCGCGCCGAACGCCTCTCCGGGTACGACGGCGACCTCGACCTCGTCGAGGAGCAGCCCGGCGAGCTCCGCGGACGACGACGCCGTGCGGCCGCGCAGCGACCGGCCGAGCACTCCCTTGACCGACGGAAACGCGTAGAAAGCGCCGAGCGGCTCCGCGCAGATCACCCCGTCGATCGAGTTGAGCATCGAGTGCATCAGCTGGCGTCGGCGGTCGAATGCCGACCGCATCTCCTCGACGGCGGCCAAGTCGCCCGAGACCGCCGCAAGAGCGGCCGCCTGCGAGACGTTCGCGACGTTCGACGTCGCGTGCGACTGCAGGTTGATCGCGCCCTTCACGACGTCGGCGGGCCCGATCAGCCACCCGACCCGCCAGCCGGTCATCGCGTAGGTCTTCGCCACCCCGTTGACGACGACGCATCGATCCGCCAGCTCCGGTACGACGGCCGGCATCGAGACGTGCTTCGCGCCGGCGTACGTCAGGTGCTCGTAGATCTCGTCTGTGATCACCCAGATGCCGGTCTCGAGGGCCCAGCGGCCGATCGCCTCGACCGCCTCGGGCGAGTAGACGCCGCCCGTCGGGTTGGACGGCGAGCAGAACAGCAGCGCCTTCGTGCGCGGCGTCCGCGCCGCTTCGAGCTGCTCGACCGAGACGCAGAAACCGGTCCTCTCGTCGGCGAGGATCTCGACGGGCACACCGCCCGCGAGCCTGATCGACTCCGGGTAGGTCGTCCAGTACGGCGCGGGCAGCAGTACCTCGTCACCCGGGTCGAGCAGGGTTGCGAACGCCGAGTAGACGGCCTGCTTGCCGCCGTTGGTCACGATCACCTGCGACGCGTCGACGGCGTACCCGGAGTCACGCTGCGTCTTGGTCGCGATGGCCGCGCGCAGCTCGGGCAGCCCGGCAGCCGGCGTGTACTTGTGGAATCGCGGCTCGCGGCAGGCCGCGACCGCCGCCTCGACGATGTGCGCGGGTGTCGGGAAGTCGGGCTCTCCCGCGCCGAAGCCGATTACCGGTCGCCCGGCCGCCTTGAGCGCCTTCGCCTTCGCGTCGACGGCGAGCGTCGCCGACTCCGCGATCGAGCCGATCCGGCGGGAGATGCGCGTGGTCATTGGCCTGGCCTTCCGGGGGAGTGCGAACATCGGCACAACAGCCGATCGCCACTGCATGTAACCGGAAGCAGGGGGAGGGGTCCAATTTGTTGATGGACGTCGACGTCGACATCGTCCGCGCGTGCCAACGGGGTGAACCCGGGGCGATGGATGCGCTTGTGCGAGCGACGTACGCCGACGTCTACGCGCTTGCCTACCGCCTCGTCCGCGACCGGGACGAGGCCGCCGACGTGACCCAGGAGGTGTTCATGCGCGTGCTGCGCTCCGTTGCCGGCTTCCGCGGCGACGCTGCCTTCGGCACCTGGCTGCACCGGGTCACTGTCAACGCCGCGCTGACCGCGATGCGCAAGCGCTCTCGCCGGCCGCGAGTCGGCACGGAGGCCATCGGGATGCCCGGCGGCGAGTACGCCGGACAAGCCGACGACTCGCCGGGCCCCGAAGAGCGGGCTGAGCGCTCGGAGACGCTGGCGCGCGCGCAGGCGGCACTTGCGGCACTGCCCGAAGCCGCGCGCACCATCGTCGTGCTGCGCGACGTCGAAGGCTTGTCGACAGCCGAGGTGGCCGCAGCAACCGGCTTGAGCGAAACCGCCGTCAAGGTCCGCCTCTTCCGCGCCCGCGAGCGGCTGCGATCCGCGCTGACCGACACCACAGTTACTCCGCTTCCCCGCACCCGAAGGGCCCGCTCATGACCACGCCGAAGCCGCTCGATGCAGCCCTGTGCGAACAGGTACGCGCGGACCTGCCCGGCCTCGACGGGCACGAGCTGTCCTCCAGGCGCGCTGCCGAGCTGCGCAGCCACCTCGCCGACTGTGCCGAGTGTGGGGCGGTCGCCGCCTCCTACCGCAGCATGCGCCGTACTCTCGCCGAGCTGCGGGACGAGCCAGTGACACCGCCGGCCGCGCTGCTCGACAGCCTGCTTGAGCAGGCGGCCAACCCCGGCGTGGCCGAACGGGCTGCCGCACTTGGGCGCGGCGCGGTCAGCGGCTCGCGGCCCAAGGTCCTCGCAGCGGGTGTCGGAGTGGGTGCGATCGCGGCGGGCGGTCTCGGCCTGCTCGCCTGGCGCGCGGCCCGGGCTCGCCGCTTCGCCGCCTGATCCGCGATCGCGATGTTTGGGCCCCGGCCCACCCATACTGTGGCGCGGATTGAGAGGAGGGCCACGAGTGGGGCGCACGCGACAGTTCGTAGTTAGCGGTAGCCAGCAAGACGTGCTCGCGGCTCTCGGCGAGGGCCTGGGCCTGACGCCCGAGCCGCCCCGGCGGCGATCGACGACTTATCTGGACACGTTCGACTGGCGACTGCATCGCGCCGGCCTGCTGCTGACATGGTCCGAGCGCACCGTCACGCTGTCGCCGCTCGACGGACCAGAGCTACCGGTCCGGGTCGCGGTCGACGCCAAGCCGGTCCTCGCTGAGGACCTGCCGCCCGCAGTCCGCGAGCGTTGTGCGGCGATCATCGAAATGAGGGCACTCCTCGAGGTCGTGACGGTGAGCGTCAGGGAGCTGGGGTTCCGCGCGCTCAACGCTGACGACAAGACGGTTGCGTTCGCCGCTGTGTTGCGGCACTGGGCCACCGCTGACGGTCGCAGCGCGGCGCTGCCGACGCGCGTCGACGTGGTGGGGCTGCGCGGCTACGACCGCGACGCGGCTCGCCTGGCGAAGCGGCTGGCGGCCTACCCGTGCGTGGAGCCAGTGTCGACCTCGTTGATCGAGGACGCGCTGTCCGCCTGCGGCCGGGCACCGCGCGACTACACCGGGAAGTTCGCGGTCGATCTGACGCGGGAAACGTCGTCCTGGGATGCGGTGTGCGCGATCCACAACGAGCTGCTCGCCGCCGTCCGCGCCAACGTGGCAGGAACGATCGCCGACATCGACAGCGAGTTTCTGCACGACTTCAGAGTGGCGGTACGACGGGCGCGCTCAGCTCTCAAGGAACTGCCTGGCATCTTCGCGCCGGCCGTGGAGGAGCGGCTGCGCCGCGAACTGAAGTGGCTCGGCGACGTGACGACGCCGGTGCGCGATCTCGACGTCTACCTGTTGGACTTCGAGGACTTCCGCGTCGCCGCAGGCGTCGCAGGCAGCGACCTCGAGCCGCTGCGCGACCTGCTGGTGCGCGAGCAGCGAAAGGCCCAGGCGACCCTGGCGAAGACACTGGTTGGCGCGCGCTACCGCCGGCTGCTCGCGACATGGGAGCGGGCGCTGGTGTCGCCACCCCCCGCCGCGCGCGCGACCGCATGGGTGCCTACCGGCGAGCTCGCGGACCGGCGGCTGCGCAAGGTGTCGCGCGCTGCGCTCCGAGACGGTGACGCGATCACTGCTGACTCGCCGGCCGAGGCGCTGCACGACCTGCGTAAGCGCTTCAAGGAGCTGCGCTACCTGCTGGAGTTCTTCTCGTCTCTGTACGACCGGCGCACCGTCGCCGCACTGGTCAAGGACATGAAGGGTCTGCAGGACAACCTCGGCGAGTTCCAGGACACCGAGGTCCAGCAGCACGCCGTGCACGGGTACGCCGACCGCCTCATCGCCGAGGGCGCGACCCCGGCCGCGACGATCATGGCCCTCGGGAGGTTGACCGGGTCGCTCGAGGCGCGGTCGCAGCGGGCCCGGTCGGAGTTCGCGACGCGCTTCGGCGCCTTCGCCTCACCCGCCAACAGGCGGCGCGTCGCCGAGCTGACCGAGGAGTCGCGGTGAAGGTCGTCGCGTCGTACAACATCAAGGGCGGTGTTGGAAAGACCACCGCCGCCGTCAATCTCGCGACGCTCGCTGCGCGCTGGGGGCGGCGGACGCTCCTGTGGGATCTCGACCCGCAGGGCGCGGCGACCTACCTGTTCCGGGTGCGCGCGCGCGTCAAAGGTGGTGTCGGCGACCTCGTCCACGGCAAGAGCGACGTGGATGCGCTCATCAAGGGCAGCGACTTCTACCGCCTCGATCTGCTCCCCGCCGACTTCTCCTACCGAAACATGGACCTGGCGCTCGACGACGCCAAGCGACCGGTTCGCCAGCTGCGGCGGGTGATCAGGCGGCTGTCGTCTCAGTACGACGTCGTGGTGCTCGACTGCCCGCCGAGCATCTCGCTGGTTTCCGAGAACGTCTTCGAAGCCGCCGACCTGCTGCTCGTGCCGCTGATTCCGGCGACTCTGGCGGTCCGCACGTTCGACCAGCTCACCGATTTCGTCGCCGGGCTGGACGACGGTCGCCCCGAGGTGCGCGCGTTCTTCTCGATGGTCGACGCGCGCAAGCGCCTGCACCACGACGTGATGGCCTCGCTCAGAGGCCGCCCGGATGTGCTGGACGTCTCGATACCCGCGGCCTCGGTGGTCGAGCGAATGGCCGTCGTACGCACGCCTGTGGTCGTCTCCGATCCGCGGGCGCCGGCGAGCCTGGCCTACGAGCGGCTCTGGGCCGAGTGCGCCCGCCTGGGCTGCTGACGCCGGGAGCGCCAGCACTAGCACGAGATGTACGGCCGAACTAGCTTCCGCTGTGGGGACGTCCGAGGGTGCGAGCGGAGGCGGCTCGATGGCGGTGCCAGCGACGAACGACCTGCCGGCGCCGGAAGGCGCCGCGGTCGTGGAGGTGCGCGGGCTCCGGATGAGGTAGGGCACCAACGGCGGCCCTGGAGATCGGGGGTTCCTGGCGGACCACCCAGACCTTTCTGGTCCTGGGCGCCTGGGCGCTCGCCGGAATCCTCGCCACTCCCGCCGTACTCCGTCGCATGTCGCGCCGGCAGTCGGGATCCCAGGTCGAGGCCGCGCGTCAGAATGCATTGCAGTGGATCCGCTGACGGCCGATGCCGGCGCGTCGCCGCTCCGGTGCTTGTTGGCCTGGTTCGTCGCGGGCACGTACACTCGCCTACCTGGGCCTTAGCTGCCCGGCTGTGGCGCGCCCTCATCCTGGCTTGCCTCTCCGGCTGGCAAGACCCTGTAGGGCAGTGGCTCAATTGGTAGAGCACCGGTCTCCAAAACCGGCGGTTGGGGGTTCGAGTCCCTCCTGCCCTGCCAGCCGACCCGGACTGATGAGGAGTGTGGACGGTGACCAGCCAGACCACGACGCCGGCGAAGGCGCCGGTAGGCAAGGGCAAACGCCCTGGCCGCCTCGGTCGGGTTTCGCTGTTCGTCCGCGAGACCGTCGCGGAGATGAAGAAGGTGGTCTACCCGACCCGTCGGGAGATCATCAACTACACCGCGGTCGTACTCGTGTTCGTCACCGCGGTCGTTCTGATCGTCTCCGGGCTCGACTTCGTATTCACCAAGCTTGTCCTCTGGGTCTTCGGCTGATCCCGCCCACCGACTAGGTAAAGGAACCCCCACACCGTGTCCCAGTCCCCCCTGTCCGACGAAGCTGCCGACCTTGCGGTCGAGCCGACGGCCGACGTCGCGGACGCCCCGATCGATGGGCCCGCCGCAACCGGCGACGGCATGGTCGACGTGACCGATGCGGGAACTGCCGAAGCCGTGGAGCCCGAGGCCGTCGAGCCCGAGGCCGTCGAGCCCGACCCGGACGCCCCGACAGCGGAGGAAGCCGAGATCGCTCAGGCGATCAGCGATGCTCCCGGCTACTGGTACGTCGTGCACACCTACGCCGGCTACGAGGGCAAGGTGAAGGCCAACCTCGAGAGCCGCATCAGCTCCCTCAACATGGAAGACCGCATCTTCCAGGTCGAGGTTCCGACCGAAGAGGTCGTCGAGGTCAAGGCCGGCAAGCGCCAGACTGTGCAGCGCAAGGTCTTCCCCGGCTACGTGCTCGTGCGCATGGACCTCGACGACGAATCGTGGGGCGCGGTCCGCCATACGCCCAACGTCACCGGCTTCGTGGGGTCGGGGTCGCACCCGTCGCCGCTGTCGAAGGACGAAGTGATCCGCATTCTCGCGCCGGCACCGCAGAAGCCGAAGGCGCAGCCCAAGATGGAGTTCGAGGTGGGCGAGTCGGTCATCGTCACCGACGGCCCGTTCCAGACGCTGAACGCAACGATCAACGAGATCAACCTCGACTCGCAGAAGCTCAAGGTGCTCGTGTCCATCTTCGGGCGCGAGACGCCGGTCGAACTTTCGTTCAGCCAGGTCGCCAAGCTCTAGGCAGCATCCGCACGGCAGTCACGAAACCCATCGCAACGAAACCAGAACGAGGACGAGCATGCCCCCCAAGAAGAAACTCGCGGCGGTCATCAAGCTGCAGATCAACGCCGGGGCCGCGACCCCGGCGCCGCCCGTCGGCCCTGCCCTCGGTCAGCACGGTGTCAACATCATGGAATTCTGCAAGCAGTACAACGCCGCGACCGAAAACCAGCGGGGCATGGTGGTGCCCGTCGAGATCTCCGTCTTTGAGGACCGCAGCTTCACGTTCATCACCAAGACGCCGCCGGCCGCCAAGCTGCTGCTGAAGGCCGCGGGCATCGAGTCGGGCTCCGGCGTACCGCAGAAGACCAAGGTCGGATCGATCACCAAGGCGCAGCTGCGTGAGATCGCCGAGACCAAGATGCCCGACCTCAATGCCAACGACGTCGAAGCGGCCGAGCGGATCGTCGCGGGCACCGCAAGGTCGATGGGCATTACCGTCCAGTAAGCACGGCACCGTTCGTACGCGTGGGAGGACCGCCCCGGTCCGTCGACCACACTTCACTCAGGGAGACATCGTGAAGCGCAGCAAGGGATACCTGAAGGCGGCGGCACTCGTTGACGCCGACAAGCTCTACTCACCGCTCGAGGCGGTTCGAGTCGCCAAGCAGTTCCCCACCGCGAAGTTCGACCAGACCGTCGAGGTCGCCATCCGGCTCGGCGTCGACCCTCGTAAGGCCGACCAGATGGTCCGGGGCACGGTCAACCTGCCGCACGGCACCGGCAAGACCGCGCGTGTAGCCGTGTTCGCCACCGGCGAGCGGGCCGACCAGGCCCGCGCCGCGGGCGCTGACATCGTCGGGGCCGACGACCTCATCGAACACGTCGCCGGCGGCATGCTCGACTTCGACGCCGCTGTTGCGACGCCCGACCTGATGGGCAAGGTCGGCAAGCTCGGACGCGTCCTCGGCCCGCGCGGCCTGATGCCCAACCCCAAGACGGGCACGGTCACCAACGACGTCGCAAAGGCCGTCAGCGACATCAAGGGCGGCAAGATCGAGTACCGTGTCGACCGCCAGGGCAACCTGCACTTCATCATTGGCAAGCAGGGCTTCGAAGAGGCTCAGCTGGTCGAGATCTACGCCGCCGCGATGGATGAAGTGGTTCGCGCGAAGCCCTCGTCGTCCAAGGGCCGCTACCTGCGCAAGGTCACCTTGAGCACGACGATGGGGCCCGGCATCCAGGTCGACCCCGCCAAGCTGCGCAACCTGATGGACGAGGGCACCGCGGCACCCGCATAGCGCTACTCTGTGCCGGTCCGCGTCACTCGCGGACACAGAGCCTCTGTGGGGGGATCGGCATGAGCCGTCTGTTCCGTTGCACCGTTGCCGCAGTCGTTGTCGGCATGTCGTTGACCGCTTGTGGGGGCGACTCCAAGCCCAAGGCTGACTCCGGGTCGACGACCGCGGCCAGCCAGCCGTCCGCGTCAGCCGCGGCAGGGTCCACCACAGCGAGCGTCGAGCCGACAGTCGCGGGCGCGGCACTACTCCTAACAGCCGGCGAGAAGGCCGACGCGGCCGGCACGGTCAGCTATTCGATGATCATGAAGACGACCGCTACCGGTACGGGAGAGATCACGACCACGGCCGAAGGCGTGTCTGCGATGAAACCGCCGCTGCGGAGTCGCATCGCGATGACCATCGACAGCGCGGGCAAGCCTCTCGTGATGGAGATGCTGATGACGCCTGACGCCATGTACATCAAGTACCCGCCAGAAATGGCAAAGCAGTTCGGCGGCAAGGCCTGGGTGAAATTGGGGTTCGCTGACCTCGAGAAAGCCGGTGGCCAGAACTTCAAGCAGTTGATCGAGCAGAGCCAGCAGAGCAGCCCGACGGCATACCTCAAGACTTTGGTCGCCGCCGGTGACATCAAGGAAGTCGGCCAGGAGACCATCCGCGGAACTGAGACGACCCAATTCTCCGGCACCATCACCGCGGAGGCGCTGACCAAGGCCTACAGCGGCGATGTCCAGGTGCAGATGGAGAGCCTGCTCAAGCAGATGGGCACCTCCCCGGTGAAGCTGGACGTCTGGATGGGCGCCGATGGGCTGCCTCGGCGCCTGCACCAGTTGATGACGATTGCCGGAAACGAAGCCGACATCACGATCGAGTTCCTAAAGTTCGGCGCGGAGCTCGACGTCACGCCGCCGCCGGCCGAGGAGATAACCAACATGGCTACGCCGCTCGGCGGCACGCCGCCCGCCTGAGTCCTCGTGGCCCGTAAGTGCCGGCGCTTTGACCCCGGTCGAGTCGACCCGTACCCTGACCGGAGCCAAAGACCGCCGGTTGCCGTGCTCGCACGGCTGAAGGTCCCGCAATCGCGGGCGGCCCGCGCAGGTGTGACGTAGCAGCACGCGTCGTCGTACGACGACCCGTTCCGCCCCGTGCGCCTCTGCGCCGGGGCGTTCCTCGTATCGGGACCGGATCACCGGCGCCAACCCGATGGGAGGCCCATGGCGAGGCCCGACAAGGCCGCGGCGGTCGCCGAGATCGCCGACGCGTTCCGCGAATCGTCGGCCGCTGTGCTGACCGAGTACCGCGGTCTGCGCGTGGCCGAGATCACCGAGCTGCGGCGCGCACTGGGCGGCAACGTCAAGTACGCCGTCGTCAAGAACACCCTGAGCAAGATCGCGGCCAAGGAAGCCGGGCTCGACGGACTCGAGTCCCTGCTCGAAGGGCCGACAGCGATCGCCTTCATAAGGGCGACGCAGTCGACGCGGCCAAGGGGATCCGCGACTTCGCCAAGAACCACCCGCTGTTGGTGGTCAAGGGCGGCGTCATGGACGGCAAGACGCTCACCTCGGCCGACGTCAGCAAGATCGCGTCGCTCGAGTCGCGTGAGGTTCTCCTCTCGAAGCTCGCCGGTGCAATGACCGCGACCATGTCGCAGGCGCTCTACGCCTTCACCGCGCTGCCGGCCAAGATGGCGCAGCTCGGTGAGGCACTTCGCCAGAAGGCCGAAGCCGACCCGTCGATCCTGCGGGGCGGAGCCGGTACGCCGGAGCCGGTCGCAGCAGAGCCGGTCTCAGCAGAGCCGGTCGCGGAAGGCGCAGAAGCCGAGAACGCACCCGAGGCCGAGGCCGTTGCCGTCGCCGACGAAGCGCCCGCAACCGAGGACGCAGTCGCAGCTACCGAAGATTCCGAAGTCGCAACACCAACAACACCCGAAGAAGCAGTCAGCGAGACCGAGACCGAGACCGAGGCCTGAGCCGACGTCTGACGGCTGAACGCCGCACCACCCACCCGACAGACGTCAGGCCGCAGGCCTGACAAACCGAAAGGAACCTCCCCCATGGCGAAGCTCAGCAGTGACGAACTGCTCGACGCGTTCAAAGAAATGACGCTGATCGAGCTGAGTGAATTCGTGAAGTCGTTCGAGGAGACCTTCGGGGTCACGGCCGCTGCCCCGGTCGCGGTTGCGGCCGCAGGAGGTGGCGGCGGCGCCGCCGCTCCCGCCGAGGAAGTTGCCGAGCAGGACGAGTTCGACGTCGTCCTCGAGGCAGCGGGCGACAAGAAGATCCAGGTCATCAAGGAGGTGCGCGCCCTCACGAGCCTCGGTCTCAAGGAGGCCAAGGACCTCGTCGACGGTGCGCCCAAGGCGGTTCTGGAGAAGGTCAACAAGGAAGCCGCCGAGAAGGCGAAGGCTGCTCTCGAGGGCGCCGGCGCCACGGTGACCGTCAAGTAGGACCGCAACACGTCTCGCCGCGGGGCGGTCACTTTCGGGCGGCCGCCCCGCCGCCGTTCCCGACCACGCCCGGTTCCGGGCCTGCGGGTAAGGATTTGGGGCTCGCTGTGCCCGGCTATCCGGGCACATGGAGCCCCAAACCCGAATCGTGTTGCCCGGCCGCGCGGCGCGAGGCCCGCGGCGCCGCCCTTTGTCGCATTTCGGCGTTGCTCTTGACGGGCCGTCGCGCCCGAGGTTTGCTTGACGGACAAGTGGAGACGATTCTTGGTCACCTCGACAGCAGTCAAGCCCCCGGCTAGACTGCCCTTTTGGCTTGCCCTCATCCTCCGGTCGCTTCATATAGCGGGAGTTCGACCGTCGGGGCAACACGCGTGCCCGCGCATTTGTTCGCCTTAGGCCCTGGAAGGACATCCTCTTGGCCGCCTCGCGCAAGAACTCCCGCATCAGTTTCGCCAAGATCCGTGAACCGCTGGAGGTCCCCAACCTCCTCGCACTGCAGACCGACTCGTTCGACTGGCTCGTCGGAAACGACCTCTGGCAGGCGCGGGTAGCGGCCGCCAGAGCCGAGGGCCGCAACGACATCCCCATGACGGCGGGCCTCGAGGAGATCTTCGAGGAGATCAGCCCGATCGAGGACTTCCAGGGCACCATGGCCCTCAAGTTCCGGGATCACCGGTTCGAGCCGACCAAGTACTCCGTCGAGGAGTGCAAGGACAAGGACATGACGTACGCCGCCCCGATGTTCGTGACGGCGGAGTTCGAAAATCACAACACCGGTGAGATCAAGTCCCAGACGGTGTTCATGGGCGATTTCCCGATGATGACGCCCAAGGGCACGTTCGTGATCAACGGCACCGAACGCGTCGTCGTCTCACAGCTCGTCCGCTCGCCCGGCGTCTACTTCGACAAGGCGATCGAGAAGACATCCGACAAGGACGTCTTCAGCTGCAAGGTGATCCCCTCACGCGGTGCCTGGCTCGAGTTCGAGATTGACAAGCGCGACACGGTCGGCGTACGCATCGACCGAAAGCGCCGCCAGAGCGTGACCGTCCTGCTCAAGGCACTCGGCTGGGACGACGCGAAGATCCTCGAGCGCTTCGGCGACTACGAGTCGATCCGCATCACTCTCGAAAAGGACCACACGACGGGGCAGGACGACGCCCTGCTCGACATCTACCGCAAGCTGCGCCCGGGCGAACCGCCGACGCGGGAGTCGGCGCAGACCCTGCTCGACAACCTGTTCTTCAACCCCAAGCGATACGACCTCGCGAAGGTCGGCCGCTACAAGGTCAACAAGAAGCTCCAGCTCGACATGCCGTTGACGCAGGGAGTCCTGACCGAGGACGACATCGTCAGCACGATCGAGTACATCGTGAAGCTGCACACGGGCGAGGCCGGCTACGAGGTCGATGACATCGACCACTTCGGCAACCGCCGCCTGCGCACGGTGGGCGAGCTGATCCAGAACCAGATCCGGCTAGGCCTGGCCCGCATGGAGCGCGTCGTCCGCGAGCGGATGACGACTCAGGACGTCGAGGCGATCACGCCGCAGACCCTGATCAACATCCGCCCGGTGGTGGCGTCGATCAAGGAGTTCTTCGGTACGTCGCAGCTGTCGCAGTTCATGGACCAGACCAACCCGCTGGCGGGCCTGACC
>JBKJZO010000110.1:0-32462 GCA_046715235.1 Mycobacteriales bacterium
CGCGACCTACCTCGCTCGCGTGATGAAGCCGATGGGTTTGCGCGTCACCCGCTTGGCCTCCGGTCTGCCTGTCGGCGGTGATCTGGAGTACGCCGACGAGGTGACTCTCGGCCGCGCGTTCGAAGGCCGCCGACTCCTCGACGTGTAGCTGCGAGCCGCGCGGCGGAAGGTTCGGTGTCCCGCAGACGTCTCACGGCCGTGAACATCATGTGCGGCATCCGCATCCGGACGACCGTTTCCGTGGCCGCCGCGCTCGCGGTTCTGTTGCCCGGAGTGCTGGGAGCTGCTCCGCGCGCAGTTGCCGCGCCGACGTCCAAGCCGCCCTGGTACGCCGGACTGCTTGCGGCGGTGACGGCGCGCGGTGACCTCGTCCTCGTCAACCCGGATACCGGCGCGACTGTCCGGACGCTCATCTCGCATGAACTCGCTCCGGACCTGGCCCGGCCGACCGTCGGGATCGCCTGGGATGCACGAGCGGGCATCGTCTACTTCGACCGGAGCGGCTGCACGGTCTGGCGGCACGATGTGCGGACCGGTCGTTCGGCGCGTCTCGCCGCAGGCCGCGCACCTGTGATCAGTCCGGACGGCCGTCGGGTGGCGGTGCGTGGTTGCGCCGACGGTGCGTTGGGGTGGCTTTCGATTGTTGCCGCTAAATCAGGCATTGCGATGCGCACCCAACGTCTTATGGCGGTCGAGGACGAGCAGGGCTTCTGTTGCACCATCGCGGATGTCGCATGGCGACGGGACGGAGACGTGCTTATCGTCACCGTTGGCTCGGATTTCGGGTCGTCGTCCCACCTGATCGATTTACGCCGACCGGTCCGCGACATCACTGACTCACCTCCAGTCCCGGTGCGAATCGGGCCAGGCGAGTACCTGACCGACACTGAATATGTGGGCGGACGGCTGGTGCTGTCGGCCATCTGTTGCCCGCACCGGGCACCGCCTCGCTCTGCGCGTCTCGCGATTCGCAGCCCGAGCTCCGGCCAGGTGACCTCGCTCGTCACCCTTCCGCGCGCGGAGCTCCTAGTCCTCGCGGCTCGCGGGGACGGCCGCCTGCGATACCTGCGGAAGGGCCTGAACGGCGGTAGCGGAGGTCTGTGGGCGCTCGACCGGCTGAGCGGCGTACCGCGCCGTGTGGGCGGCAGCTTTAGAACGATCGCCTGGTGACGCGCGGCGACCGACCGATCGGTCGCGCTGATTGTTCCGCCAGATCTGGCGGATAAGTTCACACGACCCGGGCGTGACGCGTCACTGCAACGGTCGCGGCTTCGCTGGTGGCGTGAACGCGGCGTCGCCCGGTGGTGCGCCGACGCTTTGCAGTGTCAGGGAGCCGCTGGTGACGTGCGCCGCTGTGAGGACCGCAGTCGCCGGCTCGAAGCAATAGTCGCCGGTATCGAAGCCCTTCCCCGGCGGCGTCACCGTTCCCGGTGTGACCGGCTGCAGGTCGGCGAGCCGGATGACGCGGAAGCAGCGACTCGGCGTACCCGATGGCGGCGCGCCCTCGATGGACGTGATGGCAAAACCGGCCGGGTCGCGGGCGAGCGCGTCCAGACCGGTCGTGAAAAGCCGTTGCACACCAGGATCAAACGCATCGGGTACGGCGGCGCCCGGCTTCGCGACGAGGTCGCAGATCGATGCTGCTCCCGCGGCCGGCACCCGGCAGGTCACCGCCCCGATGGGCAGCTGGTAGAACTGCACGCTTGCCGGCCCGAGCGCGATGTCGACGCGGAACCTCGGCGGCGCAGCGACGATGCGCAAGGTGCCGCGCGAGCGGACGGTCGACGCTGTGAAATCGTACGTCGCGTCGTAGCTGGCCTTGGCTGCTCTCCCCGCGAGTGCCGCCAACTCGGCCGCGGCGCGCGGATCCCCGGTAGGGAGCGGAGTGGGCGACGCCGTGACGGAAGTCGTCGCCGAGACCGCCTCGCTGGGGCCCGGCGCAGCGTCCTTGCTGGAGGTGCAACTCGTCAACGCGGCCAGCGCGGCCACGGCGACCGCGAGCCAGATCCTCGGCACCCGTCGATCCTCGCACGGCGTACGCCGGTCGGATCGGCCGGTCAGCCGGCGTCGGACGAGTGACCCGGCTCGAGGCGAAGTGTCGGGTCGATGAGCGGCGCGACGTTGTTGACCGCGGTTGCCGCTTCCCCGAAGCCGACCGATATCAGCGCGACCTTGCCCTCGTAGTCGGCGATGTCGCCCGCGGCGAAGACACCGGGGATGCTCGTCGCCATCGTGCGGTCGACGACGATCCGGCGCTTACGGCATTCGAGGCCCCACGACAGCAGGGGACCGAGATCGGCGGTGAAACCTAGGGCCGCGATGACCGCTTGCGCGGGACGTGTGTGCTCCTCGCCCGTGGTGAGGTCCTTGATCTCGACGGCTGTGATCGCGCCGTTGCCGAGGATCTTGGTCACTTCCGCATTGACGATGAAACCCGCTGTCGACGCGCGCACGAGCTCGACCGTGTGCTTGTGGGCGCGGAACTTGTCACGCCGGTGTACGACGGCCACGGTCTTCGCGATCGGCTCCAGCGCCAGCGCCCAGTCCATCGCACTGTCGCCGCCGCCGACGATGACGACGTCGAGGTTCTTGAAGTCCTCGAACGCCGGCATGAAGTAGTACAGACCTTGGCCTTCACGGTCGCCTGTGTCGGCAGGAAGCGGTCGCGGCGCGAAGGTTCCGATGCCACCGGTGATGAGCAGGCCCTTGCAGTTGACGACGGCGCCCTGCTCGCTCGTCACGGTAAGGCGGCCGGTCTCGTCGTCGCGGGTCAGCGTCTCGGCGCGGTGGCCGAGCAGGTAGAGAGGACTGAAAGCGTCGGCCTGCTCGACGAGGGCGTCGACGAGGTCACGGCCCCGGATCGAGGGGAAGCCGGCGACGTCGAAGATGAGCTTCTCCGGATAGAGCGCGGAGACCTGCCCGCCCGCTGCGGGCAGCGAGTCGATGATCGCGGTCTTGAGGCCGCGAAAGCCCGCGTAGTACGCCGCGAATAGGCCGGCCGGCCCTGCGCCGACGATGAGCAGGTCGACGTCGTACTCGGTCATGATCTCCTCGCGCGCGGTCTCCGGATGGTGGGCCGGCGACCGAGGGTACACGAGCCTGTCTGAAGCAGGCCCGACCGGGCTCCAAACAGAAGATTTTCCGGTGGTGGCGCCTGGCATGTCCCTCAGAGCGGAAGATTTCCGGCGGCGGACCAACCCTCTCGAAGAGCCTCTATAACTCGCCGAAGCCGTCGCGAGCGCTGTCCTACACTCGTGGCTTCCCCGTTTCAGGAAGGACCCGAGCCGCCGTGGCACTCGTGGTGCAGAAGTACGGCGGCTCGTCGGTCGCTGACGCCGAGCGCATTAAGCGCGTTGCCGAGCGCATCGTCGCGACCAAGCGTGAAGGCAACGACGTGTGTGTCGTGGTCTCCGCGATGGGTGACACCACCGACAACCTGATCGAGCTCGCCAACCAGGTCTCGCCCCTGCCACCGCCGCGCGAGATGGACATGCTCCTCACCAGCGGTGAGCGCATCTCGATGGCCGTGCTCGCGATGGCCATCGCCAATCTCGGTATGACGGCGCGCAGCTTTACGGGCTCGCAGGCCGGCATCATCACCGACTCGAGCCATGGCAAGGCCCGCATCATCGACGTCACCCCCGGTCGGATTCGCACCGCCCTGGATGAAGGCCACATCGTCATTGTCGCGGGCTTTCAGGGTGTCAGCGTCGACAGCAAGGACATCACGACTCTTGGGCGCGGCGGCTCGGACACGACGGCCGTTGCCCTCGCAGCCGGCTTGAAAGCCGACGTCTGCGAGATCTACACCGACGTTGACGGCGTCTATACCGCAGACCCGCGGCTCGTCCCAGATGCCCGCAAGATCGACACCATCTCCTATGAGGAGATGCTCGAGATGGCGGCGTGCGGCGCCGGCGTACTCATGTTGCGCTGCGTCGAGTACGGCCGGCGGCAGGGCGTGCGCATCCACGTGCGGTCGTCGTTCAACAACAACACAGGCACACTGGTGATGGAGGCTGGAGCGATGGAGCAGGCGATCATTTCGGGGGTCGCCCACGACCGCAGCGAGGCGAAGGTCACGGTCGTCGACGTGCCCGACAAGCCCGGTGAGGCCGCGCACATCTTCCGCGTCCTCGCCGACGCCGGCGTCAACCTCGACATGGTCGTGCAGAACGTCTCGCACGCGTCGACCGGCCGCACCGACATCTCGTTCACGCTGCCCAAGGCCGACGGCGCCAACGCATTGCAGGCACTCGACAAGGTCAAGTCAGCGATCGGCTTCGAGTCACTTCAGTACGACGACCACATCGGCAAGGTGTCGCTGATCGGCGCCGGCATGAAGAGCCACCCCGGCGTGACCGCCGACATGTTCGAGGCGCTCGCGAAGGCCGGCGTCAACATCGAGATGATCTCGACGTCCGAGATCCGCATCTCGGTCGTATGCCGGGACACCGACGTACCCGCTGCTGTGCAAGCGATTCACGACGCTTTCGAGCTCGGCTCGTCAGAGGTCGTCGAGGTCGAGGGTGTACGCGCGGGCGGTGCGTCATGAGCGGGCTGAACGTCGGCATTGTCGGCGCGACCGGCCAGGTCGGCGAGCTGCTTCGCCAGATCCTTGCCGACCGCGATTTCCCCGTTGCGCAGATCCGCTACTTCGCGTCCGCTCGATCGGCTGGCCGCACCCTGCCCTGGGCGGGCGGCGAGGTCGTGGTCGAGGACGCGTCGATTGCCGACCCGAGCGGTCTCGACATCGCGCTGTTCTCCGCCGGTGCGGCGACATCGCGCGAGCAGGCGCCGCGGTTCGCAGCCGCCGGCGCGATCGTCGTGGACAACTCGTCCGCGTGGCGCATGGACCCCGATGTGCCGCTGATCGTGAGCGAGGTCAACCCGGGCGAAATTGCCAATGCCCACAAGGGAATCATCGCCAATCCCAACTGCACGACGATGGCCGCGATGCCCGTGCTCAAGCCACTGCACGACGACGCCGGGCTCGTGCGACTCGTCGTCAGCAGCTACCAGGCGGTGTCCGGCAGCGGCGTCGCCGGTGTCGACGAGCTGAACACGCAGATGCTCGCGGTCGTCGACAAGGCAACCGAGCTGGTGCACGACGGCTCGGCCGTCACGTTCCCTGCGCCGTCGAAGTACGCGCGGCCGATCGCCTTCAACGTGATCCCCCTCGCCGGCTCGATCGTCGACGACGGCTCGTTCGAGACCGACGAAGAGAAGAAGCTGCGCAACGAGAGCCGCAAGATCCTCGGCATCCCGGAGCTGAGGGTCTCGGGCACCTGCGTCCGCGTGCCTGTGTTCACTGGCCACTCGCTGTCGATCAACGCCGAGTTCGCGCGGCCGATCAGTGTCGAGCGCGTGCACGAGTTGCTCGCCGGAGCCCCTGGCGTGCAGCTCGTCGACGTACCGAATCCGCTCGAAGCGGCCGGTCTCGACCCGAGCTTCGTCGGCCGGGTGCGTCAGGACGAGTCGGTCGACGACGGCCGCGGGCTGGTGCTGTTCGTCAGCAACGACAACCTGCGCAAGGGCGCCGCCCTCAACACCGTGCAGATCGCAGAGCTCCTCGCCGCGCAGGTCGTGTCAGGCTGACGCATCGGGCCGGCTCCGAAGCGTCGGATAGAAGAACTTGGCTGCTCTGATTCGAGGTCATCCGCCGACGCGACGCCGTCGGCGCTCGTAGGCATGCGCGGCGCAGGATGCCATGACCACCGCCTGCAGACCCCGGAAACACATCAGCGGCCCGACGATGGGGCCGCTGACCTGCGGTTTCGGTTGGTCGGGGTGACAGGATTTGAACCTGCGGCCTCTGCGTCCCGAACGCAGCGCGCTACCAAGCTGCGCCACACCCCGATGGTGCCTCGGGCAGTCTAGACCGCTCCAGCGTCTACCCGCTTGCCGGCACCAGCGTGAGCAGGCTCGCCTCCGGCCGGCAGGAAAAGCGCACCGGCGCGTACGGCGACGTGCCGAGTCCCGCTGATACGTGCAGCCAGGCATCGCCATTGCGGCTCAGCCCGCGCGACCGCGCCCGGTCCAGGCCGCAGTTGGTGACCAGCGCACCGAAGAACGGAACCCGCAGCTGGCCGCCGTGCGTGTGCCCTGCAGCCAGCAGCTGGTAGCCGGCCGCGGTGTAGCGGTTGAGCACCCGCGGCTCGGGCGCGTGGACGAGCGCGACGCGCAGGTCGGCGTCGCGATCGGCGGGCGCCTCCTGGATCGAGACGTCGTCGCGCCTGAGATGCGGATCGTCGACACCGGCGAAAGCAACCGTGCGGCCCGCCACTTCCATCGTGTGACGCGTGTTGGTCAGGTCGACCCAACCGCGCGCGACCATGCCGTCGACCAGTTCGCGCCACGGGTTGTCCTTGCCGATGACGCGCTTGTGGTGCGGGAAGAAGTACTTGAAAGGGTTCTTCGCCATCGGCGCGTAGTAGTCGTTCGAGCCGAGCACGAAGACGCTGGGCACGCCAGCGAAGGCATCGAGAGTGTCGAGCATTGCCGGTACGCCGTCGCGTGCTGACAGGTTGTCACCGGTGTTGATGACGAGGTCAGGCAACTCGTCGGCGAGGGCGCTGATCCAGCGCTGCTTGCGCTGCTGCCGCGGAATCATGTGGACGTCGCTGATGTGCAGGATGCGCATCGGCTCCGACCCCGGCGGCAGGACGGGCACGTCGTACCGGCGCAGCACGAAAGCGTTGCGCTCGATGAGTCCGCCGTACGCGACCGCCGCTGCACCGGCAGCGATGGCAACGGGGACGGCACGCGACAGCAGCATTCGGCGCTACTTCTTCCTCGGCTTCTTGTCGCCCTGCTGGTCCCCGGCAGCTGCCGTTGCCGGGGCCTGGGCCGGCGCAGTGGCCGGGGCGGTGGCGGTGGCTGTGGCTGTGGCCGTCGGCGTAACAGCAGGCGGCGTACCAGCGGCCGGTGGTGGGCACGGCGGTTGCCCCGCGACCGCAACGCACGGCGGCGGGCACGGGAGCTGACCGGGGGCCGTTCCGCATCCGACCGGTTGCAGGCCGTTGGAGACGAAGATCGTGACGACCGTCCCGACCTGGACTCTCGCGCCTGCAGCCGGCGAGGTCGCCGCGACGGTGTTGATCGGGTAGATGCTGTTGATACGCCCGCTTGCCGACACGACCGAATTGAGCCCGGCGTCGCGCAGGATCGACCTCGCCTCATCTGGTGTCATGCCGCCGACGGCTGGCACAGGGACCCTGATCGTCTTCAAGACCTCGGCCGGCGGAGCGACGAAGTCGCGCTCCGGCTTGCCTTCGTGGATGGCCAGCATCGTCTTCTTCCAGATGATGGCCGGGAACGTGCCGCCGAAGACCCTGGAGAAATCCTGCTCCACGCCCTCGACGTTCAGCAGCGGCTTCTTGTTCGGGGCAAGGCTGTCGCCCATCCAGACGGCGGCCGCGTAGTCCGGAGTGAAGCCAGCAAAGAAAGCGGAGGTGTAGTTCGTAGCTGACCCTGTCTTGCCTGCTGCCGGACGGCCGATGCTCGCCCGGAAACCGGTGCCCTTGCGGCCGTCGATGACGCCCTTGAGGATGTACGCGAGTGTGTCGGCCGTCTTCTCCTTGAGCACCCGAGTGCACTGCGAACCCGGCAGCTTCAACGGCTTGCCCGTGGCGTCGAGGATCTCGAGGACTGACGTCTCGTCGCAGGCGATCCCGCGCGCCGCGACTGTGGCGTAGGCGTTCGCGACATCGATCACGCTTGTCGCCGCCGAGCCCAGCACGAAAGAGGGCTGTGTCTCGCGGGCCTTGCCGAGTGGTACTGCCGGGTTCTTGCCCATCATCGCCCGGGCGAGCTGCACCGGCTTCTGGATGCCCGTGGCCTCCTCCAGCTGGATGAAGTAGGTGTTCACCGAATGCCAGGTGCCGCTGAGCATGTTGAACAGACCGCTCTGGCTGTCACCCGCGTTGTGAACGTCGTAAGGGACACCGGGCAGCTTGTCGAACACCGGCGAGACGTATGTCGCCGGTGAGTGGAAAGTGGTGCCGAGCGGCATGTCCATCTCCAGTGCGGCCGCGAGTACGAAGACCTTGAAGGTCGAGCCGCCCTGCATGCCGGACTGGCCGCCGGTCGCGAGGTTGAGGGAGCGGTCGCTCTTTGGCGTGACGTTGACGGCCATCGCCCGGATGTTGCCGGTGCCCGGCTCGATGACGACGATCGCCGCGTGCGGCTCCTTGTCCTTGATGTCGGTCGACTCGAGCGCCTTGGTCGCGGCGTCCTGCACGGCGGGGTCGAGCGTGGTGCGGATCGTCAGGCCGCCGCGGAAGAACGCGTGCTCGCGCTCCTCCTTGGTCTTGCCGAGCGGGCTGCCGTCGGAGAGGAGGTACTCCTGCACGTAGTCGAGGAAGTACGGCGCGATCGACTTCTTGTTCTCCGGCTTCGGCCTGATCCGCAGGCCGAGTGGCAGCTGCGCCGCGGCGGGTGCGCTCTCCGAGTAGCAGGGTTCGATGCTCGGTTGCACGCCGGCCCTGCACGGGAAGACTTGAGCCATCTTGCTGAGCACGAGGTTGCGCCGGGCGAGGGCCGCCTCCTTACGGTTGATGGGGTCGTAGCGGGACGGTGACTGCACCAGCCCGGCGAGAATCGCGGACTGCGAGAGCGTGAGCCGGTCGACCGAGTTGTAGAAGTAGAACTGAGCGGCCGTGCGTACGCCGTACACGCCGTTTCCGAAGTAGGCGATGTTGAGGTAGCGCTCGAGGATCTGGTCCTTGGTGAGAGTGCGCTCGATCTCCATCGCGATGCGGGCCTCGTGCAGCTTGCGGCGCGGGGTCTGCTCGATCGCGGCGCGCTGCTGGTCCTCGGTCTGGGCCGAGTAAAGCAGCGCGTTCTTCACGTATTGCTGCGTCAGCGTCGACGCGCCTTGCTCGACCTGGCCCGACTGGCGGTTCTTCCACGCGGCCCGGACGACGCCTTTGAGGTCGAGTCCGCGGTGCTCGTAGAAGCGGGCATCCTCGATCGCCAGCAGGGCGTGGATCATCACCGGCGGGATCTTGTCGATCGTCGTCAGCAGCCGGTCCTGGCCGCTCTTGACCTCGGCGAGCAGCTTGCCGTCGGCGCGCAGGATCTTCGACGTCTGTGCGAGTGGGAAGTCGGGCAGCTCCGACGGCAGCGTGTAGTAAGCCTCGACCGTCTTGCGCGCGAGCAACCCACCGCCGCCGACTACAGGCAGTGCAAGGCCGGCTACGAGCAGTCCCGAAATCACACTGACGGCCATGGCGAGGCCGGCTCGGGCGGCCAGTTCACTCGGTCTGCGATCGATGTCCATGGGCTCATCAGGGTACTTGAGGCCGTTCGGAGCAGTGGGTGACCGGCCGAGTGGACGCAGATCGGGTGTATCTACGCCGAATGAGGCCCCTCATGGGCATTGAGGACCAGACCTAAACCACCCTCAAGGGTGATGTTCGGCGAGGCCGCGCATTCGTACGGTGACACAGAGCGATTGACGGACCACCGAAATCTGGGGAACGGTGACCATGGAGTGGACAGCACAGGCGGCGTGTCGCGAAAGCGACCCGGACGAACTCTTCGTCCAGGGGGCGGCGCAGAACCGGGTGAAGAGCACCTGCTTCGGCTGCGTTGTTCGCACGGAGTGCCTCAGTGATGCACTCGACAACAGGACGGAGTTCGGCGTCTGGGGCGGGATGACCGAACGTGAGCGGCGGGCACTGCTCCGGCAGCGGCCCAACGTTGGGTCCTGGAAGGCGCTGCTCGAAGCTGCGAAGGAAGAACACCAACTCGAGCGCACTGGCTGAAAGACGAAGTACGCGCGGCCGGCTGGGGGGCAGGCCGCGTGAGCTCACCGGGGGGTGAGTGCGCTAGCTCACCGGGGGGTGAGTGCGCTACCTCACCGGGGGGTGAGTGCACCAAGGGGGCATGGGGACCTGATTGCGGGTGGCGAGCCGGAGACGGCACGTCACCCGCATCTTGGTTTTCTGAGAGGCGCGTCGGACTGCGGCCCGGTTAGATCCGTAGATGCGCCCGACGTTCACTCCCTCGCCGCCAGTGTCGCCGGGGGACCGGGTTGCCGTCGTCTCCCCTTCCTGGGCGGGCCCGGGAGCCTTCCCGCAGGTCCACGAGCTGGCGATGCGGCGCCTGCGCGAGGACGTCGGGGTCGAGCCGGTCGAATACCCGACGACTCGGCAAGTCGGTGCGCCCGCGCGTGATCGTGCGCGCGACCTCATGGCTGCTTACGCCGACCGCACAGTTCGTGCGGTGATGGCGTCAATCGGTGGTGACGACCAGATCACCGTTTTGCCATACCTCGACCCGGCAGTTTTCCGAGCCGACCCGAAGCCCTACTTCGGCTACAGCGACAACACCAACATTCTCAACTGGCTGTGGAACCTCGGCGTGCCCGGTTATCACGGCGGCTCGACGATGGTTCACCTGGGCCGGCCGGTCGCGGTGCATCCGGTCTCGGTCGGCTCGCTCCGGGCCGCCTTGTTCGCTCAGGGACCGGTGCAACTGCACGAGGTGGATTCATTCAGTGAAGACGAGGTGCCGTGGGACAGTCCGGGCGTCCTGGACAGGGAGCCGGCGAGCCAGCCCGGCAGCGGGTGGACTTGGCACCAGCCGACGTCCGTCGTGTCCGGGCCGACGTGGGGCGGCAACCTCGAGATCCTGCATTGGAACTTGGCCGCCGGGCGCTGGATTCGACCGGTGCAGGACTACGCGGGCTGTGTCCTCTTGCTCGAGACGTCGGAGGAGATGCCGAGCGCCGTTGAGGTGTTCCGCATGCTGCGCGATGCCGGTGAGCGCGGGCTGCTCGCGCAGTTCCCCGCCGTCGTTGTCGGGCGGCCGAAGGCGACAAACTTGGAGCGACCTGTTCCGGCTGATGAGCGCGAGCGATACCGCCGCGATCAGCGCGACGCGGTGCTGACAGCGTTCGGTCACTACAGCCCCGACGCGATGATCGTGTTTGACGTGGACATCGGGCACACCGACCCGCAATGGGTCGTCCCTTATGGCGGTGACCTCACGGTCGACGGCCCAGGTCGCCGGCTGTCCATTCCGTAGCGGTGTTTTTGCGCAGTGCCCCGGTCAGCGGGTTGCGGCGAGTGCCTCGCCGATACGACGCAGCGCATCGAGGTCGTGTACGTCGGTTGCCATCGCATCGACCTCGGCGACCGGAACGCGGGGGGACGTGCCGACGAAACCCGAGATCTCCTGCTGCTCGCGTTCGGCGATGCGGACCCGATCTGCGTGCACGAGAAGTGCGGCCCGGGCGATTGGTTCGATGCCGCGCTCGGCGAGTGTCTCGGCGGCGGCGATGGAGCGTTCGGCAGTGAGCTCGGAGGCCGCCGTACGGTGCACGCGGTTGATGACCAGGCCGGCAAGTGGCATCCGCTCGCTCGAGAGCCGCTCCACGAAGTACGCCGCCTCGCGCAGCGCGGCCGGCTCCGGCGCGGCGACGACCACGAACGACGTACCGCTCGCCTTGAGCAGCGTGTAGGTCTGCTGCGCGCGTTCGCGGAAGCCGCCGAACGTGGACTCGCTCGCCGCGAGGAAGTTGCTCACGTCACGCATCAGCTCCGCGCCGGTGATCTTGCCGAGCACGCCGGTGAAGATGCCGACACCCGCGCTGAACACCTTCATGTACGCGCGGCCGCCCATCTTCGCGGGCGCGAGCAACAGGCGCATCATGCGGCCCTCGAGGAAGCTCGAAACCCGCTCGGGCGCGTCGAGGAAGTCGAGCGCGCTTCGGGTCGGCGGGGTGTCGACGACGATCAGATCCCAGTTGCCCTCGGCGTGCAGCTGGCCGAGTTTCTCCATCGCCATGTACTCCTGCGTTCCGGCGAGGGAGCCGGAAAGGCTTTGGTAGAACGGATTCGCGAGAATCTGCTCGGCCTTCTCCGGCGTCGCATGCGTCACCACGATGTCGTCGAACGTGCGCTTCATGTCGAGCATCATCGCGTGCAGCTCGCCGCCGTCAGCACCGGCTTCCTCGACAATTCGCGGCACGTTGTCGAGCTCCGACAGACCGAGTGACTGGGCGAGCCTGCGGGCCGGATCGATAGTGAGTACGACGACCCGCCGGCCCCGCTCGGCAGCCCGAAGCGCAAGCGCCGCCGAGACCGTCGTCTTGCCGACGCCGCCTGAACCGCAGCAGACGATGATCCCGGCGCTGTCGAGGATCGCGTCGACGTCCAGCGTCGGTGACGAGCGGATCGCGGCGCTCATGATTGCTCCTCGATCGCATCGGCGAGTCGTCGGAGCGCGCCCGCCCGCAACCGTTCGGGCACGAGCGGCACGTCGTACATCGGGAGGCCGGTCTCGCTGAGCTCCTCGCGTTCGGCGTCCTGCAGCGCGATCCGCTGCGCGTGTTCAGTCGCCTCCTGCGATAGCGCCGCTACGACCTTGGCGCTGACGTCGAGACCCCCGGCGTTGAGCCCCGATCGCAGTGCGGCGTCATCGAGGGCGCCCTTGGCGGCCTGCCGCAGCGACGCGTCCTCGAAGTGCTGCTCGCGAACCATGTTCACCAGGATCGCACCGACGGGCATCCCCGCCGCGTGCAGCGCGTCGATGCCGTCGAGTGTCTCCTGCACCGGCATCTCCTCGAGCAACGTGACCAGGTGCACCGCCGTCAGGGGTGAGTGCAGCAGCGCCATGACGCCGTCGGCCTGCTTGCGGATCGGGCCGGTCTTTGCCAGTCCGGCCACTTCGTCGGAGACGTTGAGGAAGCGCACGATCCGGCCGGTGGGTGGCGCGTCGACGACGACGGAGTCGTACACGTAGCGGCCGTGTTCCTTGCGGCGGACCGCCTCCTTTACCTTGCCGATGAGCAGCACATCGCGGAGTCCGGGGGCGATCGTCGTCGCGAAGTCGATGGCGCCGAGCTTGCGCAGCATCCGGCCGGCACGGCCGAGGTTGTAGAACAGCTCGAGGTATTCCATCAGCGCGTACTCGGGGTCGATCGCGAGTGCGACAACCTCGCCATCGTCGAGAGTGGCGACGCGGCGTTCGGTGTAGCCGAGCGGCGAGATGTTGAAAAGGCCAGCGATCCCCTGGCGGCTCTCCACCTCAGCGAGAAGAACTCGCTTGCCCTCATCGGCGAGCGCGACCGCGAGAGCGGCGGCAACAGTTGTCTTGCCGGTGCCGCCTTTGCCCGTTACGACATGCAGCCGGACACCGGGGAAGAAGGGCACCGGCAAAAGGTACCGGGAGATTGAGCGCGTCACCTCCCGGTCTTGAGGTCGTTGAAGGAGCATGCTTGGAGATGTGACCGCGCGCCGTGGGCTCCGCGCCAAGAACAACGCTGCGGTCATTGACCTGAACGCCCGCGGCTCGTCCCTCGAGGCGGAGGCGCGCAGCTGGCTCGCGGAAGCGGCCGCGTTGCCGGACCCGGCGAGCATGCCCCCTGCGATGTACGCCGTGCTGGCCGACATGCGTATGCCCGACCGCGTGCGGCAGCTCTCGTGTTTGCGCCCCGATCTGATCGGCGAGCTGGTCGCTGGGGGGGTGCCCACGGGGCGCGCAGACGAGCTCTGGGACCTGATGGTCTGGGTGGCTGCATCGCGCAGCGAGGCAGGTCTTCGGGACGAGCTCATGGCGCTCGCGCGCACCGACCCGCTGACCGGCCTGCTCAACCGGCGGGGTCTCGAGGAGGTCCTCGAGCGCGAGACGGCGCGCATCCGGCGTACCGGCGGCTCGGTCTGCCTCGCCCTGATTGACCTCGACCACTTCAAGGAGCTCAACGACACCCGCGGCCACGCCGCCGGAGACAAGGCGCTGCGCGACATTGGCGAGTTGCTGACGCGCTGCCTGCGCGCCAACGATGCCGCGGGCAGGTGGGGCGGCGACGAATTCGCCGTCGTTTTCGCCGGGCTGCCCGACGACTGCGCCAGGGACGTCATCGACCGGTTGCGCTCGACCGTCAACCACCCGTCCAACGTCCGGCGGTCGCGCGCGAAGCTGGCGTTCAGCGCGGGCGTCGCGATGCTCGACGACTCCAAGGCGCAACCGGCCGCGCTGATGGACCTGGCCGACCGCGCGCTCTACAAGGCGAAAGGCGCGGGCGGCGGCTGCACGTCCATCCACGGCGCCGCATAGCGATGGCCAGCCCGGTAAACACAGGCACGGTCACGGCGGTCTGCGCGAGCCCGACCCACACCATGTCGAAGCCGGTACAGCCGGCCATCAGGCTCATAGCTGGGTACGGCGTCGAGGGCGACGCGCACGCGGGCGCGACGGTGAAGCACCGCTCGCGAGTAGGCAAGGGCAGCGCCGACCCACCGAATCTCCGCCAGGTGCACCTGATCCACTCCGAGCTGCATGACGAGCTCGTCGCGGCGGGCTACGTGGTTTCCGCTGGTGTGATGGGCGAGAACGTAACGACGCAGGGGGTCGACCTGCTCGCGCTGCCTGCCGGCACGCGGCTGATCCTCGGGCCGGCTGCGGTCGTCGAGATCACCGGGTTGCGCAACCCGTGCACCCAACTCGACGGCATCCAGCAGGGCCTGATGAAAGCGGTCCTCGACCACGACGCGAACGGGGAGCTCGTGCGGAAGGCGGGCGTGATGAGCGTGGTGCTCGAAGGCGGCGAGGTACGCGCGGGCGACGAGATTGGTGTCGAGCTGCCGGCCGAACCGCACGCGCGGCTCCAGCCCGTCTGACCGTCCCAGTCTTCGGCGCTGTGCAGCATCCGGCGTGATCTTTGCCCTCGGGCGGTCATTCGGGCAATGACGTGGGCCGTAGAATTGGCGCTCGACATGACTCCCCTCCTTGCCGCGCGTCGGTACGCGCTTGCGTGTGCTGCGTTGCTCGGGGCCCTTTTCGGATCCGCCCTCGCAGCCCACGCCGCCCCGCCGCAGGCGCCGACAACCGTCAATATCGTGCAGGTCGACGGGGTCATCGATCCGGCGTACGCCGACTACATCGCCGACGAGATCCGCTACTCCGAGAGCCGCGGTCACCTCGCCGTCCTCCTGCGGCTCGAGTCGGCCGGCTCGATGAAGATCGACGACGCGAAGCTGCTGTCGGTGGTCGCCAACTCCACAGTGCCTGTCGCCACCTGGGTCGGCCCCGACGATGCGGTGGTCAGCGGCGTCGCGGCAGCACTGTGGAACGTCGGCGACGTCCGGTTCGCTGCGCAGGACGCCCGGGTCGGCACGGTCTACCCGCTGCAGCCCGGCGGTAGCCGGACCCCGGACCCGCAGGTCGACGCAGTCGCGGGACCAACCATCAAGTCGCCGAACGATTCCGCCGCGACGCTGCCGGACGCCGTACGCAAGCTCGACGGCCGAGTCGTGGAGGGACGCACTCTGCGCGTCGACGTCGAGCAGGTGAAGGTGCGCTTCGCGACCGCCGGGCTCTTCCGGCGAGTCAGGCACAGCCTGATCAACCCGACGCTGGTCTACCTGCTCCTGCTCGCGGGTGTCTTCATGCTCGTATTCGAGGCGTTCCAGCCGGGGTTCGGACCGGCCGGGTACGCCGGCGTGCTCACTGTCGCGCTGTCGGCGTACGGGCTGATCGGGTTGCCCACCAACCCGCCCTTCCTCGCGCTGGTCCTCATCGGGCTCGCGGCTATGACGTACGACGTCGCTCGCAACTCGCTGGGGCCGATCACGTGGGGTGGCGCCGCGGCGTTCACCGTGGGCTCAGTCTTGCTGTTCCACTCCAACGGCCCAGCGATACGGCTGCCATGGGCCGCCACCGCGTTCGGCCTGGTGAGCGTGCTGGTCTTCTTCGCGGTGGCGATGACCGTCGTGCTGCGGACGCTGCGCGGCCACACGGCACAGATGGGACGCGCACTGCTCGGGCGCATCGGCGAGGTGCGCAGCACGCTCAACCCGCAGGGCCACGTGCTCGTCGAAGGTGCACTCTGGCGCGCCCGCGCGATCGAATGGGACGGACCGGTCGGAGCCGGAACTAAGGTTCAGGTCACCGGCGTTGATCAGGACGCGCTCGTGCTAGACGTGGAGCCGGTGCCCGCCGACTAGGGAGTGCCAGTGACGTTGTACGTCCTTCTGCCTCTGCTTTTCATCTTGCTGATTCTGGTCGCGATGGGGCTGCGGATCGTGCAGCAGTACGAACGCGGCGTCGTCTTCAGGCTCGGCCGGATCTCCGGCGACGTTCGCGAGCCCGGGCTTCGGCTGATCATCCCCGGCATCGATCGCATGGTGAAGGTCAACATGCAGATCGTCACGATGGGCGTGCCCGCGCAGGAGGGCATCACCCGCGACAACGTGACGTTGCGCGTCGACGCCGTCGTCTACTTCCGCGTGGTCGACGCCGTGAAGGCGATCGTCAACGTGCAGAACTACCTGTACGCCGTCAGCCAGGTCGCGCAAACCTCGCTGCGGTCGGTCATCGGCCAGAGCGACCTCGACGACGTCCTGTCCGACCGTGAGCGGATCAACGCGCAGCTGCAGCAGATCATCGACGAACCCACCGAAGGCCCGTGGGGCATTCACATCGAGCGCGTCGAAGTGAAGGACGTTCAGTTGCCCGAGTCGATGAAGCGCTCGATGTCTCGTCAGGCCGAGGCCGAGCGCGAACGGCGTGCCCGCATCATCGCGGCCGACGGCGAATACCAGGCCTCGCAGAAGCTCGCACAGGCCGCGCGCGCCATGAGCGACGACCCGGCTGCTCTGCAGCTGCGCCTGCTGCAGACCGTGGTCGAGGTGGCCGCCGAGAAGAACTCGACGCTCGTCATGCCTTTCCCGGTTGAGCTGCTGCGCTTCCTCGACAAGGCGGTGCCGACAAGCAGGGTCGACCGTCCCGATCTGCCGCTCAGGACCGCCTCGCCGGCGCCGCCGCCTGCGCTCGAACCGTCCGACGAGCCGGCCGCGACCGGGGGACCCGCGCCGGCCGCCGGTGCGTCCATGCCGGCCGTCGAGATCCCGGACCTCGAGATCCCACCCGTTCCGCCGCCACCAGTCGAGCGCGGCTAGGGCGCTGACCTGCGGCGTTACCGGATCGTCGCCGTACCTCCATGGAATCTGCATGTATCGCGCGGAACCTTTTGGCCCGCTAAGTGATCTAAGTAGTAAGAACGCCAGCCTCGGGGGCTCGCGTGCGGTGTCCGGGGTGGCCAATGACCAGCGAAACGACGTGGCGGATCTTCGCCGAGTGCCGCGGAGAGAACGCGGCGTACTTCTTTGCCCCCAGCCATTTCGAGCGCAAGCCCGAGAAGGACCAGCGTGAGGGCGCGGCCCGCTCACTGTGCCGTCGGTGCGCGGTCCGGGACGAATGCCTCGAGTACGCGATGACCGTCGACGAGCCGCACGGAATCTGGGGCGGCCTCAACGAGCTCGAACGCCGCCGGCTGCAGCGCAAGCGAGCCGCGCAGGCGTCGTAGGGCGGCCCGATAGGCTTTCTGCACTGAGCCGAAGGGACCTCGCAGTGCAGAAATGGGAGTACGCGACCGTGCCGCTCATCGAGCACGCGACGCAGCAGATCCTCAACAACTGGGGCGATGACGGCTACGAGCTGGTGAGCGTCGTGACCGGCCCTACCGGCGGGATCGTCGCCTACCTCAAGCGGCCGAAGGGCTGACGGCGCGTGCCGACGCCCGAGGAACGTCTCGATGAGCTCGGGATCGTGCTGCCGAGCGCGCCTGCCCCACTGGCCGCCTACGTGCCTGCTGTACGCACGGGATCGCTGGTCTTCACCTCGGGCCAGCTGCCGCTGGTCGACGGCAAGCTCATTGCCACCGGACTCGTCGGTGACGCTGTCAGCGTCGACGAAGCCGCCAACTGCGCGCGCGTCTGCGCGATCAATGCGCTTGCGGCGATCCGCGAGCTCATCGGCGACCTCTCACTCATCACCCGCGTGGTCAAGGTGACCGGGTTCGTCGCGAGCGCGGCCGACTGCTTCGACCAGCCGCTGGTCGTCAACGGCGCGAGTGAGCTGCTCGGTGCGGTCTTCGGTGACGCGGGAAGGCACGCGCGCGCGGCGGTCGGCGTGGCCGCCCTCCCCAAGAACGCGCCGGTCGAGGTCGAACTCATCGTCGAGGTGTAGATGCCCGATCTGCGGCGACTGCTGCCCGCCGAGTTCATCGAGCGGGCGCGGTCATCGGTGCCTATCGCGACCGCAACTCCTGTTCGCGACGCCGCGACCGTCGTCGTACTGCGGGACGCCGCCGGCACCGGAGTCGAGGCCTACGTCCTTCGCCGGCTCGGGTCCATGTCGTTCGCCCCGGGGATGTACGTGTTCCCAGGTGGATCGGTCGATTCTGGCGACGCGGATGTCGATGTCCCGTGGGGGGGCCCGCCGCCGGGCGAGTGGTCCGGCGCTCTGTCAGCCGACGTGCCGCTCGTGCGCGCGCTGGTGTGCGCCGCCGTACGCGAGACGTTCGAGGAGGCCGGGGTGCTCCTCGCCGGGCCCGACGACTCGACCGTCGCACCCCTCGATGCGAGCTGGGTCGCAGACCGGGAGGCGCTGCAGCGCGGCTCGCTCTCACTGCCTGAGCTCCTGGTACGCCGGACGCTGCGGTTGCGGGCCGACCTGCTGCGGCCGTGGGCGCACTGGGTGACGCCTGAGACCGAGCCGAAGCGGTACGACACGCGATTCTTCGTCGCGGCGTTGCCCGCCGGTCAGCAGCCCGCCTTCTTCGCCGGCGAGAGTGACCTCGGCGAGTGGGTACGTCCCGTCGATGCGCTGCAACGGCAGGCCGAGCGGCAGATCGCCATGCTTCTCCCGACCGCGTTCACCCTCGCCGAGCTCGCCGAATTCGGGTCGGTCGCCGAGGTCATGGCGGCCGCGCAGGCGCGCGACGTCCAGCGCGTCCTGCCCAAGGTCATCGTCACGGGCGACGACGTGCGGCTGCTGCTGCCGGGCGATCCGGGCTACCCGGCAAATGTCGACTGATGCGGCGTCGCCGGACAACCTGCCCGGCGAGCAGGTGAGCACGCGCGCGCGGCTGGTTCTCGCGCCGAACCCCGGCCCGATGACGCTCGACGGCACCAACACCTGGGTGCTGGCCGAGCCTGGGGCAGCGCGGTCGGTCGTCGTCGACCCGGGACCTGACGACGAGGCGCACCTGCGCGCGGTGCTGACCGCCGCGCAGGCCGGCGGCCGCGAGGTCGGCGCGATCCTTCTCACGCACGGGCACGTCGACCACGCCGCGGGGGCGCCGGCGTTTGCCGAGATGTGCGGCGCCATCACATACGCGCTCGACCCGGCGTACGGCCGGCCGCTCACGCCGCGGATGGAGTACGACGGGCTCGCGCTCGACATCGTCCCGACGCCCGGTCACAGCGCCGACTCGATGTGCGTCGTGATCGTCGCGGAAGCGACCGCACTGACCGGCGATCACGTGCTCGGCCGCGGCACCACCGTCGTTCAGCATCCCGGCGGGCGGATGGGTGACTATCTCGAGTCGCTCGAACTGCTTCGCGCGATCGGGCCCGGCCGGCTCCTGCCCGGCCACGGACCGGTCGTCGAGTCGCCGGCAGAGGTGATCGACTACTACGTGCGGCACAGGTGCGAGCGGCTCGACCAGATCGTCGCGGCGATCGATACGGGTGCGGGCAATGTCAGCGAGCTCGTCGAACTGATCTACGCCGATGTCGAGCCGCGGCTGCGGCCGGTCGCTGCGCTCAGCTTGCGCGCAGGCCTCGAGTTGCTTGTCGAGCGCTGCACAGTGCGCGAAGCCGGCGGCCGCTACTTCGTCGTACGTCGCAGCTGACGGTCAGCGCGCGCGGCGGCGCAAACGTTCGAGATCGAGCAGCACTACCGAGCGGGCGTCGACGCGAAGCCAGCCACGCCCGGCGAAGTCGGACAGCGCCTTGTTGACCGTCTCACGGGACGCGCCGACGAGCTGCGCGAGCTCTTCCTGGGTGAGGTCGTGGTGCACGCGGACGCCGTCGGGGTCGGTCTCGCCGAACCGTTCGGCGAGGCTCAGCAGGGCTTTCGCCACCCGGCCGGGCACGTCGGTGAAAACCAGGTCGGCCATTGCGTCGTTCGTCTGCCGCAGCCGCTCGGCGAGCGCCCGCAGGAGCTCGGCGGCGACCTCGGGCTGCTCGATGATCACCGGCCGCAAGTCGTCGTGCGAGAACGTTGCCAGCTGCACGTCCGTGATCGCCGTCGCGGTCGCCGTACGCGGGCCGGGGTTGAACAGCGATAGCTCGCCGAAAAGGTCGCCCGGGCCGAGAACCGCGAGCAAGTTCTCGCGGCCGTCGGCAGCCGCCCGGCTGATCTTGACCTTGCCGGTCAGGATCACGTGCAGCTCCCCGCCGGAGTCGCCCTCGGTGAAGATCGCGTCGGCGCGCGAGCACGAGGACTGCTTGAGCCGGTTGCGCAACGATTGCCACGAGTCGTCGTCGAGTCCCGCGAACAACGACACCCGTCGCAGCGAGGCGTCCACGAGGTCCCTTCCGGCTTCGGCGCCGGCGTCCGGCGTACCCACAAGCATGCCAGGGACGAGCCTCTCGAGGTGCTCACTCGGCGAACTGGTGATCACCGTGGCGCGGCTCAAATGCGACCCGCAGATCGTTGCCCGGCCGGTACGGAGTCGGCGAAGCTGGTAGCGGCCCGGTGGGGTCCAGATGTCGGCGGCGGCGCCAGTAGCGATCGAGCGCCGGTCCGAACCCCTCGCTGACGTAGGTCTCGACCTCTTCGGCCCGCGCCGAGTCGAGGAAGGCCTCCAGCTGGACGCCGATCTCGTTGCGCCGCAGCGGCACCTCGATGCGCTCCATGACGACCATGAGGAGCATCAGCAGGAAGGGGAATGCCAGGGCGATGCCGACCATCGTGCGATCGATGTGCCCACTGGCGACGGTGCTGTAACGCCGGTTGGCGCGGCGGAGCTAGGCCTGGATCGCGCGGCGCTGCGGCGGGAGCGGGAGGACGCTCAGGCACTGCGCCGGGTCCTGCCGGTAGCGAGCGATGAGCTCGTTGGTCGAGGCCTGGATGCGCGCGTGCAGAGCGGTCCGGTACGCCGACAGCTGCTCCTCGGCCGCTACCAGCGACTCAATCAGCTCGGCGTTGTACTCGGGGTCGTCGGCCTGCAGGTTGCGGTCCCACAGATCCTCGAGATCGGGCAGCGGCGGGATGTCCTCGATCGGGAGCACCTCGATCAGCGCCGTCCGACCGCTTCCAACCCGATCGTTGGTCAGGACGGGCCTCAGGTTCTCCATGGACGAGGACCGCTGCTTGGGGTCGTCGGCGCGCACCATGTCGAGGCGCGCCTGCAGGATGCGCCGCCAGTAGGAGACGCGGGCCTCCTCCTGCGACAGGGCCTTGCGGTAGTTGCGCAACCCCGGCAGCGTGAGATGAGCGAACGCGTCACTGCACTGCGGTACGTCGGCGTTGCGGCTCGACTTCTCCACGCTGGCTCCGGCCTCGATCCAAGGTCGTGCTGTGGTCACTGTCTGTAACCACAATCGGGCATCGGTAGGAACCGCCGACCCCTTGAGACGGCCATTTGGGCGATCTTCGTCCCGCCGCACTGCGCCAGCGCCCGCAGGCACACCACGCCGAGGTCTGTCGCGCGCCGTACGCTGATGCCTGTGACTGCTCGCGCCGCCGCTCCTCCGACAATGTCCGAAGACGCGCCGTCGCTGAGCCTGGTACGGCGGGCTCGCCGCGTGAACGCCGAGCTGACCCGCGTCTATCCCGACGCGCACTGCGAGCTCGACTTCACCTCACCGCTGCAACTCTCGGTGGCAACGATCCTGTCGGCGCAGTGCACCGACGCGCGGGTCAACATGGTCACGCCGGCCCTCTTCGCGCGTTACCGCAGCGCGGCCGACTACGCCGCCGCCGATCGCGCGGAGGTCGAAGCGCTGATCATGCCCACCGGTTTTTTTCGCAACAAGACGACCTCGATCATCGGGTTCGGGCAGGCACTCTGCGCGCACCACGATGGCGAAGTGCCCCGCACACTCGACGAGCTCGTCAAGCTGCCAGGGATCGGACGCAAGACGGCCAACGTCATCCTGGGCAACGCCTTCGGCGTTCCGGGCTTGACCGTAGACACGCATTTCGGCCGGCTCGCGCGCCGCCTCGGCTGGACCGAGGAGGACGACCCGGTGAAGGTCGAGTTCGCCGTGATGCGCCTCATCCCGCGCAAGGAGTGGACGCTGCTCTCACACAGGTTGATCTGGCACGGCCGGCGCGTGTGCTTCGCGAGGAAGCCCGACTGCGGCCGGTGCGAGATCGCCAGGTGGTGTCCGTCAGCCGGCCTGGTAGGGCGTTGATGGCGCGCACCCGCAACCGTGCGGCGGCGTGGGCGGTGGTGGCGATCGTCGCCGGTGCGGGTGTTGCGTTCCTCGCCAGCCGCGGTGGCAAGGCCGCGTTGGAGCGCACTGGGCCGTCGTACAACGAGGTGGGCCTGCCACCCGTCCACACCGATCCATGCCCGGCGCCCTCTGAGTTGCTCGCTACGCCCGCCACGGGCGCCAAGACTTTGCCGGGCGTCTCGCTGGAATGCATCGGGGCCATCGGCAGCACCGAGACCGTCGCGCTGCGGCGGCTCGGCGGCGTGCCGACCGTCGTCAATCTCTGGGCGAGCTGGTGCGGCCCCTGCAAGCAGGAGATGCCCGACCTCCAGCAGGTGTACGCCGGCGCGGGCGGCAAGGTGCGGGTCCTCGGCATCAACACCAAGGACGCCCGCGACGGCGCGCGAGCCGCGATCGCCAACACCGGCGTGACCTACCCGAGCCTGGCCGACCCGTCGAAGCGGGTGTGGACCGCAGCCGGCGGGAAGTTCCTGCCGACCACGCTGTTTGTCGACGCCAAGGGTCACGTGGCCTTCACCAACGTGGGTCCCATGGACGAGAAGAAATTGCGCGAGCTGATCGCGACGCACCTGGGGGTGCAGCTCTGACGGCACTGATCGCGCCCGAGTTGTTGCCGCTGTGGCTGCAACCGCTCGCTCGTGCGGCCGTGAGTGCCGACGAGGTCTACGAGCACATCGGGATAAGTGCACCGCCCGGTGCCCGTCAGGGCGCGGTGCTGCTGCTGTTCGGGGAGAGCGACGCGGGGCCCGACCTGTTGTTCATCGAGCGATCGGCAACAATGCGGTCGCACGCAGGCCAGCCCGCGTTTCCCGGCGGCGCGCGAGATCCCGAAGATGCCGATGACGTGGCGACCGCCCTGCGCGAGGCGCGTGAGGAGGTCGGGATCGACGCGTCGGGCATCGAGATCTTCGCTGCGCTGCCGACGGTCGTCGTACCGCCCAGCCGTTTCGTCGTGACCCCGGTGCTCGCCTGGTGGCGGGCGCCGCACGCGGTGGCACCCGTCGACCTGGTCGAGGTCGCGGCCGTGGAGCGCATTCCCATTGCCGAGCTGGTAGCCGCCCGCAATCGCGTCGAGGTGAAACTGCGCGATGGCCTGACCGGCCCCGGGTTTCGGGTAGGCGGCATGCTCGTCTGGGGTTTCACGGCTGGGCTGACCGACTGGGTGCTCAAGCGGGCGGGGTGGGCGCTGCCGTGGGGTCCTGGCCCTATGGTCGACCGGCCGGCACTGCCCGAGCCCGCACCGAGTAGCGGCCAAGACACCCGGCCGTAAGCATCGGGTTGACACGACCCGGCCGCGTGATCATGCGTGACACCGCGCCTGCGGCGGGATGCGACTTGCGTGTCACGCATGATCATTTGGATGGCGTGGGGGCCGACCGACGCGGCGCCTTGCCGGAGACGATGACACGATGACCAACCTGAGTCATCGAAGTCACCGGCCGACGGAATGAGAACGGGGGAACATGGGCACTGATGACGCGCGTGCGCTTGTCGACGGAGTGTCCGCACAGCTCGCGCCGCTCGAACAGGCGGTCAACGAGCTGTGGTGGGAGTCCAACGTCGCCTCCACGCCAGAGGTCGAGGCGCGGCGGATCGAGCTGCAGCAGAAGCTCTCCGACCGGTACGCCGACGCGGCGACGCTCGCGGCGCTGGTCGACGCATCGAGTGAACAGGTCGACGACGAGGTCCTCGCGCGCACCATCGAGGTCTTGCGTCTCGCGCATGCGGCAGAGCAGCTCCCGGCGCAACTGCGCGACGAGATGGTGCGGCTCAGCGCTGAGTGCGACTCGGCGTACGCGACCTTCCGCGGCGAGGCGGCAGGTCGGCGCTGGAGCGACAACGACATCGAGCAGGTGCTTTCCGACAGCGATGACAGCGCGGAACGAAGGGCCGCCTGGGAGGCGGCCAAACAGGTTGGGGCGCAAGTCGAGAGCACCATCAAACGCCTGGTGCAGCTGAGGAACGAGGCCGCCACGCAGCTGGGGTTTCCCAACTACTACCGCATGTCTCTGGAGCTGGGCGAGGTGTCGCAGGAGCGCCTGTTCGTGTTGCTCGACGAGCTCGACGAACTAACCCGGGCGCCGTTCACCGAGTTGAAGGCTCAGATCGACGATCGACTTGCGGCGCGTTTCGGTGTGTCCGCCGGCGAGCTGATGCCCTGGCACTACGCCGATCCGTTCTTCCAGAGCGCGCCGGCCGAGTCGGGGGTTGATCTCGACCCCCTACTCAAGGCAGCCGACGCGGAGCAGCTGACGCTGTCGACGTACGACAGCCTCGGCATCGACGTTCACCCCGTGCTCGAGCGCAGCGACCTCTACGGCCGTGAGGGCAAGAACCAGCACGCGTTCTGCATCTGCGTCGACCGCGCCGACGACGTGCGGGTGCTGTGCAACGTCATCCCGAACGAGCGGTGGATGGCGACGATGCTGCACGAGTTCGGGCACGCGGCGTACGACGTCGGCATCGCGCGCGATCTGCCGTGGGTGTTGCGTCGGCCGGCGCATTCGCTGACGACAGAAGCGGTTGCGCAGTTGTTCGGCCGGCTGTCACGCGATGCCGGTTGGCTGCGGGACATTGCGCAGGTGCCGGCTGACGATCTCGATGGGCTCGACGCGCAGGTCCGCGAATCGCTGCGCGCGAGCATGCTGATCTTTGCCCGCTGGGTGCTGGTTATGTGCCATTTCGAACGCGACCTCTACAGCGATCCCGCGTTGGACCCCGATGCCCGCTGGTGGGAACACGTCCAGCGGTTCCAGCAGCTGACGATGCCGGACGGTCGTGACCGCAAGCCCGATTGGGCCTCGAAGCTGCACATCGCCCTGGCGCCGGTCTACTACCAGAACTACGTACTTGGCGAGTGTCTTGCCTCCCAGCTGCAGGCGACCGTCGCGGCTCGCGGCGGGCAACTGTGGAACGACGCCGAGACCGGGCGCTGGCTCGTCGACGAAGTGTTCGCGCCCGGCGCGGCCCTGCGCTGGGACCGGCTGGTCGAGAAGGCCACCGGCCGGCCGCTGTCCGCGGCGGCGTTCGCCGCGCAGTTCGTCGAGTAGTACGCCGCGGCGGCTAGGGTCGAGAGATGCAGGCGATCGACGTCGTACTTGTCCTGCTGGCCATCGTGTTGGCGGTGAACGGATACCGCGAGGGCTTCATCAGCGGCGTCCTGTACTTCGCCGGCCTGGCGCTGGGGGCGCTCGCGGGCATGCGGATCGCGCCCGCCATCGCTACGCGGGTGGCCGGCGGAACCGCCCAGGCGCGGGTCGGCATAGTCGTCGTGCTCGTTGCGGCGATCCTCGGCCAGTTGCTCGGTACGACGATCGGCCGTGCCCTGCGTAAGCGCCTGCACTGGAAACCCGCGCGGCATCTCGACTCGGCCGGCGGCGCTGTGATCTCCGCGGCCGGTCTGCTCGTCATCAGCTGGCTGATCGCGACCGAGATCAAGGATTCGCCCTTCACCGGTGTCGCCCGGCAGGTGAGCGGCTCGCGAGTGCTGCGCGCGGTCGAGTCCGTCATGCCGCCTGCTCCGGACGTCACGGCACCGTTCCGCAGGTTGATCGCCCGCGAGGACTTCCCGCAGGTCTTCGCCGATATTCGCGGTTCACAGGCCAGGTCGGTGCCCGCGCCGGACCAGGCAGTGCTGCGATCCCGCGCTGTGACGTCGAGTCGTGACAGCGTCGTCCGAATCACGGGGCTGGCGCCGGAGTGCGACAGCCGCAGCGAGGGCACGGGCTTCGTCTACGCCCCCGGGTACGTCATGTCCAACGCGCACGTGGTCGCGGGCGTGCGTGACCCGCGCGTCGAGGACGGACGCGGCAAGCGGCATGACGCGCGGGTCGTGCTGTTCGACCCGCAACGCGACGTCGCCGTACTGCACGTGCCGGGACTCGATCTGAAGCCGCTTGAGTTCGCCGGTGCGGCATCCTCTGGCGACACTGCAGTTGTTGCCGGCTTTCCCGAGGACGGTCCGTTCACTGCGGTGGCTGCCCGCGTCCGCGACCAGATCGTGGCGGTCGGCCGTGACATCTACGAGCGGGGCAGCGTGCGCCGGCAGGTCTACTCCTTGCGGGTCCGGGTGCGCCCAGGCAACTCGGGCGGGCCGTTGCTCTCGCCGACGGGCGACGTGTACGGCCTCGTCTTCGCGGCCGCCGCCGATGATCCCGAGACCGGCTACGCGCTCACCGCCGACGAGGTGCGGCCGTCGGCGACGAGCGCGCGCACCCTGACCGCCGAGGTTGGCACCGGCGACTGCCGCTAGGCCTGCGAGCCGAGTTGGAGGGCCAACTCCTCGGCCCCGATCGCGTCGAGGCCGTCCCGCTCGATCCGCTCGGCCAGCCGGAAACACTTCGCGACCAGCAGTCGTACGTCGACCCCGTACGTCTCGCCGACATGGCGGGCGACGCGGTCGGCGCCGCGGCTGAGCAGGGTGGCCGCACCGACGGCGTTGCCCCTCTGCGCATGCGTCAGCCCGACCGCGACCTGAGCCAGCCCCTGCCAGAAGTGACGTTCTTCGGCAGGCGCGACGTGCCAGACCGCTTCGAGTACCTCGTGCGCCGTGAAGGGGCGGCCCTGGCGCAACAGCTCGTCAGCCTGCGCAATCGCCTCAGCGGGAGGCAGCGGCGGATGGTCGAGCGGAGCCTGGACCGGCTCGTCGCCGACGCGCGCCAGCGGGCGTCCCAACGAGTCGCGCGGGCGGGCGTTGCGCGGCCGTCCGGTCACGTCGCGGTCGCGAGCCGGCACCACCGGTCGCCGGTCCGGCGTCATGCCCCCTTCGCCCATCGCAGAATCTCCGAGCTGACGACATCGGGCGCCTCTTCTGGCAGGAAGTGGCCTACGCCGTCGATGAGGCGCCACTCGTACGTGCCGCTGACGTAGCGACCAGAGCCGAGCGCCGTGCGCGGCAGCACACATCGGTCGAGGCTGCCGTGCAGCTGCAGGGTCGGCGCCTCGACCGGTCGTTGCATCTGCTTGAAGTAGCGAATGCCGCTGCGCCTCGTCTGCGCGCGGATGAGCCAGCGGTAGTACTCCAGCGCCGTGTTGGAGACGTGCCGCACCTGGATCGCCTGGCGGTAGCGGTCGCGCGCCTCGGCGTACGGGAAGCGCGGCCCGCCCCAATCGTCGAGTAGGCGCGACACCGCCGCCGCGTCGTCCCTGACCAGGTTGCGCTCGGCCAGCCACGGCAGCTGCGCCGCGAGCATGTAGGAGCTCGCCCGCAGCTGACCTCGGGGGTCTTTCACAAGGGCCTCGCGGTGCCGCATCGGGTGGGCGACCGAAAGGATCACCAGCGACGACACGACGTGCGGGTGCATGGTCGCCGCGGTCCAGGCGAGCAGCCCGCCCCAGTCATGTCCGACGACAGTCGCCGATCGCTCGCCAAGTGCGCGCACCAAGCCGGCGACGTCGGCGGCGAGCGTGTAGGGGTCGTAGCCTCGCGCGGGCTTGTCGCTCGCGCCGTAACCGCGCAGATCGGGTACGGCGACCCGGAAGCCCCCGTCGGCGAGCACCGGAATCTGGTGCCGCCAGGTCCACCAGAACTGCGGGAAACCGTGGAGCAGCAGGATCAGCGGGCCCTCACCGGCCTCGACGATGTGGAAGCGGACACCGTTAGCCGAGACGTCGCGGTGTTGCCACGGCCCCGTCGTGAGCAGCAGATCCGTCTCGTCGAGCATGCTGCCAGCCTCGCACACCTCAGAGGTGGTTTCGCCCTGTTAGCGAGGGTGTGAACGGCCCATGGTCAGTCGCGGCTTCGCCGGGAGCGAGCGACCTTGCGACCGACGAGGATCGCCGTGAGAGCCGCCACGGCGCCCAGGACGATGCCGATTTTCTGCTTGTTGTCGCTGACGATCCGCTTGGGGCTGAGCCGGTATTCCAGCTCGTCGAGCGTCCGGCCGAGCTCGGCCCGGGTTTTCTGTATGTCGCGTTCTAGCTCTTCCGGTTGCGCGCCCATGCGACGTCCTCCTTGATCGTGCGGATCGTACGCGCGGGCGGTGAGAACCCGCCCAGGGCACGCTTGCCGCCGAGTACGAGAGCGACGGCTGCGACGACGTACAGAAGCCCGACCACCAGGGCGGCGGCCCACGGTTGGAGCCACAGCTGCCAAAGGCCGAGCCCGAGGGCGGCGGAGAGGAACAGCGCGGCGATCGCCGCGAGTACGCCGGCCGCGCCGATCATCGCGGCTCCGGCGCCGGCCTTGGCCACCTCGGCACGCATCTCCGCCTTGGCGAGCTCGACCTCCTGCCGGAACAACGTCGAAAGCTCACGTGTCGCGTCGCGGACGATTGCGGCCAGCGACCTGTCGCTCGTCTCATGCATCGAGATGCCCATGGAACCCGCCTCCCTCGCTGTTTGCGCTAACCGAACCTAACGCGCCGACACGATGGGCCTGCGCCGCAGGACGTCACCTAGCATGCGGCCATGCTCAGTCGCCTGCGCCGGCCGCGCGTGCTGCCAGCCGAACTCGTGCGTGTGCACGAGGCTTTCGCCCGCTGCGCCGAACATGTCGACCTTGCGCAGCGGGCGATGATCCGGTGCGTTCCCAGCCAGTCGCGGTCGATGGCGCTACCGCTGGAAGTCGGAGCGCAGACGGTTCGGCTGGCGCTCGGTGATGCCCGTGCGCTGATGCCGCCCTGGAGGCACCCGGCGGTCGAGGTGCACTGGTCGGCGTGTTCGGCCGCTCTGGCGCAGACGCTGGCTGCGCTCGACGACGCCGTGGTCACGGCGAGCGCGACGACCGAGCTCGAAGTCGCGCTGACCGCCGTACAGGACCTGCTCGACCCCCTACACGCCTTCGTCGACGCGGCGGAGGCGTTCGAGGCGATGAAGACGCGCGCCTGATGCAGGCCGTCGTGTTCAACGGAGCGGGGGGCAGCGAGGTCGTCGGGTTCGTCTCGCGACCCGACCCCGAGCCGGGAGCCGAGGACGTTGTTGTCGCGACGCGTTTTGCCGGCCTCAATCCGGCCGACGTGCACCAGCGCGAAGGCCACTACCCCGCGCCGCCCGGCGTGCCCCCAGACGTTCCCGGACTCGAGGTCGCCGGTGACGTGTTGGCCGTTGGTGCAGCTGTGACGTCGTGGCGGATCGGTGACCGCGTATTCGGCCTGGTCGCCGGCGGAGGGCTCGCCGATCGCGTCGTCGTGCCGGAGAAGTGCCTGGTGCGAATACCGGATTCGGTCGACGACCGGACGGCGGCCGCCGTACCTGAGGCGTTCGTCACCGCGCACGACGCGGTCGTGTCGCAGGGCGGGCTGCGCCCCGGCGAGGTGCTGCTAGTCCACGGCGCGGGCGGAGCGGTCGGTACGGCGGCGGTGCAGATCGGACTCCTCGCGGGCGCGCGGGTTTTCGGGGTTGCCCGATCAGTGGAGGCGAGGGAACGCGTCGAGGGGCTGGGCGCGGAGGCGCTCGTGGAGGAGGAGTTCGCCGATCGCATCCAGGAGCTGACGTCGGGCGCCGGCGCCGACGTCATCGTGGAACTGGTCGGCGCGCCGCACTTCCCTGCGAATGTCGATGCGCTGGCAACGCTCGGGCGCATCGTCGTGGTCGGCGTCGGTGGCGGCACACGCATCGAGCTGTCGCTGCTGCGCCTCATGCAGAAGCGGGCGACGCTGCGCGGCACGACACTGCGGGCGCGTTCGGTGGCCGAGAAAGCCGCCGCCCTACGTGCGTTCGAGCGGGACGTCGTACCCGCGTTGGCGTCGGGTCGGCTGCGGGTCGACATCGACAGCGTCTACCCCGCGGCGCAGGCCGCCGAGGCCCTCGATCGCGTTGCGGCGAAAGGGAAAACCGGCAAGGTTCTGCTGGCCTTCTGACACCGACTACGGGCGGGTCAGCCGCGTCACGAACTTGTAGCGATCCCCGCGGTAGAGCGCGCGCACCCACTCCACCGGGTCGCCTCCGTCGATGAAGCTGTGCCGCGACAACTGCAGCATCGGCAGGCCGACGTCGGTGCCGAGAAGGGCGCTCTCCTCGGGTGTCGCGAGCGCGGTCTCGATGGTCTCCTCAGCCTCGCTGAGATGGACGCCGTAGACCTCGCGCAGCAGTGCGTAGAGCGACGAGTACTCGCCCAGCTGCTTCACCAGTCCGGGGAATCTGCGCACGGGCAGGTGCGTCGTCTCGAGGGCCATCGGGTCGCCGTTTGCCATGCGCAGCCGCTGGATGCGGTGCACCTGGGCGCCGGCCCTGATGCCGAGCCGGCCGGCGAGTGTCTTGTCGGCCGCTATCGACTGTACGTCGACGAGTCGCGATGTGGGGTTGAGACCCTGCGCCCGCATGTCCTCGGTGTACGACGTCAGCTGCAGCCGCTGGGCGACCTTGGGATTGGCGACGAACGTGCCGCGACCTTGCACCCGCTCGAGCCGCCCCTCGGCGACGAGCTCCTGCAGCGCCTGACGGACGGTCGTCCGCGACGTGTCGAAGTCCTGGGCAAGGGCGCGTTCGGTCGGCACCGGCGTGCCGGGGGGCAGCTCGTGCGTCAGCTCGAGCAGGTGGCGTTTGAGCGGGTAGTACTTGGGTTGCCGAGGAACGCGGCCCTCCCATGCATGCGAGCTCTCTTGCGCGCTCAACCGCATCTCACCTCCCGCGGGTGCCCGACGATCTGGCCGTCAGAAGAGTAACAATAGTGGTCTAGACAACAAGCTGATTACGACCCCTAGATTCCCTTGACACCTTGCGGTGATCGTGCCAGCCTCCGGGGCATTGGTCTAGTCCAATGTATACGGCATAGACCGCGCCGGCGCCAGGAAGCCTCGACAACAAGGCCTTCAAGGCAGGGCGATTCTCTCCGGGAGGTCGAGTGAACACACGGCATCTGATAGCGGTCGGCCTCGCGGCCGTACTGACAGCAACGGCATGTGGGGGGGACGACAAGACCGACACTGCCGCGACGACCACTGCGCCAGCCGAGACGACTGCTGCGACGAGTGCGGTAGCCGTGCCGGCCGACGCCACGGGCGATCTCACGATCTGGTTGATGAGCGGCAGCCAGCCGGAGGCGGTGGTCACGGCCATCAACGCGGAGTTCAAGACCAAGTACCCGAACGTGAACGTCAAGGTCGAGCTCCAGGAGTGGGCCGGCATCCAGGAGAAGACCACTGCCGCCCTGGCGAGCAACACGCCGCCGGACGTCCTGGAGATCGGCAACACCCTGACCTCGAAGTTCTCCGCCTCCGGCGGACTTCTGGACCTGACCGCTAAGAAGGCCGACCTCGGCGGCGAAACGTGGCTCAAGGGACTCGAGGAGTCCGGCACGTTCGAGGGCAAGCTGTACGGCGTTCCCTACTACGCGGGTGACCGTGGCGTCATCTACCGCAAGGACATGTTCGCGAAGGCGGGCGTGACGCCGCCGAACACCCGCGACGAGCTCCTCGCCGTCGGCGAGAAGCTCAAGGCCGCGCACAAGGACGTCAAGGGCTTCTCCGCCCTCTACTTCCCTGGCAAGTACTGGTACGCCGCGCTGTCCTTCATCTGGGACGACGGCGGCGACCTGGCGGTCAAGGACGGCGACAAGTGGAAGGGTGCGCTCGACACGCCCGAGTCGATCGCCGCGCTGACCTGGCTCAAGGGCGCGGTTGACAAGCTCTCGACTGCGCCTAAGGACGGAGACGAGCTCAAGGACGCCGACGTCTTCCGTGCCGGCAAGGCAGCGATGATCATCGACCCGGGTTGGCAGGTCGGAGTGATCCTCGACCCGAAGACCGGCGACCCGACGCTCAAGGACAAGATCGGTGTCTTCCCGATCCCGGGCAAGACCGCCGACAAGTCCGCACCGGTGTTCCTCGGCGGCTCGACGCTTTCGGTCTCGGCCGGCAGCAAGAACCCCGAGCTCGCGACGGAGTGGCTCAAGCTGCTCGCGAGCGAGAAGTACCAGACCGACCTCGCCAAGGCCGGCAACATCCCGAACACGACCACGCTGCTCGACGTGAAGAAGGACGACCCGATCCTGAGTGTCTTCTTCGAGGCGGCGAAGAACAGCCGCTTCACGCCGGCCACGCCGAACTGGGCGAACGTCGAGAGCTCGACGATCCTGCAGGACATGCTCGTGTCGATCTTCACGGGCACCAAGTCGGTCGACGCAGCAGCGAAGGAGGCCAGTGCGGCGATCACCCAGACATTGAACGGGTGACCGACGACCGCCACGCTGAACTCACTGACGGACGGACGTAGGAGTTCTGTATGACAACCGCAGCGACCGGCACGCCAGACGCCGCGGCGTCACAGAGTCCCTTCGTCATCGGGCAAGAGCCCGCCTCGCCTCCTCGCGTTTCCCAGCGC
>JBKJZO010000111.1:0-23808 GCA_046715235.1 Mycobacteriales bacterium
GGAGGAACTCGACCGCAACGGCCAGCCGGTGCCCGCGGACGACGGCGGCTACTTCGACCTGACGCCGCAGGATTCGCGGCACGACTTCCGCCGGCAGGCGATCGCGATGCTCGAGCGGATGGGCATCTCGGTCGAGTTCAGCCACCACGAGGTGTCCGCCGGCCAGCACGAGATCGACCTGCGGTACGCCGACGCGCTGACCACAGCGGACAACATCATGACGTTCCGCCTGGTGATGAAAGAGGTGGCGCTCGAACACGGCCTGCGCGCGTCGTTCATGCCGAAGCCGTCGACCGACATGGCCGGCTCCGGCATGCACACGCACCTGAGTCTGTTCGAGGGCGATCGCAACGCGTTCTAGGACCCGTCCGTCGAGTACCACATCAGCGACGTGGGCCGGCAGTTCATCGCCGGCATCCTGGCGCACGCCGCCGAGATCACCGCGGTCACCAACCAGTGGGTCAACTCGTACAAGCGGCTGATCGCCGGTGGTGAGGCGCCGCCGTACATCTGCTGGGGTCACAACAACCGGTCGGCGCTGGTGCGGGTGCCGATGTACAAGCCGCTGAAAGGTCAGTCGACGCGCATCGAGTTCCGCTCGCCCGACCCGGCGTGCAACCCCTACCTCACGTTCGCGCTCATCCTCGCCGCCGGTCTGCGCGGGATCGAGAAGGGCTACGAGTTGCCACCTGGAGCCGAGGACGACATGTGGTCGCTGACCGACGTCGAGCGTCGCGCGCTCGGCATCGACCGGCTGCCGACCAACCTCGCCGAGGCGGTCCGCGTGATGGAGCAGTCCGAGCTCGTCGCCGAGACCCTCGGCGAGCACGTCTTCGATTTCTTCCTGCGCAACAAGCGCGAGGAATGGCTCGAGTACCGCCGGATCGTCACGCCCTACGAGACCGAGCGCTACCTCGGCGTCCTCTAGTACGGCGTCGCCCGCGTTCACTGGTTGACGGCACCTCCGCCTGGCCCCATCGTCAGGGCGGAGCGACCAGGGTGATCAACGTGTCCGGGTCAGCAGACGCGCGACGTATCACCATCCGTGTCGCTCTCTCTCCATCGCGAGCCGAGGCGAGTGAGACGGAGGCGTTGCGACCATGCGATTCGATCCCGGGTACGTGAAGCAGCCGTACACAAAGCTGGTCGAGAGCGCGCCCGGGGAGGACATCTACCCGATCGATTCGTTCCGCACCGAGTGGGGGCCGATCTTCCATCGCGGCCGGCTCGACGGGACCGCGCGCGTCCTCATCATCGGCCAGGACCCCGCCACCCACGAGACGATCTGCCGGCGCATCCTCGTCGGCGAGGCAGGCCAACGCATTCAGGGGTTCCTGTCGAAGATGGGCATCACCAGCAGCTACGTGCTCATCAACGCGTTCCTCTACTCGGTCTACGGCCAGGGCGGCGGCTCACGCCACATCGACGACGAGGGCATCACCGACTACCGCAACCGGTGGATGGACGCGATCGTCGGCCGAAACGACGTCCAGGCCATCGTCTCCCTCGGCCAGCTGGCCGACACCGCGTATCAGGCGTGGAAGTTGACGCCGGCTGGTGCGGCATCCACGGCTGTGTACGCCACCGTGCGGCATCCGACGTACCCCGAGTCGGCAAGCCGCAGCGGGCAGACCACCAAGGCCGAGGCGTTCAAGAAGCTCACCCAGTCGTGGAACGCCGCGCTCACCGCGTTCGACGGGCACGTCACGCAGGACACGCCCACCCCCCTCGTGCCGTACGGCGACACGGTCGAGAAAACCGACCTCACGCCGATCCCCGAGATGGACCTGCCGGCCGGCTTGCCGGCGTGGATGCGCTCACTCGACGCGTGGGCCGGGCGCACCGGCGCCGACGCGCAGATGAAACGCGCGACCATCACCGTGACCGTGCCGCGAAAGGCGCGCACATGGCCGCCAATCTGACGGTCGCCGGCACGATCGTCGCGCTCGACTCGGCCGACCCCGACCGCAAGCGCAAAGGCCGGGTCGTCGTCGGCGATGACGGGCTCGTCGACTCGGTCAAGGCGGGTACGTCGGCGGCCAGTTCGGGCGCGCACGTCGACACCGGCGACGCGTGGGTCTTCCCTGGCGTCATCGACCTGCACAGCCACATCGGCTACAACACGCTGCCGCTGTGGACCGAGCCGTCGCAGACCACGGCCTTCGCGCATCACAACAGCTGGCCGGGCGAGAAGACCTACCAGCCCGCAGTCTCCTGGCCCGCGTGGACCCTCGCCAGATGTGAGCCGGACGCACTGCTCGCCTACGTCGAAGCCAAGGCGCTCATCGGCGGTACGACGGCGATCCAAGGCTCGCCGGCCGCCAACCGGCTCAGGGACAACTGGCTCGTCCGCAACATCGACGAAGAGGCATTCGGTACGACGAACCGAGACCTCATCTTCACGTCGGTGCTGACGCTCGCTGCGGCAGATCTGCAAAGGCGGGCCACCGACCTGTCCAATAGTGCGAGCTTCATCTACCACTGCTCCGAAGGTGCCCCGGGCACAGTCGTGACCAAGGAGTACGCCGGACTGCGTAACGCGCAGTGCCTGCAACGCGGACTGATTGCGATCCACTGCAATGCCATCACCGACTTCTCCGACTGGGCGGCAGCTCCTGGCGCTGTCGTCTGGTCGCCGTTCTCCAACCTGTGGCTCTACGGCCAGACGACCGACGTACTCGCGGCCAAGGCGGCGGGTCTGACGGTCTGCCTCGGGTCGGACTGGGCGCCGTCCGGCACCAAGCACGTGCTCGGTGAGCTCAAAGTCGCCGACATCTGGAATCGGGCGCGAAACCTCGGCTTCTCCGACCGCGAACTCGTCGAGATGGTCACCGCCAATCCCGGCGACGTTCTCGCGCGCGCGTGGCCGCACCAGGCCGGCCGCATAGTGCCCGGCGCGCTGGGCGACCTGACCGTGGTGACCAAGCGGACCAACGACCCGTGGCGCGACCTGATCACGACGCGCGAGCGCGACGTCGCGCTCGTCGTCATCAACGGAGTCGCGAAGTACGGACTGCCGTCGCTGATGACGGCTGCGGGCACGTCACCTGCCGGCCCGATCACGGTCGGCGGCCAGAAGCGCACCATCTCGATCCCGCGGCCTGGGGAACCGGCCAAACACTGGGCGTGGAACACGATCAAGCAGCGGCTCAACAAGGTCCGAGCCGACCCGGACGCTGCGCTTCTCGCGGCCGAGGCGGCGCGCGCCGTCGGTGGCATCGGGCTGCCCGGCCCTCCGCCGCTGGAGCTGCAGCTGGACATGCCGACGGGGGCCGGACCGACCGCCGGGCCGCCGCCCCCCGGCGTAACCCCGGTGATCCCGCCGCTCGACGAACTCACGCACACCCCTGCGTGGCTGAACACCATCCCCGGCAAGGGCTTCCACGGCGGCGTTCTCGGCGAGCTGGCCGACTACTACGCCAACTGACAGCAGAACCGCACGCAGACGCATCGGAGGAGCGGCGTGAAGACCGTCGATCTGGCCACGGCACGGCAGGGCATCGACCTCACTGAGTTGATGAAAGAGCCGGTTGCGAACGGTCGAGCGAAGGCGAAGGCGACTGCCGCAACGACATCGACGCCACGGGCGCGGACGGCACGGTCTGCGCGTACGGCGGCGGGTCAGATCACCGGTCCGTTCGTTCACCCCGCGGATCTCACCCTCGCCGAACGCTTGGACCTCATAGACGGCATCGAGCAGATCATCGAGGGCCTCTACACGCACCTGCCGCTGAAGATGGCGCGCTACGGGTTCGATCCGGTCCAGCGGCTGCGCCTCCTGCGATCACGCGCGGAGGAGCTGACCGTCGACGAGTTCCACGCCGAGCTGGCCGAGATCATCACCAACCTGCGCGACGCGCACACGCGGTACGTCGGACCGTCCGACATTTCGGGACGCGTCGCCGTACTGCCGTTCCTTGTCGAGATGGTCGGGCCGACGAAGGGCGCGCGGTACATCGTCAGCAAGGTCGAACCGGGCGTTCCGGCTTCCTTCAAGCCAGGTGCCGAGGTCGTCTATTGGAACGGTGTGCCGATCGACACCGCGGTGCAGCGGCACAGCGAGCGGGAGGTCGGCGGGCGCCCGGACACGCAGCGCGCGTGGGCGACGCAGAGCCTGACACTGCGCGCGCTCGGCTACGGCCCGCCACCGGACGAGCAGTGGGTCGTCGTCGGCTACCACCCCGTGGGCGCCAAGCCAGGCGACCCGCTGAAGGAGGCCCGGTTCGACTGGCGGGTCATCGAGCCCGGAGCGGTCGGCAAGGCGGTGCGGCCCGGTGCCTTGTCCCGCGCGGCACACGACCCGAAGCTGGCCATGGCGCTGGATCCGGCGGCGGAAGCGATCCGGCTGGCGAAGGTGATGCTGTTCCGCCCCGACGTGCTGACCGGCAAGAAAGCCGACGCGCCGCGCACGCCCGCGAGGCCGGCCCGCCAGCAGCCGGCGCCCATCCAGAAATCGATCCCGACCAAGCTGCGCCGCACTCTCAAGGCAGCAGAGCTCGACCTGCCCGGCGGGCCGTACGGCTACCTGCGCATCTACGCGTTCGACTCGTTGCCCGGGCCCTTCCTCGACGAACTGATCCGGCTGATAGACCTGCTGCCTGACCGCGGGCTGATCATTGACCTGCGGTCCAATCCCGGCGGCTACATCTGGTCGGCGGAGATGGCGCTGCAGCTCTTCACGCCCAACCACATCGAGCCGACCAGGTTCGCGGTGCTTGCCACCGACTTCACCCGGGCGCTCGCGCACGACCCGGCGATGGCAACCGAGCTCGCGCCGTGGAAGGCGTCGCTCGAGGAAGCCGTGCGCAGCGGCGAGCGCTACTCGCAGCCGATCCCGATCACCGACCCAGACGCCTGCAACGAGATCGGGCAGCGCTACGGCGGCCCGGTCGTCCTCATCGCCGACTCGACGACGTACTCCGCAGGCGACCTGTTCACGGCCGGCTTCGTCGACAACAACGTCGGGCGCTTCATCTGCACCGGTACGGCGACCGGCGCCGGCGGCGCGAACGTGTCCGACTACGAGTCGGTGCGCAACGGGCTGAGCAGCCCGGAGATCCACCTGCCGGCTCTGCCGAAAGGGATCGGGTTCACGTTCGCCTACCGCAGGGCGACGCGGTCAGGCCCGAGTGAGGGACTGCCGATCGAAGACGTCGGCATCACCGGTGTCACGCACCCCCTCACCGCCGACGACCTGCTCGGCGACAACGAGGCACTGCTAACCCACTGCGCCGGGTTGCTGGAGGAGACGCCCTTCACGCGCCTGCGGACAGCGGTGCGCAAACGCGACCGGACCATCACGCTCACGACGACCGGCCTCAACCGGATCGACATGACCGTGGACGGGCGTCCGTTCCTCAGCACATTGGTCGTCGACGATCAGGACGCGGCGCTGACCTACGAGGCCGGAGCCCGCGTCGTGCAGCTCGACGGCTGGAGGAGCGACACTCCTCGGCAGCACCGCCGCCTCGTCCTGTAGCTCCGGCGGCCTCTTCCGGCCGGAGTCCCACCCAACGTATACTGTTGGGCAAACGCGACGGAGGGACCCATGGCTGACAAACGGGTTGGGCGAGTGGTGAAGGCAACGGCCGAGAAGCAGGTCGCCGCGATGAAGGTGACCACGGAGAAGATGGCCACCAAGCCGCACGCACGCCGGAGTCGCGACCTGGCGACCATCAGGGTGTCGCAAGACGCTTTGAAGCTCTTTCAAAGCACTGGCGCAGTCCAGCGCGTGGTCACCGCGCTCGGCAACAACGTTGTCGCGGACATACTCGGCGTGTCGCGCAGCCAGCCGTCACGGTGGAAGTCCGGTTCGGAACGGATCGGGGCCGAGAACCGCAAGCGCATCTCCGACCTCGACCACATACTCGACCGGTTGCTCCTCGAGCTCCATCCCGAGCAGGCGGGCGCCTGGCTGTCGGGCTCGAACGCGAGCCTGGGTGGCGCGCGCCCGATCGACGTACTCGAACTGCGAGGCCCCGCGGCGGTCCTCGGCGCGATTGACGCACTCGCCGTCGGCGCGTTCGCGTAGTGCGCCGCCTGTATCGGGTGGTGCCCTACCTTTCCGCGGCGACTCCTGGGGAGTCGGGCCACCCGCTCTTCGTGCCTCCTTCGATTGGTGCGAATCGGGTCGACAACCCGGATCTCTACGACACCCTCTACGTGGGCGACAGCGCGAGCGGCGCGGTCGCGGAAGCGTTCGGCTATGCGGCGCAGTGGAACCAAGGGTTGCTGCGCGGCACACCGAGCCTGCCCGGAAGCGTCCGCGCGCTGGTCACCTACGACTTGCCGGACCTTGTCGAGGTCTGCGATCTCGACGACGCAGCGCGGCTTCTCGAGCTCGGGCTCAAACCCTCCCGCGTCGTCACCCGCGATCGGCAGGTGACGCAAGCGTGGGCGCGCGTCATCTTCGACCTTCGCCGGTATGCGGGCGTCCGCTGGTGGTCGTACTACGACGCTGACTGGGGCAGTTTCGGATTGTGGGACGCGTCCACTTTGGTCGTTGCCGACGTCCAGCCGCTCACGGTCGACCATCCTGCATTCGTCGATGCGGCGGCGGCACTCGTCCGGATAGTCGGCTAGCTGCCATGACGCGTCGTACCCTCACGTCGTGGCCAGGGCTCTCGCGATTACTCACATCGTCGAGAACGGTCTCGGGACCCTCGAGGAGTGGCTGCCGGCGGCGGGCCTCGACCTCGATGTGGTGCGCGTGTACGCCGACGAGCAGGTCCCGACGCGGCTACCGGCCGGCTACGACGCGCTCATCGTGATGGGGGGCGCCCCCAACGTCGACGCGGGACACCCGTGGCTCGAGCACGAGCAGGAGCTGCTGCGCGGTTGCGTCGCGTCCGGCGTACCGACGATGGGGGTGTGCCTGGGCGCGCAGGTGCTCGCGGTGGCGTGCGGCGGCGTCGTCAACCGCGGACCCGCGCCCGAGATCGGCGCCGGGCGCATCACGGTCAGGCCCGGAGCGCAGTCCGATCCGCTGTTCGCCGGCATGCCGGAGTCCCTCGAGGCCGTGCAATGGCACTGGTACGGCGTCGACCGGCTCCCGCCGGACGCCGTGTGGCTGGCCAGCTCGCCGGCGTACCCGCATCAGGCCTTCCGGCTCGGCGAGCGCGCGTGGGGCGTGCAGTTCCACCCGGAGGCGCCGCCGCAGCAGGTCAGCCAATGGACCGACGAGGACTTCGACGCCCTCCGCGCGGCCGGCCTCGATCCGGAAACGGTGCGGAGCGAGTCGATGGAACTGGCCCAGCGGTCGCCGGCCATCTGGCGAGGGCTCTTCAACCGTTTCGCGGCGCTCGCGTGACCGAAGCTGACGTGACGCCGGACGGCGACGAGGCGGTCGTGTCGCCCGAAGGGGACGAGGCCGACCGCGACCTCGTCCTGGGCTTCGCCCGGCTCGGGTTCGCCCGACCCGTCGACGCCGCGAGCGTGCTCGCGCGCCGGCCTGCGCTCTACGGCCACATGCTGGAGGCGGTTGCGGCCAGTGCCGACCCTGACCTGGCTCTCACGGCACTCGACCGGTTGATCGAGGCCGCTCCCGATCGGGACGACCTGCTCTCGGTTCTCGATCGTGATGACGACGTACGAGCGAGCGTCATCAACGTGCTTGCCACCTCCACCGCCCTGGGCGAGCACCTCGCGCGACACCCCGATTCATGGCACGGGCTGGCAGACCCCGATCTCGCCAGCAAGCGGCCGTCGGCGTCCGAGCTGCGGCGCAGCTTGCTCGAGGCGGTCGGCGCCGACGCGGACGCGGACGAGCCGCGCGCCGCGGGCGCTTCCGATGACGAGCTCGGCGCGCTGCGCATCAGCTATCGCAATGCTCTGCTGCGCCTTGCCGCCCGCGACGTCTCAGCCGAGCTCGACGTCGCGGAGGTCGCGGCCGAACTGGCCGACCTCGCCGCAGCCGCGATCGAAGCCGCGCTGGCAATCGCCCGCGCCGGCCTGCCCCCGCGGTCCGAGCCGTGTCGCCTCGCGGTCATCGCGATGGGCAAGTGCGGCGGCCGCGAGCTCAACTACGTCAGCGACGTCGACGTCGTCTTCGTCGCCGAGGCGGTCAACGGCGGCGACGAGCAGTCGGCCCTCCGTACGGCGACGCGCTTGGCCGAGGGACTCATCCGCGCCTGCGGCGCAAACACGTCTGAGGGCACGCTCTGGCCGGTCGATGCCGCGCTGCGGCCCGAGGGCAAGGCAGGTCCCCTGGTCCGAACGTTGGCAAGCCACGAGGCCTACTACCGTCGGTGGGCGAAGACCTGGGAATTCCAGGCGTTGCTCAAGGCGCGGCCGATAGCCGGCGACGCGGCACTTGGCGCGGCCTATACCGAACGCATCGCGCCGCTCGTGTGGTCTGCGGGGGAGCGGCCCGACTTCGTCGAGGACATCCGTTCGATGAAGCGCCGGGTCGAGGGCTCGATCCCGTCGTCGGAGGTTGACCGTCAGCTCAAGCTGGGCCCCGGCGGCCTGCGCGACGTCGAGTTCGCCGTACAGCTGCTGCAGCTCGTGCACGGACGTCTTGACGACGGCGTTCGCCAGCAGGGCACGCTCGCCGCGTTGCACGCGCTGAGCGAGCGGGGATATGTCGGCGAAGACGACGCCGCGAAGCTCGACGCGGCCTACCGCTTCCTGCGCAAGACCGAGCACCGGCTGCAGCTGCAGCGGCTCAGGCGCACGCATCTGATCCCGGCCGACCCCGCTTCCTTCCGCTGGCTGGCACGGTCGATGGGAGCCACCGACACGGCGCGGACGACCGCGGTCGAGCTCTGGCAACGCGAGCACCTGCGGCACGCGGTCGAGGTGCGCCGCCTGCACGAGAAGCTGTTCTACCGGCCGCTGCTGCAGGCGGTTTCGCGACTGCCTAGTGACACCGTTCGCCTCTCGCCGGAGGCGGCGACCGAGCGGCTCGAGGCATTGGGCTTCGCCGACCCGCGGGGTGCGCTGCGCCATCTCGAGGCGATGACGACTGGTCTGTCGCGGCGCTCGCAGATCCTGCGCACGATGCTGCCGGTCATGCTCGGCTGGTTCGCCGACGCGCATGATCCCGACGCCGGGCTGCTGGCGTTCCGCCAGGTGTCCGACGAGCTCGGCGAGTCGCCGTGGTTCCTTGCCCTGCTGCGTGATTCCGATGTGGTCGCGGAGCGGCTGGCGCGGCTGCTGTCGGCCAGCAGGTACGTCGCCGACCTGCTCGCTCGGGCGCCCGAAGCGGTCGGCATCGTCGCGCGCGACGAGGAGCTGGTGCCGACGCAGCCCGACGCGTTGCGCGCTGAGCAAGCGTCCGTCGTACGCCGGCATGCCGATCCCGAGACCGCCGTGGCGGCAGCCCGTGGGGTACGCCGGCACGAACTGTTGCGCGTCGCGTGTGCCGACCTGCTCGGGTTCCTCGACGTCCGCGCTGTCGGCGTCGCGCTGAGCGACGTCGCCGATGCGACTATCGCGTCAGCTCTCGACGTGGCGATGCGCAAAGTCCAGATCGAGCGCCGAGCACCCCTCGACGTGCGCTTCGCCGTCATCGGCATGGGCCGGCTCGGCGGGCGCGAGCAAGGCTACGGCTCCGACGCCGACGTCCTATTCGTGCACGATCCGCTGCCCGGCGTCCCCGACAACGAAGCCGCTGCTTCCGCGACCGCGGTAGCCAACGAGCTGCGCCGGCTGCTCGCCCTGCCAGCACCCGACCCACCGCTCACCATCGACGCCGACCTTCGCCCCGAGGGCAAGCAGGGTCCGTTGACTCGCAGCATTGCGTCGTTCGCGAAGTACTACGAACGCTGGTCGCTTGTGTGGGAGGCACAAGCCTTGCTGCGCGCGCGATTCGTCGCCGGCGATCTCGAGCTCGGCACCCAGTTCGAGCAGCTCATCGCGCCGGTGCGCTGGCCCGAAGCCTTCGGCCCGTTCGAGCTGCGCGAGGTCCGGCGCATCAAGGCCAGAGTCGAAACCGAACGCCTTCATGGGGGGGCGGAGCGCACCCGGCATATGAAGCTGGGCCCCGGTGGCCTGTCCGATGTCGAATGGACCGTGCAGCTGCTGCAACTCCAGTACGCGCACGAGATCCGCGGACTGCGGACGACGTCGACTCCCGATGCGCTCTACTCCGCGGCGCAAGCCACACTCATCGACGGTGCCGACGCGCACATCCTCATGCAGGCATGGCAGCTCGTTGCCGACAGTCGCAACGCGGTGATGCTGGTCAAGGGCCGCGCTGCTGACATGCTGCCTGATGACGCGCGCGCGATCGCGGGTGTTGCCCGCGCACTGGGCTATCCGGCGGGCAGCCGCAGCCAGTTCATGGAAGATTACCGGCGGGCGACCCGGCGGGCGCGAACCGTTGTGGAGAGGGTGTTCTACGGGTGACAGTAAGCCTCGCACCGGCGGAGTCCCGGTTCGTCGCCGCCGAAGGCGTGCGGTTCCACCTGTGGCGCGCCGATCCCAAGCGGCATCGCCGCACGACGCCCACACTGTTGCTGCACGGCGTACCGCAGACCGCCATTTGCTGGCGTGCCATGGTGCCCGAGCTGGCGAAGGATCGGATCGTGCTGGCGCCCGACCTCAAGGGTCTGGGCGAGAGCGAGATGCGCGGGCCGTACGACGTCGCGACGATGGTCGACGAGCTCGCCGCGCTGGTGCTGCACGAGGTCGACGGACCGGTCGACGTCGTCGGGCACGACTGGGGTGGTGTCCTCGCGCTGCGACTGGCGGGCGCGCGCCCAGACCTGGTCCGGCGCCTCGTTGTCATCAACGCGCCCTACCACGACATCGATGTGCGACGGGCCCCGCACGTGCCGGCGTTCGCGGTGCCGTTCCTGCCGGAGGTCGCGTTCCGGCTCAGCGGCGAACGGCTGGTCCGGTACATGCTGCGCATGCCGTGGCGGACAGACCCGCCGCTGCCGCAGGAGATCGAGGAACACTACGTCGCGGCGTACGCCGACCCGCATCGCACGGAGGCGATGCTGTCCTACTACCGGGCTGCTGCCAGGCCGGCTGCGGTACGCGCGGTCCGCAAACTTGCCCGGCGCGCCGCCCGCCGGCCCCAGCCTGCTCGCGCGCCCTCGCGCATCCGCGTCGAACGCAGTCTGGTGTTGTGGGGCGCAGCTGATCCGGTGCTGCCGATCTCCGTCGGCGAAGCCGTCGTCCGCGATCTCGGCGCTAACTGCTCGATGGTGACGTTGCCGGGCGTGGGACATTTCGCGCCTGAGGAAGCGCCCACGACCGTCGTACCGACCGTTGCGGAGTTCCTGCGCGCTAAGTAGCGACGCTCGCGACCTCGTGCGGCCGCTCCAGAGCCAGCTCCACTGCGGGCTGGCCGGAGAGCAGTCGCTGGGTGAGGAATCCCAGCCAGAGGGCGACGATGCCGCCGGCGGCGTCCAGCCAGAAGTGGTTGGCGGTCGCGACGATCACGAACATCGTGATGACCGGGTAGATGGCACCCAGCACGCGGACCCAGCGATGCGGCGAGAGCGAAATGAGCGCGTACGCCGACCAGATCGACCACGCGACGTGCATCGAGGGCATCGCGGCGAACTGGTTGGACACTGCTGCGACACCGCCCGATCCCCACGAGCCCCATGTTTCGAACTGCACGACGGTGTCGATGAAGCCGACCTGCGTCAGCATGCGCGGCGGCGCCAGTTCATAGAAGGTGTAGCCCAGGAGCGCGAACATGTTGGTGCTGTAGAGCGCGGTGCGCAGCCCGCGGTACTGCAGCGGGTGCCGCCGGTAGACCCAGACGAGCACGCCGATCGTCACGATGAAATGCGCCAGCGCGTACCAGTAGTTGGAGGCGACCGCGAGCCATTCGATGCCGGCCACGGCCTTGTTGACGCCGAGCTCGAAACCGGTGCCGATTGCCCGTTGGAAGTGCCAGATGTCGAGGGCGCGATTGCATGCCGCGGTCTGCAGTTGGCTCAGCAGCTGCTCTTGACCGCAATCGGCCGCGGTTGTGCTGCCCACCCGGTTGCGGACTTGGGAGTACATCGCATAGCTGATGAGGATGAAGGCGATTTCCTGCCACCACTTGGGTGACTTCCGCAGGCGCCACCGGCTCGGCAGCAGTCCCCAGCGCCCGGGCATCTGCGCTCGCGCCGGTCGCGCCGCGTGACTGTCGTCGCGCGTCGACCGGGGCTCATCCGAAGCCGACGACATCTGCGCATGATCGCACGCGGGGGAGGCATTTGCTCGCCAATCGGGGCCCTACCAGGTCGCTGCCGCGCTGCGTAACCGCTCGTGTACGGCGACCTGTCGCGGCGGGAGCAGGCCGACCTGCGGAGTGAGCTAGCGTCGAGTCCACGTCGGTCCAGGGAGTGCATCGCGTGCCCCAGCTGCGCACGGACCACATCCCGGCGCCGCTGCTGGTGCTCGGTTCGATCGCCTCCGTTCAGGTGGGCGCCGGCATCGGCCGCACGCTGTTCGACGAGCTCGGTGCGCAGGGGGTCACGCTCTTCCGCATCGGGCTGGCGGCGCTGCTGCTTCTCGCCATTGCCCGGCCGCGGATCCGGCGATGGTCGCGCGCGCAGTGGCGGGCCGCGGCCGTCTTCGGGGTGGCCATGGCGGGGATGAACTCGCTCTTCTACCAGTCGCTGCGGACCGTCCCGCTCGGCATCGCAGTCACGGTCGAGTTCATCGGGCCGCTCGCCGTCGCCCTCGTGCAGACGAGGCGCGCACTCGACGTGCTGTGGGGGTTGGTCGCCGCCACCGGGGTGGTGCTACTCGGCCTCGAGCGCACCGCCGACGTACCGCTGCGCGGTCTGCTGTTCGCCTTCGGGGCGGGCCTGTTCTGGGCTGCGTACATCTTCGCGGGGGCGTCGTTGGGTCAGGCGCTTCCCGGCTTGGACGGGCTCGCGGTCGCGCTGGCGGTCGCGACGGTCCTCGTCCTTCCGTTTGGCGTGCACGGTGCCGCGGGGGTCGTCGAGCGGCCTTCGCTGCTCCTGGCCGCGGCCGGCGTGGCTGTCCTGTCGTCGGCTCTGCCCTACGGACTGGAGATCGGCGCGCTGCGACGCCTGCCCACACGGGTGTTCGGAATCCTGATGAGCCTGGAGCCGGCCGCCGGCGCGATCGCGGGCTTCGTCATCCTCGGGCAGCGGCTGCGAGCGCTGCAGCTGGTCGCCATCGCGTTGGTCTGCGTCGCGAGCGCCGCGGTTACGGCGACCGGCCGGAGCCAGCGAGCGCTGCCACCCCTCGACTGACGGCCGGAAACGATGCCGGTTTCCGGGGGGATTCCCGAGCGGCCGGCATGGTACTTTCCGCCGATGCACCAGCCCCCACAGAGTTCGGCCTGATGGCGCACGAGCAAGATCCGCGTGCCTTGCGCCAGCGGCTGACCCCCCAGGGCCTGCAGCGGAGGGTTCTCGACGCGGGGCTTGTCGTCGCCGCAACCGGTGTGCTCGCGCTGTTCTCGTCGTACCGTGGCTGTTTCATCTGCTGACCGGACGTCGACTCGACTTCGGCAACTTCAGTCTCCTCCCGGCGCCCGCGCTCACGCGTATGACTCACGTCGGGACCTCTGGAACAACTACCCCGCCGCACTGATGCGCTCGCGCGTCGGGATCATCAGGGTGCCGGTCGATCGCAAACCACGCTACGCCGGCGAGTCGCAAATGAACTTCGTCAGCCTGGTCAATCACGGCCTCGGCGCTGGCCAACCGCACGACGGTTCCGCTCGTGCCGAGCCTGATCAGCTCTCAGTACATCCGGCCGGTGGTCCGAGTGGGTCGGCCGTGACCGACGACTCGTTCCAGTACGCCGGCTCCGAAGTCGAAGTGTTCGCCGGTGCCGCAAACTGGCGCAGCTACTGGTGCAGCCGTGCGCGGCCGTACGTCGGCCGGCGGGTTCTCGAAGTAGGCGCGGGCATCGGCTCGGTGACGCGCTCCCTGTGGACCGCTGTCGCCCTTCGACAAGGCGATCGGTCACTACCGGCGTTACGACAAGCGTTCGATCTCCCGGGTGAGGCCGCCGGACTGCTTCGAGACGCAAGTCATTGCTGACGGTCTGGCGCAAGAGCGACCAAGCGAGATAGCGAACTGTGTGTCTGGCACGTGGTGATAGCAACGTGCCAGCCGCACAGTTCGCCCAAACTCCCGCGCTCATCTGGCTTTCATCCTTCGGCGCGCACACTTCGGCATCACCGTGCGCCGCAGGTCGGTACCGTCACGGCGTACCGGTCTGGAAGCGTGGGTCGTATGCGGGTTCTGGTTGTCGAGGACGAGCCGAAGCTGGCCGGGATCATCCGGCGCGGCCTCGAAGCCCATGGGCTCAGTGCCGACGTCGCGCACACCGGTGAAGACGCTTTGTGCAACGCGGGCGCGACCGAGTACTCGGCGATCGTTCTCGACCTGATGCTCCCCGACATAGACGGGTTCGAGGTCTGCCGCCAGTTGCGCGCGGCCGGCAACGACACGCCTGTTTTGATGCTTACCGCGCGCACTGCGGTCGTGGACCGGGTAACCGGTCTCGACATCGGCGCGGACGACTACCTCGCGAAGCCATTCGCTCTCGACGAGTTGCTGGCGCGCTTGCGTGCTCTGGTACGGCGAGCGGCCGGCAAGTCGTCGCCCGTCATCGAGGTGGGCGACCTTCGGCTCGACCCCGCAGCGAGGACGGTGTCCCGCGGCGACGAGCCCATCGACCTCACCGCCAAGGAGTTCGCGATCCTCGAGGCGCTGATGCTGCGCGCCGGCCAGGTCCTGTCGAGGTTCGCGCTGCTCGAGTCGGCATGGGACGAGGAATACGAGAACCGCTCCAACGTCGTCGACGTCTACATCCGCTACCTGCGCGAGAAGATCGATCGCCCATTCGGTACGTCGTCGATCGAGACCGTGCGCGGCGCGGGCTACCGCCTCAACGAATCGGCGAAGCCGTGACACGCCTGCCCATCAGGTGGAAGGTCACCGGCGCTTTCGCGCTGTCCCTGTTTCTCGTGCTCGCCGCAGTCGGGGCGTTCGTCTACGTGCGATTCGACGGCGAGCTGAGCCGCTCTCTCGACCGCGGATTGCGCGTTCGCTCGAGCGAAGTAAGCGCGCAGGTCGCTAGCGCTCAGTCGGACACGCTTCCTGTCGCCCCATCGGCGTTCGCCGAAGAGCACTTCATCCAGGTGCTCCGGCCTGATGGGTCGGTCATCGCGGCGACGACGCCGAAGCAGGATGCCCTCCTCGACCGGTCGCAGCTCGCCCGCGCGCAGGCTGCGCCGATCTTCGTCGACCGGCCCGGGGACGATGTTGTTGACGAGCACCTGCGACTGCTCACCTCGCGCGTGCAGCGCTCCGGTGAGCCAGTGATCGTCGTCGTCGGCTCGACACTGGAAGACAAGACCGAGGCGTTGGGATCGCTCCTAGTGCTGTTGGTCACCGGGCTCGGCGCGGCGCTGGTGCTTGCGAGCGTCGCCGGCTATGTCGTCGCCGGGATCGCCCTGCGGCCGGTCGAGGCCATGAGTCGAGCGGCGGGCGAGATCAGCGACCAGCCGGACCGGCGGCGGCCGGTTCCGCCGGTCGACGACGAGCTCGGACGTCTCGGCACGACTCTGAACGCGATGCTGGAGCGGCTCGACCAGGCGCAGCAGTCGGAGCGGGCGGTGATCGCCAAGGACCGACGCTTCGTCGAGGACGCCAGTCATGAGCTGCGCACACCGCTCACCGTGCTCAAGAGCGAACTCGAGGTCGCGCTCGTGGGAGAACGCGCGCCGGCCGAGCTCCGGGAAGCCCTCGTCTCCGCGCTCGAGGAGACCGATCGGTTGTGCAGGCTCAGTGAGGATCTGCTGCTGCTCGCGCAGTCCGACGAGGAGAAACTGCTGCTGCATCGGGAATCGATCGACGCGGCCGACGTACTCGAAACCGTTGCGGCTCGCGCCCGCCGGCACCCGTCCGCCCACGGGCGCGACATCCGCACCGACGCCCCTGCCGGGGTGGCGCTGACGGCGGATCGGGCGCGGCTGGAGCAGGCCTTGGCCAACCTGGTCGACAACGCGCTGCGGCACGGTGCCGGTGACGTCGTGCTGACCGCCGGGTACGACGGCGCGGGCGTCATCCGCTTCGCCGTACGCGATCACGGCGCCGGGTTCCCCGCGGGTTTCGCCGATCGTGCCTTCGAACGTTTCAGCCGTGCCGATGCGAGTCGCACCGGGGGCGGCGCCGGGCTGGGGCTCTCGATCGTCTACGCGGTTGCCCAGGCTCACGGCGGCAGCGCGACGGCGACCGACGCCAATCCAGGCGCGCGCGTCGACGTCTCCTTGCCGGCGGCCTGATGCCGTAGGTGTCTCATCGCTCTCTCATTGTGGCTGCCTAGGTTCTCCTCGTAGGCCCAACGAGAGCTAAGGGGAGAGCGATGAAGCTCAGTCGCAGGATGAAGATCACAGCGGCAGGCGCCGCGTCGGCCGTAGTGCTCGGCGCGGGCGGCACCGCTTACGGACTCAGCGGCGACGACGGTGAAGGCACGGCGACAGGGCCCGAAGCCGACAAGGCGCGCGAGGCCGCGCTCAGGGTTCTGCCGGGCGGCACTGTGAACGCGGTAGAGCTCGACAACGAGGCCGGTGCCACCTGGGAGGTCGAGGTCACGCGCGCCGACGGCAAGACCGTCGACGTCCGCCTCGACGCCAACTACCAGGTGCTCCTCGTGGAGGGCGACGGCGAGGACGCGGGCGACGGCGAGGACGCGGGCGAGGGCGCCGGCGAGAAGTAGTTCGACACACAGTTCCCGGCGATGTGCGCACCGAACAGCCGGTTCCCCCATGCCCTGATCACCCTAGGAGAGCGAATGCAGCAACGCATCATCATCGCCGGTGTGGCCCTTTCCGTGGCACTCACCGGCTGTGGCGGCGGCGGTGGCTCGTCCGCTGAAGCAGTCCCGGTCGAGGAGCAGCTTGGCTTCGACCGGGAGGGCATCCTTGCGCGCCAAGCAAAGGTCGAGCACATCATCCGCGACTGCATGCAGCAGCAAGGTTTCGAGTACACCCCGGTCGATCCGGCCGCGCGTGAAGCGACCCTGACCGGTGGAACCTTCACCGAGCAGGAGTTCGAGAAGCAGTTCGGCTACGGCATCACGACGCTGTACGAGCAGCGGCGCCAGCAAGCGGCGGGTGGGCCCAACGAGAAGGTCCGCGCGGCGCTCTCACCCGCCGACCGCCGCGCGTACGACCTCGCCCTACTCGGTGACCCGGGCAGCGACACCTACGCCGTCGCCCTCGACAACGGTGACTTCTCGAACCTTGGCGGCTGCACCAAGAAAGCGACGGAGGAGGCGTTCGGCGGACCTGGCTTTGCCCAGTCGATCCAGGCGAAGCTTGATGACCTCGACGCGAAGATCGTGGCCGACCCGCGCATGCAGGCGGCAATCAAGAAGTGGTCCGAGTGCATGCGGACGGCGGGGTTCGACCTCTCAGATCCACAAGAGGTTGACGCCACGCTCATCGAAGAGCTCAAGAGCATCGTCGGCTCCTCGGAGGAGGCATCTACTTCCGACGCAACGGCTGAGCCGACGTACGACAAGACGGCGCTGACGGCGTTGCAACGCAAGGAAGTCGAGCTCGTCAACACCGACATCGCCTGCGAGAACCAGCACATCACCAGCGTCGAGGACACCGTGCGGACCGAGGTCGAGAAGCAGTTCCGCGAACAGAACGCCGACCTGCTCGACAAGGCGCCCACGCCGTGACGATGAGCCGAAACGCCAAGCTCGCCGCGGGGCTGGTCACGGTGATCCTCGCAACTACTGTCGGCTGGGTCGCCGGGAAGCAGGTTAAGTCGCCTGCGGAGATCGCCGCCACGACCGCTGCACCGGCTGCCTCCAACATCACGATCCCGGTCGAGAAGTTGCGCTTGTCATCAGAGGTGACCGCGCGCGGAACAGTCCGGTTCGGCGCCCCGCGCTCGGTTCTGCTGCCCGGATCCGCGCTGAAGTCGGCAAGAACGGCCGCCAACAGCGTCGTGACAGCTACGCCCAATCGCGGTGCCGTGATCAAGGAGGGGGCGGTAGCGCTCGCGGTATCCGGGCGGCCGGTGTTCGTGCTCGAGGGCGATTCGCCATCGCATCGCGACCTTGTTGCCGGAACCGTCGGCGACGACGTCCGGCAGCTCGAGCGAGGGCTGGCACGGCTCGGGTTCTCGCCAGGACAGATCGACGGCGTTTTCGACGCCTCAACGTCGAGCGCCGTCGCGTCCTGGTACGTCGCGTCTAGTCGGACACCGTTCGGACCGACGGAGGAGCAACTGCAAGCGCTGCGCGCGGCGCAGACCGACGTGTTCGCGGTGCAATCAGAGCTGCTGGTGGCTCGGGAGGCGGTACTAGCCGCCGAGAGCGCGCGCCGCGCCGCGGCGGAGCGGCTGAGAGCGGCTCGAGTCGTGGTTACGCCGGCGGGGCAAGCGGCGGGTCGGGCGAAGCGCGAGAGCGAACGCCTTGCCGCTGATGCGGAAGTGACCGCCAAGTCGAACGCGCTGAAGGCGGCCCAGGACGACGCGAAGGTCGCCACGGCGCGGCTGGCCGAGGCGCGCGCCGGAACGCCCGTGCCGACCAGCGCGGCCGACCTCGCGACGCTCCAGAGCACGGCCGACCAGGCCGCGACCGCTGTCACCTCGGCGCAGGCTGACGTCACCGCGGCCAAGGCGACACTCGAAGCGGTGAAGGCGTCAGGCACCGCGACGATCGCAACCAAACAGGCCGCACTCGCCGCGCTCCTGGCGGCTAGCCCGCAGGACGCGGGCGCTATCGCGGTGGCGAGGACCGACGTGACTGTTGCGACGGCCGACGCCGAGACCGCGCGCCTCGTCGCTGTAGCTGACGTCTCCGCGAAACAGGGTGCGGTGGACACTGCGTCGGCGGCCAAGAAGGCAGCGGATGCAGCACTCGCCCGAGGTCAGGCGGGCACGCCTCGCGTTACGACCGCGGCGGAGACCGCTGCACTGGAGGCGGCCGTCCGGCAGTCAAGTGACGCCGTGGTTGCGGCCCGCGCGGGTCTGGATTCCGCGCGAGCTGCCGTCCGCGCGCTGACAGCCGCAGCCGCGGTGACTGCCAACCCTCGCACCGAGGCGGCCGTCGCCGAGTCCGAGCTCGCTCAAGCAACCCAGGCTGTCACCCTGGCTCGTCAGCGAGTCGCGCTGCTCGATGCACGGGGTCAGAGACTCATAGCGAGCAGTACCACGGGCCCGCTCGACATCCAGGTGCCCGCCGACGAGCTGGTGTTTTTGCCCAACCTGCCCGTGCGGGTCGACGAGGTGAAGCTCAAGGTCGGCGACCAGGTCAACGGCCCGGTCATGACCGTCACCAACGCAACGCTGGTGATCGACTCGGCCCTGTCTGCGGCCGACGCCAAGCTGGTACGACGTCGCGCGGCTGTGGCGATCAACGCCCCTGACCTCGGCGTACGCGCGAAAGGCGTGGTCACCGAAGTCGCGACGACGCCGGGCACCCGCGGGGTGGACCCGCAGCGATTCTTCGTCGAGGTCAGTGCGTCCGACGTACCTCCGACTCTTGTCGGCGTGTCAGTGGTCATGACGATCACGGTGAGCACGACCGGATCCGAGGTGCTCGCCGTACCGGCGTCGGCGCTGTCGGTCGCGGCTGACGGCAGGTCACGTGTGCAGGTCCAGGTAGCGCAGGGCGATGTCCGAGAAGTCACCGTGACTCCGGGCCTGGCGGCGAAGGGACTCGTCGCGATAACACCGTCGAGCGGGAGCCTGTCGGCGGGCGACCTCGTCGTCGTCGGCGCGAAATGAACCCGCCACCGGTCGTGGAGTTGACCGGGGTTTCCCGCGCGTACAGCTCGGACCCGCCCGTCAACGCGTTGCAACAGGTCAATCTGGCGATCGACTCAGGGGAGTGGCTCGCGATCGTCGGGCCTTCGGGCTCGGGCAAGTCGACGCTGCTCAACATGATCGGCCTGCTCGACCGCCCGTCGTCGGGCACCTATCGGTTCGCGGGCGAGGACGTCAGCGAACTCGACGACGCAGGCCGGGCCGGCCTGCGGGGGCGCAGTATCGGCTTCGTCTTCCAGGCATTCCACCTGCTGGCGCATCGCACGGTCGTCGAGAACGTCATGCTGTCCCAGCTGTATCGAGGCTCCTCGCGTGCTGCTCGCCGCAAGCAGGCGTTGGAGGCGCTGGACCGAGTTGGTTTGGCAGACCGCGCGGAGTTCCTGCCGACGAGGTTGTCGGGCGGGCAGCGGCAGCGGGTGGCGATCGCGCGGGCCGTGGCCGGCCGGCCGCAACTGCTGTTGTGCGATGAGCCCACTGGCAACCTCGACTCGCACACGGCCGGCGAGATGCTCGAGTTGTTCGACCGCCTGTGGAGGGACGGACTCACGGTGGTCGTCATCACGCACGACGATGATGTGGCCCGCCGCGCGCCGCGACGAGTGCGGATCGTCGACGGCGTGTTGCACGAACTCAGCCAGGTAGTGGCGTGAGGATCGCCCGGCCCCGCTTGCGCGGCGCCGACCTCGTCGACGAGTGCGTCGCCAGCCTGTTGGCCAGGCCGGGACGCGCCGCACTCACCGTTCTCGGGACCGTGGTGGGCATCGCGGCTCTGGTGGCCACCATCGGGCTGTCCAAGACAACGGGCAACCAAATCGTCAGCCGGTTCGACGCGCTGGCCGCCACCGACATCGTCGTCTCGCCGAAGATCGGCGGTTCCGGCCGAGCGTTCAGCCCGCTGACGTGGGACGCCGAGGCGCGGATGGAGCGGCTCAATGGTGTGGTGGCCGTCGGCACACTGACCGATGTCGACGTCAGGGGCCAGCTCGTCGGGGCGGTCCCGGTAGCGGATCCCCAGGGGCAGACGCAGTTCCAGCTACCGGTGAAGGCGGCTTCGCCCGGCACGTTCGCCGCCGTACACGCGACTCTTGCCTCCGGCCGTTTCCTCGATGCGGGCCACTCCTCGCGCGGCGATCGGGTGGTCGTCCTCGGAGCGGGCGCCGCGGAGCGTCTGCACCTGACGAGAGTCGACAACCAGCCCGCTGTCTACATCGGCGACCGCCTCTTCAGCGTCATCGGGATTCTGAGCAGCGTCTCCCGGCAGAACTCGCTGCTCGGCGCGGTGATCGTCCCCGAGGGCACCGCGCGGCGTGAGTTCGGACTCAACGCGCCGTCCACCGTTCAGATCGAGACCAAGATCGGCGCGGCAACCCTCATAGCCGGACAGGCGGCGACGGCCCTCAGTCCGGCCGATCCCACATTGCTCAAGGTCGTGGCTCCGCCGGAGCCGCGCCGCGCGAAGGCCGGCGTACAAAGCGACCTCAACTCGCTATTCCTGCTGCTCGGTGGCGTGTCGCTGCTGGTCGGTGCCATCGGCATCGCGAATGTCACCTTGGTCTCGGTGATGGAGCGGATCGGGGAGATCGGACTGCGCCGCGCGCTCGGTGCGGCGCGTCGTCATATTGCCGCGCAGTTCCTCGCCGAGAGCACCGTGCTCGGCTTGGTCGGCGGCGTGCTCGGCGCCTCGCTCGGCACGCTCGTCGTCGTGGGGGTGTCGGCATCACGCACCTGGACTCCGGTCCTGGAGGCGTGGATTCCCCTGTGGGCACCGGTGATCGGCGGGCTCACGGGATTGGTGTCAGGGCTCTACCCAGCGGCGCGGGCCGCGTCGATGGAGCCGGTCGAGGCCTTGCGCGCCACGATGTGAGTTCCGCGAGTACGCCGACGCGCCGGTCGCCTCAGAGAACGCCGCATCGCTCGAGGGCGCGCCGGGCCGTCTCCTCGAAATCCGGGTGCTGGAATTCGAAGCCTTCCTCGAGCAGTCGCGTCGGCATGCAGCGGCGACCCAGCAGGACGAGGTTGGCGGTGCTGCCGAGGAAGGGCGCCCCGAGCTTCGCAACGATTGCAGGAGTGGGCAGACCGAGCCGGCGTCCCAGGAGCCGCCGGTAGGTCGCCATGAGATCGGCGTTGGTGATCGGGTTGGGGCTCGTGACGTGATAGGTGCCCCGCATCGAGGAGTCTTCGATCGCGCGGATCAGCACGGCGAGCAGGTCCTCGAGCGCGATCCACGACACCCACTGGCGGCCCGAACCCACCGTGCCGCCGAGCCGCATGCGGACGATCTGAGCGAGCTTCTTCGTCGCGGGGTCGCCGTCCCCACCGAGCCCGATGCCCATGCGCAGCAACACCGTGCGGCCGATGCCGACGCTGGCGTGACGGAATGCGGACTCCCACGCCAGGCAGACCGTCACCATCTCCCGCGGTCCGATGCCCGTCGGCGTCGTCGACTCGTCGATCACCTGTTCGCCTCCGTGGCCGAAGATGGCCAGCGACGACGACTGCACCCACACCGGTGGCGGATTGCTGCACGCTCTGACGGCGCGGCCGACCGTGCCAACTGGCCCGACCCGTGACGAGATCAGATCGTCGATGTTGCGCCTGGTCGACCGCGTGTCCACCCGGCGTCCGCTCAGGTGCACTACCGCGTCGGCGCCCTCGAGTTCCTGCACCCAGTCACCCAGCATCCGGGCGTCCCAGCTGACAGCCCGCCATCCGTCGTACGACTGAGTTCGACCACGAGTGAGTACGACGACTTCGTCGCCGCGCGCGACGAGCGCCCGGGTGAGTGCTTGGCCGAGATAGCCGGTGCCGCCCGGGATCACGATCTTCGCCAACGCCTACCCCTCGAATTTCGCCCATTAGTGACCCGTGCGTCCGGTACCTGGTCCTGAACAACGTGCCAGCCGGACGGATCAAGGGCAACGACGCGAGGCGCGCGGTACCGTCGGCGGATGGGATCGCGACCGGAGGACGAGCACGGCTATCCGACGTTCCAGCACAACCAATGGACGATCGAGGGCGAAATCGAGCGGGTCGGTGCCTTCGCCCGCGGAGCCAGCCGCGCGACCGGAAAGCGGCGGATTATGGCGCTGATCCTGGCGTTCCTGCTCATCCTGCCGTTCGTCGTCGGCGTCCTGACGGCCATAGGAATGCTTCTCGGCAACTGAAAGCGCTACCTCGCAGGGAATCCGCATTGCACGAATCGATCGGACGGTCGGCGGGGTCAGGGCTTGGCGCTTCGCATGACATCGAGGTCCACGTCGCCGTCGATGCCGGCAACGTGAGCGAAACCCATCACCTGCCAGACCAGCCATCCCTCGACATTGGGCCGGCGTAGGAATCGCGGATGCCATATCGACCGCCCGAGCACTGCCCGCACCGGATACACGGCTTCGAAGTCGTCGCCGACATACAGGATCACTTGCCGCTCGGTGGCGGCCTCGACGTGTTCGATGAAGTCCTGCAGCTGCTGCTGCACGGTCGCGTTCGAGGGCCGCTCGCTGCAGTTCCCGGCTAACTCCAGATCGACGGCCGGAGCGAGAGCGTCTGAGTTGTCGGGGACGACGGAGAGGAAGTGCCGCGCTTGGTCTTCGCCCGGCGTACACAAGGTGAAGAAGTGGTAGGCACCGCGTTGGAGACCCGCCTTCGCGGCTCCCTCCCAGTTCGCTGCGAAACGGGTGTCTGTGAAGTCGCCGCCCTCGGTCGCCTTCAGGTACGCGAACTCGATGTCGTCACCCGCGACGCGGCGCCAGTCGATTTCGCCTTGATGGTGCGACACGTCGATCCCGTACCGCTCTCCGGGTTGCAGCCGTGGCCGGTACTCAGGCAGCCAGACGAACCACGCTGTTGCCGATGCGATGGCGACAACCACGACCGCGGCAATGACGAGGACCCAGGAACGCAGTGTGTGCGCCTGTCGCGGCGGCCCCGCGTCTGTCCGTTCCGGTTTCGGATCCAATCCGCCCATCCCTCAACCGGGAGACTTAAGCTGTGCGGCTGGTGGGCTGTCATAGCCGCTCGCCAGCCGCACAGTTCCATCGAAATGGCCAGAGAAACGAAGAGAAGCGGGCGCACCTTTCGG
>JBKJZO010000112.1:0-7424 GCA_046715235.1 Mycobacteriales bacterium
GGCAACCACGCGCAGGGCGTGGCGCTAGCCGCAGCACTGCTGGGTACGACGGCGACCGTCTTCATGCCCGAGAGCGCGGCGCTGCCGAAGGTCGAGGCGACGCGGGCGTACGGCGCGAAGATCCGCCTCTTCGGCGCCCGCGTCGACGACGCGCTCGCCGAGGCGCGCCGGTACGCCGACGACTCCGGCAAGGTGCTGATCCACCCCTTCGATCATCCCGACATCATCGCCGGGCAGGGAACGGTCGGCCTCGAGATCCTCGACGCGGTACCCGACGTCGCGACGGTCGTCGTACCCGTCGGGGGCGGGGGGCTGATCGCGGGAGTCGCCGTTGCGCTGAAGTCCGTGCGGCCCGACATCAAGGTCGTCGGCGTACAAGCCGAGGGTGCCGCCGCATTCGCCGCGTCGCTAGCGGCGGGAACGCCGCAGACGCTGCCGACGATGTCGACGATCGCCGACGGCATCTCGATCGCTTGTCCCGGTGCACTGCCGCTGGCGCATGTGCAGGCCTTCGTCGACGAGATCAGAACCGTCTCCGACGAATCGCTGTCGCGCGCCCTGCTCACCTGCCTCGAACGCGCGAAGCTCGTCGTCGAACCCGCCGGCGTGGCCGCGTTCGCGGCGATCCAGGACGACCCGACGGCGTTCCAGCCGCCGGTCGTCGCAGTGCTCTCCGGCGGCAACATCGACCCGCTGTTGCTGCTGCGGGTCATCAATCACGGGCTCGCCGCGGCCGGGCGCTACGTGTCGGTCAGGGCGCGCATCCCCGACAGCCCTGGTGAGCTGGCCCGGGTGCTCGCGCTCATCGCCGAGCTCGGCGCCAACGTCCTCGAGGTGGAGCACATCCGCACCGGCCGGCAGCTGCACGTCGGTGAGGTCGCGATCGAACTGCAACTCGAGACGCGCGGCGGCGACCATTCGGCCGAGATCGTCCAGCGGCTGCGCAGTCGCGGCTACCACGTCGAGGTCGACTGATCCAGCCGTCTGACCCAGCTGAGGCCGAAGAAAATGCGGGTGGCGCGGACAATCGCCGACGATGCGTTGCCGCCAGCCGACCGTGACACGATCATACGGACAGGGTTGACCCGACTAGCCCGGCCGGAGGTCTGTGCGAGGTGGTGATTTCCCCTTTTCCGGTTGAACGAAGGAAGCGCTCGGCGTTCCAGGACGCACCACGAAGCGTCAGCGTTCTCGCCGCTGCCAGCATTCGCCTGGCCGAGTCCCTCGAGTGGGACGAGACTCTCGAGGCCATCGGGCGGCTCGTCGTACCGCTGCTGTCCGACATCTGCGTCGTAGACGTCGTTGCGGACGACGGTCCGGCGCAGCGCTTCGCCGTCTACGAAGGCGAGCCGGGACCCGCCGCACTGCTCTCCAAATGGCCGGTCGACGTACACAGTGACAACCCGATCGCGCTGGTGCTGCGGGAGCGCCGGGTGTGGGTGCAGCGAATCACGACCGAGCTGGTCAAGCCCTTTGCGCGCGATGAAGCGCACCTGGAGACGATGCTCAGTTTCGTCGGCCGGACGGCGCTGTGCGTGCCGATGGTGCGCGGCGACCGGGTGCTCGGCTCACTGTTCATGACGACGCGCGACGACAGCAGCACGTTCAACGCGGACGACATCGAACTGGCCGAGGCGCTGGGCCGCAGGGCCGCGGTTGCCCTCGACAACGCACGGCGATTCCGGGTCGAGCACGACGTGGCCACGACGTTGCAACGCAGCCTGCTGCCGCAGTCGCTGCCCGAGACGCCCGGCGTCCAGCACTGCGCGCGCTACCTGCCCGCCGCGACAGAGGCGGAGGTCGGCGGCGACTGGTACGACGTCATCGCACTCGCCGACGGCTCCGTTGCCTTTGTCGTCGGCGACGTGGCGGGTAAGGGCGTGCAGGCCGCGGCGGTCATGGGCCAGCTGCGGGCGAGCGTCCGCGCGTACATCTGGGAGGGGCACCAGCCGGCCGAGGTGCTGCACCGTCTCGACCAGCTCTTCGGTGCGCTCGACCTCTCCGACTTCACCACCGCCGCGGTCGGCATCTACGACCCGGCGACGCGCCTGATGACCTACTCCGTCGCCGGGCATCCACCGATCCTGCTGGTGTCGCCGACGTGTGGGACGCGCTACCTGGCCAGCGGCACTGGCACCCCGCTGGGTGTTACGACCGGCGAGTTCTCCAATGACTCGCTCGTCCTCGAGCAGGGCACCACCCTCGTGCTCTACACCGACGGGCTGATCGAGCGGCGCGGCGAGAGTCTCGATGCAGGGCTCGAGCGCCTGCGCGACGTGGCCGGCGCCGAGTACGACGGCCTCGAGCAGATGAGCGACGCGATCGTCGGGCAGCTCATCCCGTCATCGGGCGCGCCCGACGACGTAGCGCTGCTGCTGGTGCACACCGCCTGACGCAGCGTCAGCTGTGGTAAGGCTCCACGGCGACGATCGTGACCTTCATCGTCGCGCCGCGCGGTGTCAGGTACGTGACGACCTCGCCCGGTCGTTTGCCGAGTACGGCGACGCCCAGTGGTGATGACGGCGAGTAGATCTGCAGGCCCTCGATGTGGTCCTCACGTGAGCCGAGGAGGAACTTCTCGTCGCCGTCGTCCCCTTCGAACCGGACGGTCACCACGGTGCCCGTGCGGGCGGTATCGGCATTCGTCGGAGCATCGCCAACCCGCGCGTCCCTGAGCAACTGGTTGAGCTGACGGATGCGCGCCTCGAGCTTTCCCTGCTCGTCCTTGGCCGCGTGGTAACCGCCGTTCTCGCGCAGGTCGCCCTCCTCGCGGGCCGACGCGATTCGCGACACGACCGTTTCGCGGCCAGGGCCCTCCATCTCGGCGAGCTCAGCCTTGAGCCGCTCGTAGGCATCCTGTGTCAGCCACGTCTGGGTGTCGTCGATGTCGGTCAAGGGGAATGCTCCTTGCTCATGTTTCCTGGGGTTCGCGCCACTCACGCTAGCACCGGTCGTAGCGGCGCTCTATTGGTCTCGTGCGGCCGCGGACCGGTCAGCGGGTGCGGGTGATCCGGCAAACAGCAAGGCTCGCCGTACTCCCCTTGCCGAGGGGTGTCGGAACGCTCACCACTATGCGGGTGACGCGCTCATTGCGGTTGTTCGGGCCGATGACAACGCCTGTCAGCCGCCCCACGCTCTTGCCTTTTGCGTCGAAGGCGGAGACGTCGCAGCTGGCGCTTGCGAGGGGGGCTTTCTCGACCTCCAGGGTCACAGCCATCTCGCGTTCGTCGCCGACCTCGACGACGACTACTCGCCCGCTGATGTCGGCCGGCCCGGCCCCCGGCGTAGTACTCCAGACGACGATGGCGACTGCCGCGGCGACCAGGAGCACGCCGATGCCGATGACAATGAACTTCGCCGGATCCGCGCCATCCTTGAACTTGCGCCTCGCCACGCTGGAAACCCCTGAACGCCGTCGGTGTGCCGCGGTGCGAGTATCCCGGGACAATGTCCCGGCAGGCGAACTCGAGCAGTGGAGGTGTCCCGATGGCCGCGGTCGCGCGCGACGGCGAGAAGCTGCGGCTGATGGCCGTGCACGCGCATCCGGACGACGAGTCGAGCAAGGGCGCGGCGACGATGGCCAAGTACGTCGCCGAGGGCGTCGACGTACTCGTCGTCACCTGCACCGGCGGCGAGCTGGGCTCGATCCTCAACCCGGCGATGGACCGGCCGGAGATCAGGGACAACATCAGCGAGGTGCGCCGGCTCGAGATGGAGCGGGCAAAGGAGGTCCTCGGCGTTCGCCAGGAGTGGCTCGGCTTCGTCGACTCTGGCCTGCCCGAAGCGCCTGAGGGCGTCGACGACCTGCCGCCGCTAGACCCGGGCTGCTTCGCGATGCAGCCGCTGTCGCTTGCGGCCGCGCCGCTGGTGGAGATGGTGCGACGGGAGCGGCCGCACGTGATCGTGACGTACGACGAAAACGGCGGCTATCCGCACCCCGACCACATCATGTGCCACCGGATCTCCGTCGAAGCGTTCGAGGCGGCCGGTGAGGGGCAGCGCTATCCCGACGCCGGCGAGCCGTGGCGGCCGCAGAAGCTCTACTACCACATGACTTTTTCGAAGGCCCGAGTGCTCGCGCTGCACGAGGCCTGCCTCGAGCGCGGCATCGAGTCGCCGTACGCCGAACGCCTCTCGCAGTGGGTCGACCGTCCTGAGGACGCCGCGCGGCTGACAACCCACGTGCCCTGCGCCGACTACTTCCCGGTGCGCGACGCGGCTCTCCTTGCCCACGCGACTCAGGTCGATCCGCACGGCTTCTGGTTCAAGGTGCCGCTGGAGATCCATCAGGAGAAGTGGCCGACCGAGGACTATCAACTCGTCCAGTCGCACGTCGCAACGCAGCTGCCGGAGGACGATCTGTTCGCCGGTATCCGGGCGGGTTGATGCTCATGCGGCGCGGGTTGCGCATTGCGATCGCCGTCACGCTGCTCGCTGCGGCAGCGGCGTCGTGCACTGCGGTCAACGGTCTGCTCGCGACCACGCGGGAGTTGGAAGATCGGGGGTTCGACAGCGTCAAGGTCGACTACACCCCGGGCGAAGAACGCGTCCTAGTGGTGAACTACCGGACCAACGCAACGACGGTCGAATCGCTCGGCGTGGAATACCAATACATCGCGGAGATCGTGTGGGACAAAGCCCCCCTGCGCTTCGACACGCTGGAGTTGTCCGCGAACGGAGCGCCGGGGGAGTGCGCCGGCAGTTGCACCGACCGGTTCACGAGAGCCGATCTCGTCGCGCGCTTCGGACTGCGTAACGCGTCGCTCGACCGTGACGTCGACAAGCAGCTGCTGTACGTCGGCGCAGCCGCGATTCTGGTCATCATCGTTGCGACCGCCGCGGTGATCACGTTGATCGTGCGGTCCCGTCGCAAGGCGCGCGCGGCGCCGTACGCCGCCCCCGGCTACCCGGGCGCACCCCCCGGCTGGGCCCCTCAGCCGACCGCGACGATCGCCGACGCTCCCAATCCGGTTTTCCCGCCGGCGACCGGATATGCACCACCGACCGCTGACAACCCGGCTCCCGCGCGTACCGCGGTCGGTGGCCCGTACCCGCCGCCGGGATCTCCGCTCGCACCTGCCCCGGTACTGCCGCCGGCGCCGCCACCCGACCCGACCCACGACATCTGGGCCCGCCCTCCCTCGTGACGCCGGTGGGTTCTACAGATCGGTGTCGGGCCGGCGGAGTTTCTTGGTCCTGCTGCGGTGCTTTTTCGAGTCGAGACGCGCCTGTACCGCGCCGGCGCGCGGCCGGGTCGGCCGCCGTACCCGTGGCGGCGGTGCTATCGCGTCGCGCAACAGAGCTATGAGCCGCTGCTTGGCCAGCTCGCGGTTCTGCAGCTGGCTGCGCCGCTCCGACGCAGCAATCGTCACTACTCCGTCGGTGAGCCTGGTGGCGAGCCGCTCGAGGGCCCGCTCACGGTACGGCGACGGCAGGCTCGGGGAACCCGCGACGTTGAAGCTGAGTTCGACCCGCGAATCGGAGGTGTTGACCGACTGCCCGCCCGGTCCGCTCGAGCGCGAGAAGCGCCACGAGAGCTCCCGCTCGGGTATGACGACTAGGCCGCTGATGGGCAGGCCGCCGGTCGTACCCCCGGTCGCGCCGCTGGTCACGACGTCGTGGATGCCGCGGGACGCGCGGGAGGGTCGTCGCGCAATACGGTCATGGAAGGAACCTAGACCGGAGGACGGATGAGCAATCGGCTGGCCGGCGAGACCTCGCCGTACCTTCGTCAGCACCAGGACAATCCGGTCGACTGGTGGCCCTGGAGCCCGGACGCGCTCGCCGAAGCCAAGCGCCGCGACGTACCGGTGCTGCTGTCGGTGGGGTATTCGGCCTGCCACTGGTGCCATGTCATGGCGCACGAGTCGTTCGAGGATCCGGCGATCGCGGCGTTGATGAACGAGCACTTCGTCAACATCAAGGTCGACCGCGAAGAGCGGCCCGACATCGACGCCGTCTACATGGAGGCGACGCAGGCGATGACCGGCCACGGCGGCTGGCCGATGACGGTGTTCATGACGCCCGAAGGCGAGCCGTTTTTCTGCGGCACCTACTTCCCGCCGACCGACCGGCACGGCATGCCGGGGTTCCCGAACCTGCTGCGCGGGGTGGCGCGTGCGTGGAGGGAACGGCGGGATGAGCTCGCGTCGGTCGCGAGCGAGATCGTCGCGCGACTCGAGCAACGCGCCTCACGCGACGTCGGCGGTGCGCTCGACGAGGCGACGCTCGAGGCGGGCGTGCAGTCGCTGCGGTCGTCGTACGACGAGACGCGTGGTGGGTTCGGCGGTGCGCCGAAGTTCCCGCCGTCGATGGTGCTCGAATTCCTGCTGCGTCACTCTGCTCGATTGCGCTCCTCTGCTCGATTGCGCGCCTCCGGCGCGACGGAAGTCGACCCACTCGACATGGTGGTCAAGACGTGTGAACGGATGGCGCGCGGCGGCATGTACGACCAGCTGGCCGGCGGCTTCGCGCGCTACAGCGTCGACGCTGACTGGGTGGTACCGCACTTCGAAAAAATGCTCTATGACAACGCTTTGCTGGCCCGCGTCTACACGCACCTGTGGCGCTCGACCGGTGACGAGTTGGCCCGGCGCATCGCGATCGAGACGTGCGAGTTCATCGTGCGCGATCTGGGCACCGCCGAGGGTGGCTTCGCTTCCGCGCTCGACGCCGACAGTGAGGGGGTCGAAGGCAAGTTCTACGTCTGGACGCCGACGCAGCTCGTCGACGTACTCGGGGATGACGACGGCGCGTGGGCGGCGCAGGTGTTCGAGGTGACCGAAGGCGGCACGTTCGAGCAAGGCTCCTCAGTGTTGCAGCTGCTCGCGGATCCCGAGGACCGCGACCGGCTCACGCGGGTCCGCGCCGCCCTGCTCGCCGCGCGGGCCGAGCGAGTTGCCCCCGGCCGCGACGACAAGGTGGTCACCGCGTGGAACGGGCTCGCGATCGCCGCCCTGGCCGAAGCGGGCGCGCTGTTCGACCGCGGCGATTTGCTGGCCGCGGCAACGACGGCGGCCGAGCTGATCATCGACCAGCACCGGGTCAAGCGGCGGCTGCGGCGTGCTTCGCTGGCCGGCGTCGTCGGATCGCCGGCCGGGGTGCTCGAGGACTATGCCGATCTGGCCGAGGGCCTGCTCGCGTTGTACTGGGCGACGAGCGAGTCGCAGTGGGTCGAGGTCGCGGGAGAACTTCTCGCCGTGGTGCTCCACCACTTCGCCGACGGCGCCGGCGGTTTCTACGACACAGCCAACGACGCGGAGGTGCTGGTACGCCGGCCGCGTGACCCCACTGACAACGCGACGCCCTCGGGCAGCTCCGCCGCAGCCGGCGCGCTGCTGAGCTACGCGGCCCTGACCGGCTCGGAGGGGCACCGGCTCGCCGCCGAGGAGGCGCTCGCCGTCGTCGCGCCGGCGGTGCCGACG
>JBKJZO010000113.1:0-8462 GCA_046715235.1 Mycobacteriales bacterium
CCAGCTGATGGTCGAGCGAGCCCGTGCTCTCACCTACCCGCAGCATTTGCGTTGCGGCGGAAGGAAAGACACCACTGGCCGCGAGCGGGCGCGAGATGCCTTGCCCCTCGAGCATCCGCTCCCGCGCACCGAGCAGTGCGTCCTGGTAGACGAGGTTGCCTACGCCCGCACTTGCCACCGTCATGCCCTCGGGCACCGGCACGCCGGCAACGAGCATCGTCGACAGGATGCGACAGAAGCGCTCGACGGCGGAGAACCTGATGATGTCGCCCAACACGGGAACCCGCAGCAGCAGCCGGTCCTTGAGTAGGCGGCCGCGGCCGGTGCGCAGCGCCGCTGCGACGCTGACTGCGGCGACAACCGCGACGCCCACGATTACGAACCAGAAGGCGCTGAGAAATCCGGTGACGTTGACGAGCATCCGGGTCGGCAAGGGCAGGTCCTGGCCGAGTGAGTCGAAGAACGCGCGGAATCTCGGCAGCACGAAGACGGTGATGATCACGACGGTCACGACCGACATGCCGGCGACAACGGCCGGGTAGGTCAGGGCCCCGCGGATCTTCGTCCGAGACTCGACGTCGCGCTCGAGGTAGACGGACAGCTGCTCGAGGACGAGGTCGAGCTCGCCGGTGAGTTCCGCCGCCCGCAGCATCGTGCGGTACGACGCCGGGAACACCCGCGGGTGCTGCTCGACCGCTTCGGCAAAGGTCTCGCCCGACCGTACGGCGCTCGCAACGCTCGCGAGCACGCCGCGCAACGACACGTTCGACGACTCGTCGGCCAGCAGCTCGAGCGCTTCGAGGATCGGGATGCCCGCTCGCAGGAACGCGGCGAGCTGGGTCGACAGATGCATCAGCTCCGTCTGACTGACGCGGCTGCGCCGCATCGACACCCGCGGCTGGCGCTGCTCGACGTCGGCGACGACGAAATCGCGCTCGAGCAGCTTGCTGCGTGCCGCAGCGGGGTTGCTCGCCTTCAGGTGCCCGCGCACGATCGTGCCGTCCAGCGTCTCGGCCGCGTAGTCGAATATCGCCATTGCCGCGCCCGCTAGAGGGTGTAGATGCTGCGGACGATCTCCGCAATCGTGGTGACGCCTTCGGCGACCAACCTCGTCGCCTCGGTACGCAGGGTGCGCGTGCCTTGCGCGACGGCGAGGTCGCGGATGGCGTGATGACTCGGCCGCTCGACGATCAGCTGGCGCATCTCAGGGGTCATCACCATCAGCTCGTAGACGCCGATCCGCTCGGAGTAGCCGGTTTGCGAGCAGAACGCGCAGCCCTCACCCCGCCAGAAACCGCCGATCGGATGCGCGCCACCGGACTCGTAGAAGAAGGCCAGCTCCTCTGCCGTGGGCTGGTACGGACGGCGGCACGAGTCGCAGATCCGGCGTACCAGCCGCTGGCTCAGCACGCCGCTCACCGCGGAGGAGATCAGGAATGGCTCGATGCCCATGTCGAGGAACCGGTGCAGCGCCGACGTCGAGTCGGTCGCGTGCAGCGACGACAGGACGAAGTGACCGGTGAGGGCCGACTGCACCGCGATGCGCGCGGTCTCCTCGTCGCGCGCCTCGCCGACCAGGACGATGTCCGGGTCCTGCCGCAGGATCGCCTTGAGGCCGGCGGCGAAGTCGACGCCAGCCTGCTCGTTGATCTGGATCTGGTTGATCGTCGGGAACCGGTACTCCACCGGGTCCTCGATGGTCATGATGTTGCGCTCGGTGCTGTCGAGTTCGGCAAGCGTCGCGTAGAGGCTGGTCGTCTTGCCACAGCCGGTCGGACCCGCGCAGATCACCATCCCGTACGGCGCGCTGACCAGCTGCATGTAGCGGCGCTGCATCTCGGCCGTCATCCCGAGCTCGGCCACCCGGAACAGCGGCTTGCTCTTGTCCAGGATTCGCATCACGACTTTCTCGCCGGTCACCGTGCCGCTCGTGGCGACGCGGATGTCGACGCTGCGACCGTCGATTTCCATCGCGATCTGGCCGTCCTGCGGACGGCGGCGCTCGACGATGTTCATGCCCGCCAGCACCTTGATGCGGCTCGCGATTGCCGGGCCCATCTCGACAGGCAGGCTGAGCACGTCGTGCAGTACGCCGTCGATGCGGTAACGGACCCGCACCTTCGTGTCAGTCGACTCCAGGTGTACGTCGGACGCGCGGTCGCGCAGCGCCTGCGCCAGCACGAGCGTGACCACCTGCACGACAGGTGCCTCAGCGTTGACGGTCGCCGACCGCCGGTCGCCGGAACGTCGCTCGGCTCGGCGCGGTTCGTCGGCATCGGTGAAGGCAGCCACGTGACGGCCGATGTCGGTCAGTGCGCGGTAGTTGCGGTCGATCGCCCGGAGGATGTCCGATCCCGCGGCAACGACCAGACGCGTCGGCATACCGGCTGCTTTGGCGAGCGCGCGGCCGAGGTCTTCGCTGGGGTCGGCGACGGCGACTTCGAGAACGCCGGCGTCGATCCGCACGGGTACGGCGCCCATGCTGCGGGCGGCCGATTCACTGATTTTCGTCACCGCGTCCGCCTCGGGCACCTGGCGGCTCAGGTCGACGACGCTCAGCGAGAAATGCTCTCCAAGTGCTTCGGCCAGCGCCCGTTCGTTGACTACGCCGAGCTCGACGAGGAGCGCGCCCAGCCGCTGCCCGGTGGCGCTCTGCTGGAACAGCGCCGCGGTCAGCTGCTCGGGAGTGAGGTGCTGCCGCTCGAGCAGAATCTCGCCGAGCAGGCGCTTGGGACCGTCCGCAGCCGCGGTCGGTTCGCTTCCCGCGCTGTTGGTCACGTTCGCCTCCGTTGCGGCGGCGGGCACGCCGACGGACGTCGGCAGGCTCCACACCGTTCAGGTGGGCTATCGGCGAAAGCGGAAATTCCTGAAGGGATTACGCCGAATGGGTGAGCAGCACGCTCAGAACGCCGCCTAAAGACGCAGTTCTCAGACCATTTCGCGCAGCTGCAGCGTCTGCTCCCGGCCAGGTCCAACGCCGATCGCCGAGATCGGGGCGCCACTCATCTCCTCGAGCGTGCGCACGTACGACTGCGCGTTCTTGGGCAGGTCCTCGAAGGCCTGCGCCCCACTGATGTCGTCGTTCCATCCGGGCAGTTCCTCGTAGACCGGCTGCGCATGGTGGAAGTCGGTCTGCGACGCCGGCATCTCGTCGACGACCTTGCCATCGACCCGGTAGCCGACGCAGACCGGGATCCGCTCAAGGCCGGAGAGAACGTCGAGCTTGGTCAGGAAGAAGTCGGTGAGGCCGTTGACGCGCGTCGCGTAGCGGGCGATGACCGCGTCGAACCAGCCGCAGCGGCGCGGGCGGCCGGTCGTCACGCCGATCTCGCCCCCGACGGTGCGCAGCCGCTCGCCCATGTCGTCGAGCAGCTCGGTCGGGAACGGCCCCGAACCGACGCGCGTCGTATAGGCCTTGAGGATCCCGACGACCCTGGTGATCTGCGTCGGGCCGATGTCGCTGCCCGCGCACGCACCGCCAGCGGTCGGATTGGACGACGTCACGAACGGATAGGTGCCGTGGTCGACGTCAAGCAGCGTGCCCTGGCTGCCTTCGAGCAGCACCAGCTTGCCGTCGAGCAGCGCGCGGTGGAGCACGAGTGACGTGTCGGCAACGTGCGGGCGCAGCCGCTCGCCGTACCCGATGTATTCGGCGACGACGTCGTCGACCGTCATCCCCTTGCGGTTGTAGACCTTGGTAAGGATCTGGTTCTTCTCGCGGAGCGCCAGCTCCAGCTTGGCCGCGAGGATGCCCTCGTCGAACAGGTCCTGCACCCGGATCCCCTGGCGCCCGACTTTGTCGCCGTACGCCGGTCCGATGCCGCGGCCGGTCGTGCCGATCTGGGCCTTGCCAAGGAAGCGCTCGCTGACCCGGTCGAGCGCCCGGTGGTGGGGCATGATCAGGTGGGCGCTCGCGCTGATCAGCAGCTTGGCGCAGGAGACACCGCGGCCCTCGAGATAGGCCATCTCCTCGAGCAGGACGCCGGGGTCGATGACAACGCCGTTGCCGATGACGGGGATCACCTCGGGCGTCAGCACGCCGCTGGGGATCAGGTGCAAGGCGAAGCTCTCGCCGGCGATGACGACGGTATGCCCGGCGTTGTTGCCGCCCTGGTAGCGGACGACGTAGTCGACCCGGTCGCCGAGGAGATCAGTCGCCTTGCCCTTGCCCTCATCGCCCCACTGGGCGCCGACGAGAACTACCGCGGGCATCAGGACGTCCTTCCTCGCAAAGCGAAGGCCCCGGGCGCGAATTCATCGCAAGCGCCGGAGCCTCTTGCGGAGAAAGGCTACCCGATGGGCAACTCGATGCGAAAGGGTCGGCTCGCCGGTAGCGGTGTCAGTGGCGAAGCGCCGCGGACGCTTTGGGATCGCAGTCGTCGAGAAACTTCGCGCATCGCTCAGCCTCATCGGTCTCGCCGATGGCGCCGGCCGCGCGCTCGAGGGCGTGCAGGCTGCGGAGGAATCCGCGGTTGGGCTCGTGCTCCCACGGAACCGGACCCTGACCCTTCCAGCCGGCCCGGCGCAGCGCGTCGAGGCCGCGGTGGTAACCCGCCCGCGCGTAGGCGTAGGAAGCGACGACCTGGCCGTCGGCGTACGCCCGGTCGGCCAGCGCCGCCCACGCGGACAGGCAGGCCGGGAAGCGCGCCGCCACCTCGGAGGGGTCGGTCCCGGCGGCGAGGGCGTTCTCCGCCTGGGGGAACGCGGCGGGCAGAACGGTCGGCGGCGGGCCGCCGAGCAGATTGTCGAAGGAGGTCATGCGCCCATCATGACGGTACGCCGAGCGGCCGGAGCCGATGCGCGTCGTCGAAGAGCTCGCGCGCCATCAATCGGGCACTGACCAGGCCGGCGATCGATGCCGAACCGAGCCACATGTACATCACGATGATCTGGTAGCGAATCGCTTGCAACGGATCGACGCCCGCGATGATCAGACCGGTCATCGCGCCCGGGAGCGCGATCAGCCCGACGATCTTCGTCTGATCGATCTGGGGCGCGAGCGCACTGCGCAGGGCCAACCTCAGATGCGGCGCGAACGCCGCCCGGCCAGGCAGTCCGAGAGCCAACCGCGCATCGATCAGCACCCGCGAACTGCGCACCTCGTCCCGAACCCTGGTCAGCACGATCGTCGTTCCCTGCAGGCAGGCCGAGACGATCATGCCCCCGAGCGGTACGACGACCGACGGCTTGGCGGTGATGATGCGGGCGCCAAGAAGCAGGGCGAAAGTCATCGCCACTCCGCACAGGACGCCGGTGGCTGCGACCAGGCGAGCGCGCGGCAACTCCTTGGCGCGACGGCCCGCCGTCCAGCCGGCGAGCGCCACCATCAGCGCGACCCACACGAACGACCCCGGCAGGCCGGCGCGGTCGAAGATGAACAGCAGGACCGCACCCACCGCAATGAGCTGCGCCGGCGCCCGTACGACAGCGACGAGCAGATCGCGCTCGAGCCCGAGGCGCTCTCGCGCTATCACCAGACCCGCGACCGCCGGCAGGGCGACCGACAGGGCGACACCCCACCACGGCGGTATCGGCACCGCTGCCATCGACGCGGCGAGTGCCCTCATGCCCCGCCCCGCAGGAATGCGGTGGCGCGCTCGTCCTCGGGGTGGTCGAAGACTTGGTCGACCGGACCTTGCTCGACCACCGTGCCGGAGTGCACGACGAGCGCGTACTGACCGAGGCGCCGCGCCTGCTCCTGGTCGTGGCACACCCACACAGCGGTCAGGCCGGACGCGACGAGGGAGGACACGGCACGCTCGACCGCGGCGGCGGCGAACCGGTCGAGCGCCGAAGTCGGCTCGTCGAGCAGCAACACCGATGGGTCCGTCGTCAACGCCCGGGCCAGGCACAGCCGCTGCGCCTCGCCGCCGGAGAGGGTGGTGGCGTCCCGGGGGAGCAGGCCGGGGTCGAGACCGACCCGCTCGAGCAACGCGGCGGCCTCCCGGTCGGACAAGGCGGGACTGGCGACGCGGAGGTTGTCGATCCCGCTGCCCGCGAACGGCGTCGGCGCCTGTTGCAGCATGCCGACCTCGCGACGCAGCGCGAGCACGTCGTACTCGCCGAGTGCCTTGTCACGAAGACGCACGACCCCGCCGGTCGGCTCCTCCAGCCGGTTGAGCAGCCGCAGCAGTGTGCTCTTGCCCGCGCCTGACGGCCCGACGATGACGGTGACGCATCCCGGCGGAACAGTCGCGTTGACCGAACTGAGCGGATGCACGTGCGAGTCGCCATGACCGCGCGTCGTCGTCACGTCGTCCAGTTCGAACAGCGCCGCGACCGTCATGTCCGACATGATGCCCCTTGGCGATGTGAGGAGAGTGACCGGATGGACGTCCTTGCGGCGACGGGCGACGGCCTGTACCGGATCAGCGACGACGGCACGAGCCGGCAGCTCGCGCCGGGCGCGATGCTGCATGTAGTCGCGACCGATGAGGGCAGCGTCGCCCTCGACGCGACCGGCACGTTGTGGAGCATCGACGACGACGGCGCGGCGGAATTCGACGAGCTCGGCATCGACTCGCCGACCTGCCTGCTGCTCGACGGCGACGACATCTGGATCGGTACGGCGGCAGATCGCCTCGTGCGCGTCCACGGCCCCGACATCGTTCCCGTCACCGCCTTCGACGACGTCGAGGGGCGCGACGAGTGGTACACGCCGTGGGGCGGACCGGCCGCCGTTCGGTCGCTGGACATCGACGACGACGGCGTTCTCTACGTAGCGGTCCATGTCGGCGGCATCATCGTCAGCCGTGACGCCGGCGAGTCCTGGGAGCCGTCCGGCTTCGACCTGCACGACGACGTACACCAGGTCTGCACCGTTCCCGACTACGCGAAGACCGTCGTCGCGGGCTGCGGTCACGGCCTAGGGATCAGCACCGACGACGGTGAGACGTGGGAGTTGGTGACCTCGGGGCTGCCGCATCCCTACTGCCGAGCGGTCGCGATCGCCGGTGACACCGTGTTGGTCTCCGCGTCGCAGGGTCCCGGCGGCGAGCAGTCGGCGCTCTACCGGATGCCCCTCGACGGTGAGCGGCTCACGCCGTGCGAAGCCGGTCTGCCCGACTGGTTCACCGGCAACATCGACACACACTGCCTGGCCGCGTGGGACGAGGTCGTCGTCGTCGGCACCGGCGACGGCACGGTCTATCTCAGTGACGACAGCGGTGGCCATTGGAAATCGCTGGCCACCGATCTGCCACCCATCACGGCGCTGGCGCTGCCCTGAGCAAGTCCTCGGCCGGTAGTGAGACCAGCTACTTCGCGATCTTCTTGCCCTCGGAGCGCAGGTCCTGGCAGGCCACGACGACACGAGCCGCCATCGACGCCTCGGCCACCTTGCCCCAGGCGCGGGGGTCGTAGGCCTTCTTGTTGCCGACCTCGCCGTCGACCTTCAGCACACCGTCGTAGTTGGTGAACAGATGGCCGGCGACCGGCCGGGTGAAGGCGTACTGCGTGTCGGTGTCGACGTTCATCTTCACGACGCCGTAGTCAAGCGTTTCGCGGATCTCCTCCAGCAGCGAGCCGCTGCCGCCATGGAACACGAGATTGAACGGCTTGTCGCCGCCGACCTTCTCGGCCACCGCGTCCTGACCGTCCTTGAGAATCGACGGCGTGAGCTTGACGTCGCCGGGCTTGTAGACCCCGTGCACATTGCCGAAGGTCGCCGCCAGCAGGTAGGTGCCGCGTTCGCCGGTGCCGAGCATCTCGGCTACGCGCAGCATGTCCTCCTTAGTCGTGTAGAGCTTCTCGTTGATCTCGTTGGCGACGCCGTCCTCCTCGCCGCCGACGACGCCTGCCTCGATCTCCAGGATGATGTGCGCCGCCCGGCACTCGTCGAGAAGCTCGCTGGAGATCTTGAGGTTTTCCTCGAGGTCGATCGCGGAGCCGTCGAACATGTGGCTCTGGAAGAGCGGGTTGCCTCCTCGGCTCACGCGCTCGGCGCTGACCCGCATCAGCGGTCGCATGAACACGTCGAGCTTGTCGGCAGGGCAGTGGTCGGTGTGCAGCGCGATGTTGACGCTGTAGCGCTCGGCGACGACGTGGGCAAACTCGGCCAATGCCTGCGCGCCCAGAGCCATGTCCTTGACGGCACTTCCTGACAGGAACTCGCCACCACCGGTAGAGACCTGCACGATGCCGTCGGATTCGGCGTCCGCGAATCCCTTGAGCGCCGCGTTGAGCGTCGAACTCGACGTGACGTTGATCGCCGGGTAGGCGAACTGGCCCGCCTTGGCGCGCGCGATCATGTCTTCATAGACCTCGGGGGTGGCGATCGGCATAGCGGGACGTCTCCTCAGCTGGGTCGGCGGTGGCGTTCGACGCGTCGAACGGCCGGTCCAGTATCACCGAGCAACCCGCCAATCGGGAACCGACAGGGCACCGCCGGTAGGTGGTTGAGGTAGTCGCACTTACGTGATCTTGGTTTGTGTCGCTCGAATGTCGAGCGCATTCGTTCCATT
>JBKJZO010000114.1:0-12362 GCA_046715235.1 Mycobacteriales bacterium
TCGGTGATCTGCACGAGGTCGAGGTCGTGCGCGGAGATGCGTTCGGTTTCGAGCATCGGGCCACGGATCCAGTCGAACAGCCCGGTCCAGTACGCCGAGTTGTAGAGGATCACCGGGAACTGCGTGACCTTGCGCGTCTGCACGAGCGTGAGTGCCTCGAACAGCTCGTCGAGGGTGCCAAAACCGCCCGGCATGATGACGAAAGCCTGTGCGTACTTCACGAACATGGTCTTGCGGGCGAAGAAGTAGCGAAACTCGATGCCGACGTCGACCCACTCATTGAGCGACTGCTCGAACGGCAGCTCGATGCCGAGGCCCACGCTGACGCCCCCCGCTTCGCTCGCGCCGCGGTTGACGGCCTCCATCAGACCCGGGCCGCCACCGGTGATGACCGCAAAACCCGCCTTCGCCAGCTCACCACCGAGCCGCTGGCCGGCGATGTAGTCAGGGTGTCCTGCTCGGGTACGCGCGGAGCCGAAGACGGTGACGGCGGCGGGGAGTTCGGCGAGCAAACCGAAGCCCTCGACGAACTCCGATTGGATGCGCAGCACCCGCCACGTGTCGGTGTGCACCCAGTCGGACGGGCCGCGCGTGTCGAGCAGCCGCTGGTCGGTCGTCGTACCGGAGGGCAGCTGAGCGCGGCGCGCCGTCAGCGAGTAGCGCCGCTTCGGCCGCCCGGGCCGGGAGCTCGAAGCAGCCTCCTGAGCCTCTTCCAGGTCTTCCGCTGACTGCTGCTCAACCCGCTCGCGATCTTGCGCCTCTGTCATAGCCGGAACCCTAACCGCGGTCCGCACGTCCCCGCAGATCCTGCCTCGCGGATTGGGTGCCGGACGCTCCGCGAAAGCGGAGCGTTCCGCACCCTTTCGCTGAGCGAGGGGTGCCGGACGCTCCGCGAAAGCGGAGCGTTCCGCACCCTTTCGCTGAGCGAGGGCAGGATGGCGTCGTGACCGAGTCCGAGATGTTCATCTGGGCGGGAGTCGGATCGTGGCGCGCGGAAGTGAGCCGCGTCGACGTAGACGGCGACCGCCTTCATGCGACCGGAACGCAGATCGGCGTGGAGCCACTGCCATACCGGCTCGACTACACCGTGCGCACCGGCGCCCGATGGGTCACGGAGAGCCTCGAGGTCGTGGCCTCCGGGCGAGGTTGGCAGCGGCGCCTCGACCTGCGCCATGACGGAGCGGGCAACTGGACCTGCGTGGTCGACCACAACGGTGCGGTCGATCTGCCGGCCGCCGGTGGTGACATGAGCGCAGTGGAAGGTGCTCTGGATTGCGACCTGGGCCTTTGCCCGTTGACCAACGTCATGCCCGTACGCCGGCACCACCTGCACCGCGACAAGGGTGCGGTCGATTTCCTGATGGCATGGGTGTCCGCGCCGGACCTCGGCGTTCACCCTTCCCTGCAGCGGTACGAGCACATGCGCACCCAACCCGACGGCACCTCACTCGTACGCTTCGTCACCGCGCATCGGAGCTTCGTCGGTGAGCTGAGCCTCGACGCCGGCGGCTTCGTCCTGGACTATCCCCAACTCGCGCAGCGGGTTCGCCCTGGGGCGCCAGTGGTCTAAGTGCCCGTGAGGTAGGCGCGCATGACTTCGTACGCGCGCTCCACCTGCGACAGCTCGACGTACTCGTCGGCGGTGTGCGCGAGGCTCGGATCGCCGGGGCCGAAGTTCAGCGCCGGTACGCCGAGCGCGCTGAAGCGGGCGACGTCGGTCCAGCCGAGCTTGGCCACCGGCTCACTGCCGACGGCCGCGATGAAGTCCCTCGCCGCCTCGAGATGCAGGCCGGGCAGGGCGCCGGACGCGATGTCGGTCAGCTCGACGTGATGCGGCGCGAGCACCTGCTGAACATGCGCGAGCGCGTCGTCTTCGGACCGGTCGGGCGCGAAGCGGAAGTTGATCTCGATCGTGCATTCGTCGGGGATGACGTTTCCGGCCACTCCCCCGCGAATGCCCACGGCCGACAGGCCCTCCCGGTACTCGCAACCGTCGATCACAACCCTGCGGGCGTCGTACGACGCCAGCGTCGCAAGCACCGTGGCGGCGTCGTGGATCGCGTTGACGCCCATCCACGAGCGGGCGCTGTGCGCACGCATCCCGGGGATCGTCACGTCGACGCGCAGCGTGCCCTGACAGCCCGCCTCGATCTGCGCGCTGGTCGGCTCCATCAGGATCGCGAGGTCGGTCGCCAGCCAGTCGGCGTGGTTGTCGACGAGCCGCTTGAGGCCGTTGCGCGCGGCCTCGACCTCTTCGCAGTCGTAGGTCACGTACGTGACGTCGTAACGCGGCTCTGCCACCGTCGCGCAGACAGCGAGCAGTACGGCGAGCCCACCCTTCATGTCGGTCGTGCCGCAGCCGTAGAGTCGCTCGCCGACACGGCGCGCCGGCAGGTTGCCGGCCAGCGGCACGGTGTCGGTGTGACCGGCGAGCAACACGCGCTTGTCGCGATCGAGGTTGGTACGCGCGACGAGTGCGTTGCCGTCGCGGTACATCGAGACATGCGCGACATCCGCGAGTGCGGCTTCGATCGCTTCGGTGATGAGACCTTCGTTGCCGGACACCGACTCGATGTCGACGAGTTGGTGCACCAGTTCGATGACCGGCCCGCGCAGATCAAGTTTCGTCACGGCGCCACGCCGTGCTCGCGCAGGATGTCGTTGAGGGCGAGCTTGTCGTGGACCGCGTCTTCGCCGAGACGCCGCAGCACCAGCAGCACCGGCATGCCGAAATCCCCGCCAGCAAAAGACTTCACCCGCGTCGAACCCACACACACCGTGCGCTCCGGCGCCTCGCCACGGGTCAGCTCGTCGCCCGACTCCGCGTCGAAGACCCGGGTCGACGAAGTCAGGATCGCGCCCGCCCCGATCTTGGCGCCGCGGCGTACCCGCGCGCCCTCGACCACCATGCAACGCGAGCCGATGAACGCGTCGTCCTCGACGATGACGGGCGCGGCCTGCGGCGGCTCGAGCACGCCGCCGATGCCGACGCCGCCAGATAGATGCACGCGCTTGCCGATCTGCGCACATGACCCGACCGTGGCCCAGGTGTCGATCATCGTGCCGCTGTCGACGTATCCGCCGATGTTGACGAACGACGGCATCTGGATGACGCCGGGTGCGAGATAGGAACCCCAGCGCGCGACCGCGCCGGGCAGCACCCGCACGCCTTCGCTGACCTTGCGCAGCGGCAATCGGTCGCGGTACTGGTAGGGCCCGACGGTGATGTCCTGCATCGGAATCACCTTGAATGAAAGGAGAATCGCCAGCTTCGCCCACTCGTGTACGACGACGCTGCCGTCAGCGGCGACCTCGGCGACCCGCGCCTCGCCGGCGTCGAGGGAGTCGATGGCCTCGGTGACGACCTTGCGCGCGTCGGCGCTCGCGTCGGTGTCGTCGAGCTCGGCTCGGCGTTCCCAGAGTTCGTTGATGCGGTCGGGCAGGCTCACGTGAGGCTCTCCACTCGATGTGCGGCGGCGCGGATGCGCTCGGTCGGCGCGGTCATGGCGATGCGAATGTGCCGCTGCCCGGCGGCGCCGTAGAACTCGCCCGGCGCGACCAGCACCCCGGCCTTGGCAAGGCGTTCGACCGCGACCCAGCAGTCGTGCAAGGGATGGGTGACCCACAGGTAGAGGCCGCCCTGCGAGTGCTCGATCCGCCAGCCGGCGTGCTCCAACGCCTGCTGCATCAGCGCCCGCCGCTCGCCGTAGAGGCGCCACTGAACCTCGACGTGCGTGTCGTCGTCCAGCGCCGCCGCCATCGCCGCCTGCACAGGCCCGGGCACGATCAGGCCGGCGTGCCTACGGATCTCGAGCAGCCGGCGTACGACGGCGGCGTCGCCGGCGACGAAACCCGCGCGGTAGCCGGCCATGTTGGACCGCTTCGACAGCGAGTGGACGGTCAGAACGCCCTCTGCCCCGTGGGCGAGAGCCGACGTGGCCGGTGCGGTGTAGGCGAACTCGAGGTAGCACTCATCGCTCGCGACGAGGACGTTGTTGGCACGGCCCCACTCGATGACGTCAGCGATGTGGTCGGGCGTCGCGATCCGGCCGTGCGGGTTGGCCGGGTAGTTGATCCACAGCAGCGTCGCGCCTTCGCCGACCCGCGCCAGCTCGGCCAGGTCGAGCAAACCGTCGGTCGTCGGCACCGGCACCGGCTCGCATCCGGCCATCCGCGCACCGACGTCGTACGTCGGGTAGGAGAGGTCGGGGAAGAGCACCTTGCCGAAGCTGCCGAGCAGCGTCGGGAGCAGGGACACCAGCTCCTTGCTGCCGATGGTCGGCAAGACTTCGGTGATCGGGTCGACCGTGACGCCGACCCGCCGGTGCAGCCAACCGGCCACCGCGTGCCGGAGCCGCTCGGTGCCGATCGTGACGGGATAGCCATGCGCGTCGGACGCTTCGGCGAGCGCTCGGCGTACGACGTCGGGCGTCGGGTCGACCGGAGTGCCGACAGACAGGTCGATGATGCCGTCGGGGTGGGCGCGGGCGATGTCGGCGAACGGCGCGAGACGATCCCACGGGAAGTCGGGCAGCTGGTTCATCCGCGCCATTCTGGCAGGTGACGCGAGGAGTTCCGGCTAATGCCAGACGAGGAAGTGGTCGCCCGCACGGCCGAAGCGGAACGAGGCGGTCGCCGGCCCGCTCCTGAGGGCTGGCCGCAAGAACCACTGACCACTGCGTACGACGCCCGGCGCGACCGTGCCGCCGGTGCCCCAGTTGCCGACGACCGGCTGATCGGTGGCAGCGCCGAAGGCGAAGATCGAATCCGGCTTGGCGCCGAACTGCTTGCTGTAACCCCACACCCGGAACTCGTCGACAACGCCGAGTGCGTCGTCACCGTCGTTGTCCCAGTCGGCGACGACCGGGAAGCCGTCGATACCGAAGCGCACGACCTTGTTCGTGCTGCCGCGACTTGCGGTGTTGCGGAGCAGCCAGATCGGCACGGCGCAGTTGGCGTCGACGCAGCGCACCACACCCGGGGTGTCGTCGCCATCGCCGTCCCAGTCACCGACGACGGGGAAGTCGCCGGCATCGCCGTAGGTGAACGTGATGTCGGCAGCGCCCGCGGAGTTGGTGTTGCGCAGGTACCACGTGCGGCCGCGGACGATCCCGGCGGTCTTGACGCCATCGCCGTCCCAGTCGCCCATCACCGGGAAGTCGGTCGCGCGACCGAAGACGAAGGACGCGGTGGCGCCGCCCGTCGTCATCGAATCACGCAGCAGCCAGAGGCCGCCCCGGTAGATGGCCGGCTTGGGTGGCAGCGGCGCGGCTTGAGCTCGCATCGACACCGGTACGCCGCGCGCCGACTCCATGGGAACGATGGCCGTGACGCCCAACGCCACACCTGCTGTGACGAGTGCACGGACGGCACGGCTCATCAACTGAACTCCAGCTCGGTACGACGACTCGGTACGACGACGGCAGGGACGCCCCTACTCCCAGGTCAAGAACTGATCGGTCGGCCGCCCGAAGTGGAAGGACCACGACGCACCGCCAGCGGCGAGCGCGCGCCCCATCAGCCAGCTCGCGTTGCGAACGAGACCGGGGCCGGTCTGACTGTCGGTGTTCCAGCTACCGACGACCGGCTTGTCGCCGCGCGTACCGAACCTGAATCGTCCCTCTACCGTGGAGTCGAACGCGTTGGTGTAGGTCCACACCGAGTTGCGGTCGACCAGGCCGGGAGTGTCGCCACCGAGGTTGTCCCAGTCGGCGACTATCGGCGTACCGGCTCCGCCGAAGGTCGTCATGGTGGTGGCGCCGGCGCTCAACGAGTTGCGCACGAACCACTGCCGCGACGTGCACGCCCGGTCGACGCACCGCACGACACCCGGGGTGTCGTCGCCGTCGCCGTCCCAGTCACCGACGACCGGCACGTCGCCGATGCGCCCGAACGAGAACACGACGTTGGACGGTCCCTTGCTGTTGCTGTTGCGCAGGTACCAGAGGCGCCCGCGTACGACGCCCACGGTCTTGCTGCCGTCGCCGTTCCAGTCGCCCATCACGGGGAGGTCGCCGGCGCGGCCGAATCCGAAGGTGGTGATGCTGACGGGCGCCACGTAGGTGCGCAGGTACCACACGCCGTTGCGGAAGGCCGCGGGCTTCGACCCGTTGTTGGTCTCCGGCGGGATGGGCCCCGTCGCGTACGACGGCCCGATCGATCCGAGGGTGACTGCGATGACGGCGCCGGCGGCCGCCGCGGTTGCCGTGAACATGCGGAGTGCTCTGGACATGGAGTGCTCCAATCCGTTTCGGGACAAACGCGAATCGGCGGCTCGCCTAGTGGCGGCCGCCGATTGTGCCGAGGGCACAGAGCAGGACGGAGAAGCCCTACTCCACCGGGAGATTCGCGATGAACGGCACATCAGTGCCCGTCGGGCCAATCTTCGAGAACCCGCCCGGTGAGCCGAGCTCGTTGAAGAAGTCCTTGTTGGCCTTCGTGTATTCCTTCCAGGCACCGGGGACGTCGTCTTCGTAGAAGATCGCTTCGACCGGGCACACGGGTTCGCAGGCCCCGCAGTCGACGCACTCGTCCGGCTGGATGTAGAGCGACCTGTTGCCTTCGTAGATGCAGTCGACAGGGCACTCTTCGATACATGCCTTGTCCTTGACATCGACACAAGGCTCGGCGATGACGTAGGTCACGTCAGGTCCTCCTAGAACACCAAAGCGCCACGGGCTGTCGGCCTAGTATCGCAGGCGACGGCCGGAGGATCACATCACAGGGAAAGTCGGCGTGCCCGCCATCTACAGCATCGCGATTTCCGAGTCCGACATCGGCCAGCGGGTGATGGTGCGCCGCACGCTCACAGACGGCCGTGAGGGGTACGGCGACGTGATCGGCGAGCTTGTCGCGTGGACAGACGTCATGCTCACGATCCGCACGAGATCGGGCGAGGAAGTCGTCGTCCCGCGGGCCGCGGTCGTTGCGGGCAAGCGGGTGCCGCCGCCGGTCCCGCGCCGGTGAGTGTCGCCTCGCGCTTGAGATTCGCAGCGACCATGCGTTCCGACGAGCCTGATCTCGCGCTCGCGTGCCTCATGATCGGCGCCGAGCTGCACCCTGATCTTGACGTCGAAGCCGCTTTGGGTGAACTCGATGCCCTGGCAGCGGCACTCTCAGACGCGCTTGTGGCCGAGGCGTCGGCGTACGACCAGGCTTCTGCTTTGAGAGCGGCACTCGGCGACAGGGCGGGTTTTCGCGGGTACGGCGGCGACTACGGCGACCTGCGCGCCTCGCTGTTGCACGAGGTGCTGCGCCGGCGTCGAGGGCTGCCGATCCTGCTTTCGATCGTCTACCTGGAGGTCGCGCGGCGGGCCGGGATCCCGGCGTACGGGATCGGGCTGCCCGGGCATTTCGTCGTCGGCGTGGGGGACACGATCAACCCGACCCTGCTCGATCCGTTCGTGGGGGGGCGACTCACGACGATGAGCGAGCTGGGCGCTCGGGTGGCCGACGCGGGCGGCGCTCCGATCTCGTCGCGCGATCTGGCCCCGTGGGGACCGGTGGAGATCGTGGCTCGCGTGCTCAACAACATCCGCGGGCACGCGGCGCGCACCGCCGACGTACGAACCCGGCTGTGGGCGACGGACCTCGCCCTGTTGCTGCCCGCGCACCAGGTGCAACTGCGCCGCGAGCGCGGCGAGATGCGAGCGCGGCTCGGCGACTTCGTCGGCGCCGCCGCCGACCTCGAGGAGTACGCCGACGCGATCGAGCTCGCTGACGAGGCGGCCGCCGCACGAGCAGTCGCCGACGCCAAGTTGGTCCGCTCCCGCCTCAACTAGCGCGCCGCGCTCACCACCCCCCTCGCCGGTCCCCGCCGGGGTGCGGCGGGCTAGGCGTTGACGGGCGGGAGCGCCGAGTCGACGTGGTGCACGAGCATGCGGTTGGTGCCGCCGATCTGACCCGGTGCGCCGGCGACGACGATGACCGTGTCGCCGTCCTTCGCCACGCCGGTCGACAGCGCGAACTGGTTGGCCTGCGCCATCAGCGCGAGCGAGTCGTCGGCCGACTCGACGAACGCGGCCTGGACGCCGTGGTGCAACGCCGTCAACCGCACCGTCTGCTCCGACGGCGACAGCGCGAGGATCGGCACGCCCGGACGGAACGCCGACACGAGGCGACTCGACGCTCCGGTCGTCGTGTGTACGACGACCGCGACGGCATTGAGGTCGATGACCGCCTGGCAGACGGCTCGGGCGACGGCCCGGGCGGCACTGATGGGCCCGTGCGGCAATGGCCGCCCGCGAGATGCCCAGGGCGCCGACTCGGCGGTGTCGCAGATGCGCCGCATGTAGCGGACCGCCTCGATCGGGTGGGCGCCCACGGCTGTCTCGGCCGAGAGCATGACGGCGTCGGTGCCGTCGAAGACCGCGTTGGCGATGTCGCTCGCCTCGGCGCGCGTAGGCCGCGTCTCGACGATCATGCTCTCGAGCATCTCGGTGGCCGTGATGACGGGGATCGCGTGCGCATTGGCGGCCGCGATGAACCGCTTCTGCAAGATCGGCACCTGCTCTGGGCCGGCCTCAACGCCGAGGTCACCGCGCGCGACCATGATGGCGTCGACGGCGTCGAGGATTTCGTCGAGGTGCTCGCTCGCCTCCGGCCGCTCGAGCTTGGCGACGATCAGGGTGTTGGCACCCAGGGCGTCGATGGCCGCGCGCAGCCGCAGCACGTCGGCTGCCTTCTGTACGAACGACAGCGCGACGTAGTCGACACCCGCAGCGACCATCGCCTCCAGGTCGTGCAGGTCCTTGGGCGTGGGGCTCTGCGCGGTCACCGCCACGCCGGGCAGGTTGATGCCTTTGCGCGCTTCGAGCACTCCCGGCCGCTCGACGACAGCGGTCACCTCGTCGCCGGTCACGTCGATGACCCGCGCTTCGATGGTTCCGTCGGCGAACTGAATGCGATCGCCTGGCCGGACATCATCGGCGAGGTGCTCGTAGACGCACGGGATGCAGTCGTCGGCACACGTCGCCGTACCCGAACGAATGCGGATGCGCTGATCGTGGTGCAGGAGCACACCGCCCTGCGGCAACTCGCCGACGCGCATCTTCGGGCCCTGGAGGTCGGCCAGAACCGCTACGTGCCGCCCTATTTGCTCAGCGACGCTGCGCACCAGCGCAACCTCGGCCGCGTGGTCCTCGAGCACCCCGTGCGAGCAGTTAATGCGTACGACGTCAACGCCGGCCGCGAGCAGCTCCCGCAGCTTGGGCTCGTCGTTGCACGCGGGGCCCAGGGTCGCGACGATCTTGGTGAAGGGCATCGGCCCGCTCCTTCCCGTCGGCGAATTGGAACCGTTCCCATAATCCTTGCACGCCGCCGACGCCGTTGCGTGTCCCGCGGGTTTCATCCCGGTGAAGATCGCCCTCGACGTAACCGCCCGGCGAAGTGGGCGTTTTCGTCGAACCGCGCGGCCAGGGTGCGGGGTGTGGACGACCGGCGTACGACGCCCCGGCGCGTCGGGTACCCTCGGCCGGTACATCTTTGGGGGGTGTCATGTTGTTTCCGCGCGGGTCAGCAGCGCGTTTTCGCACCGCTGTGACGGCCGCGCTGGTTGCGACGGTCACGCTCATCGGGCCCGCTGCCGGAGTGGCCGTCGCCGCGGCAACCGACGACCTGTCGGCGGCTTTCAACCCGACGGAGCTCTCGGGCACTGTGGGCGACGAGGCGTCCTTCACGGCGTACATGAAGAACGAGGACCCGGCCTACGCCAACCGCAGCGGTCCGGCGGCAATGACCCTGGCGCTGGGCGGCAGCACGTTGGTGTCGCTGACCAGCTTCTCGGGCACCTGCGACCTGGCCACCGCGACCTGCAGCTACCCGGCGGGCCTCTCCGGGCAGGGCAGGGTCTCGATCAACGCCCGGGTGCAGCTCGTGAGCACCGGCACGATCACCGCGACCGCTGTGCTCACGGGCACAGACATCAATCCGGCCAACAACACCGCGACGCTCCCGGTGACCGCCATCCCACCGGCCCCGACCGCACTCACGCTCACCGCGACGCCGCACCCGGTACCAGCGGGCGGCGAGGTGACGCTCACAGGCACGCTGACGACTGCCGACGGAACGCCGGTGCCCTACGCCTCTATTCGGATCTTGCGACAGGCCGCCAGCGAAGCCGACTTCACGGAGGTCGTGAAGCGATCAACTGACGCCCAGGGTGTGATGCAGGTCGAGGACGAGCCGGCGCTGAACTCGACCTACAAGGCGGTGTACGACGGCTCGGGCTTCTATAGCGCGACGGACCTCGCCGCGAGCGAGTCCGCGCCCATTCCCGTGACCGTCGCGTACGGCGTCACGGCGACTACATCGCCGGTCGCGGTCCCGCCAGGGGGCGTGGTCACCGTCACGGTCGAGGTGAAGGGCAGCCGGCCGGGCCGGGCCATCAGCGTCCAACAGCGGCTGGGCAACGGCGCGTGGAAGACGATTGCGCGCACGAAGCTCGGCCGGGGCAGCAAAGCCCAGGTGCAGGTCACCCGGCTGAGCTCGCGCGGCACTTACACCTACCGGGCGGTGGCCGCCGCCGACGCATCGCACGCCGCTGGCAGCGGCGACGCCAAGACGCTGGTCACCACGACCGGCCGCGGCAGTGTGCACGCCTGGGCACCGCTGAATGGAACTAGGGCACGCCCCGTTCGGTGGAACCCGTGCGCCCCGATCGTCTACTACGTCAATCCACGGCGGATGCCCGCCTACGGCATGGCCGACCTGCGGGAGTCACTCCGGCGCGTGAGCATGGTCAGCGGCCTGACGTTCCGGTACGGCGGCGCGAGCTCGGTCGTACCGACGCCGTCGTACAAAGGACCTCGCGGGACGGTTGTGATCGCGTGGGCGACTCCGACGGAGTCGAAGGGGCTCTTGAGTCCGTTCGCTGCCGGAGTCGGCGGGTTCACCAGCCGTCGAGGCCAGATCATGAGCGGCGCGCTCGTCATCAACGCGTCGTACCTGCGCGCCACAGAATCCGGATTCGGCAAAGGGTCGCCGCACGGGCTCGTACTGATGCACGAGCTGGGCCACGTCGTCGGGCTCGATCACGTCAACGAGCACCTGTCGATGATGCATCCGGCGGCGAGCCTGCCGGCTGCCGTCTGGGGAGCCGGCGACATCGCCGGTCTTCAGGCGGTCGGTCGGCGCGCCGGCTGCCTCTGACCCACTGGTGGTCATTTTGGCGGACTGCTCGGTCAGGTGAGGGTGCGGTACCTGCCGCGGTAGAAGACCAGCGGCTTCGCGTCGCCGGGCGAGACGTCGAACGTGACCACCTCACCGATCACGATTGTGTGATCGCCCGCGTCCTGCGTCGCCGACACGCGGCATTCGAAGGTCGCCAACGAACCGTCGAACAAGACGACGCCGGTCGTGCCCGAGCGGTGCCCGAATCCGGCTGACCGCGCGTCCAGCGGTCGTCCTCGGCGCGCGAACCACCGGGAGATCTCAGCCTGCCCGTCGGAGAGCACGCTCACCCCGAAGATGCCCGCGTCGAGCACGGCGCGGTGGAAACGCGCGGCCTTGTCGACGCTGACCAGCAGCAGCAGCGGATCGAGTGAGACGGACGTGAACGAGTTGGCCGTCATGGCGTGGTCGGTCTCGCCGACCCGCGTCGTCACCACGGTCACGCCGGTTGCAAACCTGCTCGCCGCCTCGCGGAACGAGAGCGCGCTGAGCGGCATCTCGCTCAGGCTGACGACACCGAGTGCCGTGCGTTGTCGATAACGATCGCCGCCGGCGCCTCAAGCAACTTCAGGGTCGAGAACGCCGTCTCGCTGAACGCCTGCTTCTGCGACGACGACAGCGCGAGTACGCCGACGACGCGGCCGCCGTGACCGCGCAGCGGCATCGACAGGAACGTGCCGAGCTCGCCTTCCTCGTCCTCGTCGAGCAGCCCGTCGGGGTCGGCAACGCGCGCGTCGAGCTGCGAGACGTCGTACGCCTGCCCTGAGGACTGCGCGACGACCTCGGCGGCGTCCTCGAGGAACTGCCGGTAGTGCTCGAGTGACGCGCTCTCCTTGACCCGGATGTAGGCCACCCGCTCCTGCACGAGAAGTACGGAGGCCAGGTGGTAGTCGACGAAACGGCTCACCACGTCGAGCAGCCCGGCGACGGTCTCCTCGAAGCGCTGCGTCGTCGCCGCCAGCTCGGTGACGGCAGCCGCGACGGAGGTCTCGAACAGCTTGCGGTCGAGCAACTCGGTGATCTTGGTCAACACGTCGTCGTCGTCGAGATCGACGACGTCGGCCTTGAGCGCGGGGCGACCCCCGCGGGCGTCGTCGGCTGCCTTGAGCACACCCTCGATCGCAGCCGTCAGCTGCGGGGCCTCGAAGTCCTTGGTGAGGTAGTCGTCGGCCCCCGCGCTGCGGCCCCAGTAC
>JBKJZO010000115.1:0-4331 GCA_046715235.1 Mycobacteriales bacterium
TACGTCGACATGATCGCCGCGGGCATCATCGACCCGGCCAAGGTCACGCGCTCGGCGCTGCAGAACGCAGCCTCGATCGCCGGCCTGTTCCTCACCACCGAAGCGGTCATCGCCGACAAGCCGGAGAGAGCCCCGGCTGGCGGCATGGGCGGCGGCGACGGCGGCATGGGCGGCATGGACTTCTAAGTCCAGCCCCTGCACCAACGCTCGGTACGACGAAGCACGACGACAGGGCGGTCCCGCTTAGGTGGGGCCGCCCTTCGCCATGTCAGGTGATGTCGAACTCGTTGCCCTCTGGGTCGGCGAGGGTGATCCAGGTCCCGCCCTGCTCCTGAACCCGCGCGAGGACACTCGCGCCGAGTGACTCGAGCCGCTCGGCCTCGGGCTCCAACTGGTCGGTGCCGACGTTCAGGTCGAGGTGCACGCGGTTCTTCCCGCTCTTCTTCTCCGGCACCTGCTGGAACAGGATCCGCCGCCCGTGCCCGCCGCCGCTCAGCTCGTCGTACGGGTCATCGGGATGGCGTACGGCGGCGAGCGTCGCCCACGCGCGCCGACCGCCGACCGTCACAGTCGCCTGCTCTGGTACGGCGTCGGCGCCGAGCAGTCGCTCGATCAGCGGGCTGTTGTCCTCGACGACATAGCCCATCGCCTGCGCCCAGAACACCGCGAGTGTGTGCGGGTCCTGACAATCCACGACTACCTTGAAGTCGAGTGCCATTGCTCGCCCCGATCGCCGGCCCGGAAATCCTCGCCCCAGCATGCCCAAATTGGCCGATCGCCGTGAACTCCGTGGCCTGCGTGAGCGTCGCTGCCTACGGTCATTGGTCATTTGGTGCGGCGGGGGGAAGCATCGAGACCATGCGCTTCGTGTTCACGCCGCCGGCCGAGGCGGCGAGCGTCCTCCTCGACCTCCCCTGGCAGCTGCCGCTCGAGGAGTGGGACGACCCGCGCATCGTAGACGTACGGCAGCGCGGCATCTCGCGGCACGTCGTCCGGTTCGTCGAAGCCGGCGGCACCGTCTACGCGCTCAAGGAGATCAACCCGGAGCTGGCCCGGCGCGAGTTCCGGTTGCTTCGCCAACTCGACGAGGAGCAGATACCGGTGGTCGATGTAGTCGGCGTCGTCGTAGACCGGGCTGACGAGCTCGACGCGATCCTCGTCACGAAGTACCTCGACTACTCGGTCTCCTACCGAGCGCTCTTCGCGAACCCTCGGGGTGCCGAGCCCGCCGACCGGCTGATCGACGCCCAGGTCGAGCTGCTCGCGCGCCTTCATCTGGTGGGCTTCTTCTGGGGTGACTGCTCGCTGTCCAACACGTTGTTCCGGCTCGACGCGGGCGCACTGTCGGCGTACCTCGTCGACGCCGAGACCGGTGAGATGCACATCGCGTTGTCGAAAGGGCAGCGCGAGTACGACGTCGCGCTGGCCCGCGACAACGTCGGCGGCGAGCTGCTCGACCTGCAGGCGGGCAAACTCCTCGCCGGCGATCTCGACGTCATCGACATCGCCGACGAGATCCCCCGCCGGTACGCCGCGCTCTGGGACGAGCTGACGCGCGAGGAGTACCTGCAGCCGCACGAGCAGCGATACCGCATCGCCGAACGGTTGCAACGGCTCAACGAGCTCGGGTTCGACGTCGACGAAGTGGAGATCGTCGAGACGCCGGAGGGCAACATGCTCCGGCTCAAGACCCGCGTCGCCGAGCCGGGCCACCATCGTCGCCGGCTCTACATGCGCACCGGCCTCGACGTCGAGGAGAACCAGGCCCGGCGGCTGCTCAACGACATCGCGAGTTTCCGCGGCTACCTCGAGCAGAAGGAGAGCCGCCCGCTGCCGGAGGCGGTTGTCGCCAACCGCTGGCTTGCGGAGGTCTACGACCCGATCCTCGCTGCGATCCCCAAGGACCTGCGCGAGCGGCTGCAGCCGGCCGAGGTGTTCCACGAGATCCTCGAGCACCGCTGGTACCTCTCCGAGGCTGCCGGTGTGGACGTGGGTACGACGGCGGCGGCCAAGTCCTACTTCGACACGGTCCTGCCAGAAGTGCCGGACGACTTGACTGCCGGAACCGCGCCGGGCAACGCGCCGATCAAGGCGTCGTCGCCGTAAGCTGCCGCGCATGGCGAATACACCAGAGGTCCCCGCAGGCTGGCACCCCGACCCGACGCGCAAGTACGAGCAGCGCTACTGGGACGGCTCGAAGTGGACCGAGCACGTAGCGACGCAGGGTCAGCAGGGCGTCGACCCGATCGAGGCGCCGCGGCCGGTGTCGACGACCTCGCCGGAAAAGGTGCAGCGGCAGGTGTCGCAGCAGGCCGGCGTACAGCCGGTGCACGGCGGCAGCGGGCATTTGATGAGCGAGCCGGTTCTCGTGGTCAACCAGAAGGCGAAGCTCATCGAGCTGACGCAGGAGTTCGCGGTCTACGACCAGCAGGGACAGCAACTCGGCTGGGTCGTGCAGGTGGGCCAGAGCACGTTGCGCAAGGCGCTGCGTTTCGTCAGCAGCGTCGACCAGTTCCTGACGACCCGGTTCGAGGTCCGCGACATGCAGGGCGCGGTGCTGATGCAGCTGACCCGGCCGGCGAAGATCATGAAGAGCACAGTCATCGTGAGTACGTCGGACGGCCGCGAGATCGGCAAGATCCGGCAGGAGAACATGATCGGCAAGATCCGCTTCGCGTTCGAGGTCGACGGCCAGCAGATCGGCGGGATCAACGCCGAGAACTGGCGCGCGTGGAACTTCAATATCACCGACGCCGCCGGCCAGGAGGTCGCCCGCATCACCAAGACGTGGGAAGGGCTCGCGAAGACGATGTTCACGACTGCGGACAACTACGTCGTGCAGATCCACCACCAGCTGCCCGAGCCGCTGCGCTCGCTCGTCGTCGCGTCGGCGCTCACGGTCGACACCGCCCTGAAGCAGGACGACCGCGGGCTCGGCTCCGGCGGGATCGGCTTCTGACGCCGGCTACGGCACGATCCGCAACGTTGGCGTCACGGCGTATGTGATTGCCGCGGAGGCCCGTGGGACGATCGCGAGATGTCCGACCTGCCCGATGGGGCCGAGAGCGCGCACGAGTCCGACGAGGCGCTGGTCGACGACCTCATCGCGCGAGCGGTCGACGCCTACCGCGAGCTTGCCGACGAGGGTGATCTCGACCCGATCTGGCCGCTGCTTGCGCAGGCGGCGGCATTGCCCGACCACGCACTGCTCCGCGCGGGCGAGCTTGGCGGCAGCGACGATCCGCTCGAGCGCGCGGTCGCCGGGCTGCTGATCGGCTCGGTCAGCAACGGCCGCGCGGACGGGCCCTGGCGCGAGACCGCTCTCGCGGCCTGCGAGGCGATCCTCGCCGGCGAGGCCGATTCCGACGTCGTATGGGCCGTCGCGCATGCGCTCGGCTACCACTCTGGGGAACGGGCGGCCAGGTTGCTGATCCCGTTGGCCGCGCATGACGATTCGGACGTGCGCTTCAAGGTCGCGATGGGCCTGCCCAACACCTTCGATGAGGACAACCCGGACGACGCGATCGTCGCGACCCTCATCACCCTCAGCGGCGACGACGACGAGGACGTGCGTGACTGGGCGACGTTCGGGCTCGGCACCGCGCTGGCCTCGGTCGACACCCCGGAACTGCGTACGGCGCTGTGGGCGCGGTCCGAGGACGAGCACGCCGACACCCGCAACGAGGCGCTGGCCGGTCTTGCCTTCCGGTACGACAACGGCGTCGTACCGCTGCTGGTGAAGGAACTCGAGTCAGAGGACCCGGGTGCCCTTGTCGTGCAGGCGGCGAGCATCCTGGCCTACCCGCGGGCTCTTCCCGGGCTGCGCGCGCTCGACGAGCGCGGCGCCGCTCCTGCCGAGGCCGACATCGCGCGGGCGATCGAGCTGTGCGAGCCTGCGCTTGAACAGGAACGCACCGCCGCCGAGCAGGCGCTGCTCGCCCGGTTGCTAACCGAAGCCGAGGACAACCCGCGCTTCGGCACGAAAGTGACAGGGATCGCGCTGGCCGGGCAGTTCCCGCGCACCGCGATCACCGCGTGGGTGCTCGCCGGCCGCGAGCCGTACGAAGACAGCTGGACAGTGTGGGGCGAGCTGTGCGGTCGCGTCACGGAGGACGGCCGGCTCGCGGAACTCGACACTGAGCGCGCGGTCGAGCTCGTTCGCGGCTGGACGGGATCGGAGTCGTGATGGCCGTAGCCGTCGACCCGGTCGCCGCGCTGCTTGCCCGGCTCTCGCACCTCGATTCGCTGCTCGTCGCCTTCTCCGGCGGGGCCGACTCGGCATTCCTGCTGGCCGCGGCAGCCCGTGCGCTCGGCCCGGAGCGGGTCGTCGC
>JBKJZO010000116.1:0-2429 GCA_046715235.1 Mycobacteriales bacterium
TCTAACTTATTAGGTACGGGCGGCGCGCCCGCGGTGGGGTTCACAGGGGGGTGGGGGCGCGTCGATGCACCACCCAAGACAACAGACCAGACTTGACTTAAGGAGACGCAGGTCATGGCCACCGCCACTGTTACTCTGAACAACCCGGTGGGGCTGCACGCTCGGCCAGCGGCGCTCTTCACAATGACTGCATCAGGCTTTGCCTGCGATGTGCAGGTGTCGAAGAACGGGAAGTCGGTCAACGGCAAGTCGGTCATCAAGTTGATCAGCCTCGACTGCCGCACGGGTGACGCGATCACCATCACGACCGAAGGCACCGACGAGGCTGCTGCCCTCGACACCCTCGTGACCCTGGTGGAGACCGGGCTCAGCGAGACCTGACGACGTCAGGCGAGTTGCTCGTCGTAAGCACGTCGCTCGATAGCTACTTTCGGTCTCGACCGAGCGAGGCCACCCGCGTGTCCAGTGACGCGGTGCGGCTGGCGACCCAGGCGATGACGCACGTCGAGTCACTGCGCGAGAACGGCGTTGAAGCCGCGCGAGTTGTCACCTTTATTCACAGCCTGGCCGAACGCACGCGCGTGCTCTCGCTCTCCGCTTGCTGCATGGAGATCGGTGGCCAGCTGGTCTCGCTGACGGGCTACATCAGCCCCGAGCCGCTCGGCCTGGTGGGCGGATTGCGCGATCTCGCCGGTCACGAGGGTCTATTGCTCAACCGCAGTGGATCGGGACAGCGCCGACACCTGCGTCGCGTCGGCCCTCCGCCTGCATTCGACCTAGCAGCAGGCGCCCAAGTGGCCTGGCTCAAAAACGGACTACTGGACAAGTCCGGACACAGTCCATAGGGTTCCCGGTGGTTGTCAGTTGCAGTTCTCGTACGTTTTCGAACGCCCGCGAAGTGTGACAGCGGGCGTTCTTTCATTCTCGGCTCCGTGTCGTGGAGTGGGGGGGCGGCACCACCGCACACACAGCCCGGGGTCAGCACAATGCCGGCCTCGTCTTGGTTCACTCAAGGAGACAGCACATGGCACAAGGCACCGTGAAGTGGTTCAACGCGGAAAAGGGCTTCGGCTTCATTGCACAGGACGGCGGCGGCGCCGACGTTTTCGTGCACTACTCGTCGATCGCGACCGAGGGTTACCGGTCGCTCGAGGAGAACCAGCGCGTTGAGTTCGAGATCACGCAGGGCCAGAAGGGCCCGCAGGCGGACCAGGTTCGCCCGATCTAGGGACGACCACTTCCGAAGCGCGTCGAATGGGAAGGCAGGGCTTCGGCCCAGCCTTCCCATTCTTCATTTCGGCGGGAAGCAAAGATCGTTCTGGTACGTTGTGTCCTGCGAGTCGGCATTCTGGCTGACTCCCTCCCGCGAACGAGTGGTTCGCGTGGTCGCCTGATTTACGTCGTGCTTGCCGCACACGGGACCGAAATCCCGTCGCTGTCGTTCGCGCCACAGATCGCCCCGCGGCCTACGAACAGCGATGGAGCATCTCTGTGCCCAGCCCCACCCGTCGGCCCCGGCCGGCGTCCACTTCCTCACGCTCGCACCGCGGGCAGTCCCGCCAGTCGCGACCCGCGAAGGTTGCCGACACGTCCGCGCTCGAGCTCGAGCGTGCCTTCGCGGCGGCCGCCGCGCTTCCTGCCGCTGAGGCGACGACGTTTGCAGCGCTCGGTCTCACCGGCCCATTGATCGAGGCGATGAACAGGCGCGGCATCACTACGCCGTTCGCCATCCAGACCCGCACGATCCCCGACGCGCTCGCCGGCCGCGACGTCCTCGGCCGCGCGCAGACGGGCTCCGGCAAGACGCTCGCGTTCGGCCTGCCGATGCTGGCCCGCCTTGCCGCGGGCGATCGACGCAACGTCGCCGGTCAGCCGCGGGCGCTGGTACTCGTGCCGACCCGCGAGCTCGCCAAGCAGGTCACCGACGCGCTTTCGCCCCTCGCGCAAGCGATCGGCGTAAAGGTGACATCTGTGTACGGCGGCGCGCCCATGGGTCGCCAGGTCGACCAGCTGCGTCGTGGCGTCGATGTTGTCGTCGCCACGCCCGGACGGCTGATCGATCACCTCGAGCGCGGCACGTGCACCTTGTCCGCGATCGAAGTCACGGTGCTCGACGAAGCCGACTACATGGCCGATCTCGGTTTCCTCCCGGCGGTCACGCAGTTACTCGACCTCACGCCGGCCGGTGCGCAGCGGATGCTCTTCTCCGCGACGCTCGACCGGGGGGTCGCCAAGCTGTGCAAGCTCTACCTGTCCGACCCGGCCGTGCATGCCGTCAGTGACGACACGTCAAAGGTCGAGGCGATGGAGCACCACGTCTTCACGCTGCGCGGCGACGACAAGGTCGCGGTCGCAACTGAGGTCGCCGCCCGTCCCGGCCGCACGCTGTTCTTCGTCCGCACGAAGCACGGCGCCGACCGGCTCGCCAA
>JBKJZO010000117.1:0-8221 GCA_046715235.1 Mycobacteriales bacterium
TGGTCGTGCTTCTCGCCGAAGGCCACCTGCTCATCGAGGACGTGCCCGGCGTCGGAAAGACCATGCTCGCCAAGGCGTTGGCCCGCTCGATCGACTGCTCGGTACGCCGCATCCAGTTCACGCCCGACCTGCTGCCCAGCGACGTCACCGGCGTCAGCATCTTCAACCAGGAGATGCGTGACTTCGACTTCAAGCCTGGCGCGATCTTCGCCAACATCGTGGTGGGCGACGAGATCAACCGCGCGTCGCCGAAGACGCAGTCGGCGTTGCTCGAGTGCATGGAAGAACACCAGGTCACCGTCGACGGCGTCACTTACCTGCTCGGCGCCCCGTTCATGGTGATCGCCACCCAGAACCCGATCGAGATGGAAGGCACGTACCCGCTTCCCGAGGCGCAGCGCGACCGGTTCACCGCGCGTATCTCGATGGGCTATCCCTCGCCGAAAGCCGAGATGGACATGCTGTCCTCGCACGGCTTCACCTCACCACTCGAGGATCTCGACCCGGTCGCCGATGCCGCCGAAGTCGGCGCGATGATCAATGTCGTACGCCGCGTGCACGTCTCCGATGACGTCAAGCGCTACTGCATCGACGTCGTCACGGCGACCCGCCAGCATCGCGACCTGCGCCTCGGAGCGTCGCCGCGCGCCTCGCTGCACCTGTTGCGAGCAGCGCGCGCTCTGGCTGCGACCGAAGGCCGTGCCTACATGCTGCCCGACGACGTGCAGGCGGTCGCCGTACCGGTGCTCGCGCACAGGCTGCTGCCGACGGCCGAGGCCCAGATCGCGCGGCGCGACCCGGAGGCTGTCATCCACGAGATCGTCAGTCACCTGCCGGTCCCGGTGCCTGGTCGTTAGCTGTGCGTGAGGCTCTGCGGGGGCTGACGCTGCGGGGGCGATCATTCCTGTCGGCCGGCGTCGCGTGTGTGCTCGCGGCGTTTCTGATCGGGCAGCTCGACGTACTCCGCCTGGGCTTGTTCGTGGTGGGCCTCCCGCTCGTCGCGACCGCGTGGGTCACCCGCAGCAGGTACCGGCTCGCGCACAGCCGCGAAATCGTCCCGCCGCGCATCCCGCTCGGGCAGATCGCCGAAGTGCGACTGAAGGTGCGCAACCTGTCCGCCTGGCCGACCTCGGTCCTGCTGCTCGAGGACCGGCTCAGCTACACCCTTGGCGGCCGGCCGCGTTTCGTCCTCGACCGGGTCGAGCCCGACGGCTTCCGCGAGGTCAGCTATCCGATCCGTTCCGACGTTCGCGGCCGCTACACGCTCGGGCCGCTGTCAGTGCGGGTGAGCGATCCGTTCGGCCTCTGCGAGCTCAACCGCGCTTTCAGCAGCGTCGACGAGCTGATCGTCACTCCGGTCGTGCACAAGCTGCCCGACATCGGCCTGGGTGGCGAGTGGGCCGGTGGTGGCGACACCCGGTCGCGCTCGTTCGCCGCCGCGGGCGAGGACGACGCGTCGACGCGCGAGTTCCGGCAGGGCGACGACCTGCGCAAGGTGCACTGGAAGTCGACCGCGCGCACCGGCGAGCTGATGGTGCGCCGCGAGGAGCAGCCCTGGCAGAGCCGGTCGACGTTGATCCTCGACACCCGCGAGGGCGCGCACCGCGGCGACGGACCGGGCTCGTCGTTCGAGTGGGCTGTCAGCGCCGCGGCGAGCGTCGGCGTACACCTGGCGCAGGCCGGCTATGCGCTGCGCTACCTCACCGACACCGGCGAGGACCTGGCGATGGTCTCGCCTGCGGCGACCGAGGGCGTGCTGCTCGACACGCTTGCACTCGTGCAGCCGTCGAGGCACCAGTCACTGCGCGGCGCGATCAGTCGGCTCAGCGGAACCGGTGAGGGGTTGCTCGTCGCGATCATCGGCCTGATGTCCCCCGACGAAGCGGCGTTGCTCGCCCGAGGCGGCCGGTCGACGCGCGGCTCGATCGCGATCCTCGTAGACGCGCCGACCTGGTCGGGTGAGCGCTCGCGCGCCAGTGCGGACGCCGCTTCGGCCGCCAACGCGCGGATGCTGCGAGTCGCGGGGTGGCGCGTCGTGGTCGCGTCGCACGGCTCATCGCTCGACGCGTTGTGGCCACAGGTCTCAAGCCGGCCCGGGCTGGCCGGCAACGGTTCCCGCTCGTACGTGCGGGGTGCCCGGTGAGACGCGCAGGCGCCAGCACCACGACCGTCGCCGCAGCCGTCTCGGTATTCCTCGCGTCCTCATCGCTGACCCGCGTCTACACCAATTTCAGCTATCTTCGCGCGGTCATCGGCGCGATCGTCATCGCCTTCCTGCTCGGCTGGGTCGCGCGCCGGCTCGACGTGCCGGCCAGCCTGACGCCCGCCGTCTCGTTCGTCGGGTTCGTCGAATACCTGACGCTCGTCTACTTCCACTCGAGCGCGGCGTTCGGGATCTTCCCGACCACCGCGGTACTCAAGGACGCCGGGCGTTTCGTCACGCTGGGCGCGGCGGACATGAACCAGCTCGCGGCGCCGGTCGAGCCAACCCGGGCGCTCGTGTTCCTGACCGTCGCCGGAGTCTTCGCGACCGCCGTCGTCGTCGACCTGCTCGCTCTGCGGCTGCGCCGGCCGGTGCTCGCCGGCCTGCCACTGCTGACTCTGTTCATCATTCCGTCGTCGCTGGCACCCGACGGCGCCGGGTGGATCAACTTCGCGCTCGCGGCCACCGGTTTCCTCGCGCTGCTCAGCACGGAGGCCCGCGAGCGAGTGCACCGGTGGGGACGCCGGCTGTCCGCGAGCGATGACGCTCCCACCCAGACGTTCAGCCGGCCACTGATGCGGGCCGCCCAGGGCATCGGCGCGACCGCGATCGCCTTTGCGCTCGTCCTCCCAGGTGTCGCGCCGAGCCTGGCCGGCAACGGGCTGCTGACAGGCACGGGTGCGAGCCTCGGTCCTGGCGGCGACGGCAGCGGCGCGAGCACTGTTATCAACCCGGTGGTTGAGATCCGCCGCAAGCTCAGGGAGTCGGGGACCCACGAGGTGATGCGGGTGACCACCGACACGCCGCAGTACCTGCGGATGGCCGTCCTCGGCGAGTTCAACGGCAACGAGTGGACCATCGCCAAACGCACGACCGCTCTGCACAAAGTGGACGGGCTGATCCCGCCACCTCCGGGGCTGACGAACGCAGTGCCGTTCGTCACGACGTCCGCCAACATCAAGGTCCTCGACAGGCTGGGTGGCAGGTTCCTGCCGGTCCCGTACTCGCCGAGCCAGATCGACGGCCTGCGCGGCCGCTGGCGGTACGACGACGAGACACGGACGGTCTTCTCCCGCAACAAGTCGGTGGGCGGCCTGGAGTACACCGCCGAGTCGATAGTCGCCAAGCCTGACCCCAACAAGCTCGAGGACCGCCGGCCCTACCCACCGGACGTCGGCACCTATCGGGAGCTCAAGCCTGGAACCGTCGATCCGTTCGTGCGGGCTACGGCCAACAGCATCGTCCGGGGTGCCACGACCGACTGGGCCCGGGTCGTCGACATCCAGAACTACTTCAGCGCCGAGGGTCGCTTCACCTACTCGACAGATGTGGGCCTGTCAGCCGGCACCGGCAAGAACGATCTGGTGTCGTTCCTTACGGACAAAGTCGGCTACTGCGAGCAGTTCGCCGCGGCGATGGCGGTGATGGTCCGGGTGATCGGGCTGCCCTCCCGGGTGGTGGTCGGCTTCACCCCCGGCACCGACAAGGGCGACTACTGGTCGATCACCAACAAGGATGCGCATGCCTGGCCCGAGGTCTACTTCCCGGACGCCGGCTGGGTGCGCTTCGAGCCGACACCGCCGCAGCGCGGCTCGGCGATCAGCGCTCCTGACGAGGCCAGCATCGTCCCGACCATGGCGCCGAGGCCGTCTGCCTCGCCGACACCGTCGGCTTCTGCGGGCGCGCCGCTCACTCTGCCCTCCGCGGCACCGCGTGATCCCGAAGAGCGAGGCGGGTCGGCCGGCAGCGGTCAGGTTGGTCAGAGCGACGGTGGCGGGCCGTCGCGGGCACTCATCCTGACCATCGTGGTGACGGCTCTGCTGCTGCTCGGGGTGCCGTCCACCGTTCGGAGGCTGCTGCGCCGGCGACGCCGGTCGAGAGCGCAGACCCCGCGTGAGCGCGCCCACGTTGCCTGGCGGCATCTGCACGATGACGCCCACGACCTCGGCTTCAGCTGGCCCCAGTCGGCGTCTCCGCGGGTCGCTGCGAAGGCGCTGATCGCGTCGGCGTACCTCAGTGGCTCGCCGGTCGAGGCGGTCCGCCGGCTCGCCCAGGCGGAGGAGACCGCGCGGTACGCCGCCTCATCGCCGGCGGACGGCGGCTACGACAAGGACGTCGCACTGGTGCGCAAGGCACTGCGCGCCGCGGCCGAAGGCCGCCGCCGGATGCGCGCCACCCTGCTGCCGCCGAGCACTCTTCGCGAGATTGCCCTCGCCCTGCACACGCTGTCGGTGCGGGTGGGGGACGTAGTCGGCAATGCGATCGGCCGCGGCCCTATTTCTGCACGGGTGAGACTGCGCGCTCGCTAAATGTGCGGCGGGAAAGTCAGTAGTCGCGGTCGTCGAAGCGACGGCGCCAGCGGGCCTCGAACCGCGACTTCAAGCCGCCGCGCTCGCGCAACTCCCGAGAACGCTCCATACGCAGCCGCGGAGCGTCGGAGACACGGCCGGTGAGCTTCAGCCAGCTGCGGGCCAGCAGGAAACCAGCCGCCACCATGATCGCGAAACCGGAGATGGCGATCAGCGGCGGGTTGCCGTTGGTCTGCACGAGAATGCCGCCGACGAGAAGCGCGAAGCCGAGGACGACGACGAACGCCGCGCGCTTGACTCGGCGGCGCAGGTGGGAGCGCAGGTCGGTGGCCCGCACGGTCGATGCGAACTTTGGATCTTCGGCGTAGAGCGCTCGCTCGATCATGTCGAGCTGTCGCTGCTCGTGCTCAGAGAGCGGCACTGGCGCGCCCTCCTCCCGACTCGTGCTCGACCTGCTGTGTAGAGGATACGAGCGCCTCGCCCTGCGCGAAAGGCGAGTATCCGATTTCGCGAAGCAGCGACGTGCTAGGTGGTGTTCCCGATCTACATGGTGTCATGTCGGCAACTTCGTTCAGTTGATGAACTGATTTCGTCATGTCGGTGGTTCCGGATCGTCGATAATTGTTGCGTGCGTCACCGCGCGGGACCCGAACCTGGTTACCGCGGGGTCGACCGCCTGCTCGGCGTCCCGCCATCCGTGCTCGCGAGCACCGAGCTGGAGCTGCTCGGTGCGGGTCGCCGCATCGGTGAGACCTTCGACGCGTACACCGACGAGCCGGAGCCGCGCGCGCTGCAGGTTAAGGGCGTCGAACAACATCCGCGCCGTGACGTAGATCGTCTTGCCGACGTCGGTCGGCGAGCTGAGGGTGCGCGACCTGGTGATCGTGGTGAAGTCGGCGAACCGGACCTTGATCGAGACGGTGCGGCCGACGCAGCCGGCCGACCGCAGGCGGGACGCAGTTTTCTCGGCGAGCCGGAGCAACTCCCGGTGGATCACCGCCGGGTCGTCGACGTCGCGGGGGAACGTCTCCTCGTGGCCGATGCTCTTGTCGGGTTCGACCGGGATGACCGACCGCTCGTCACGTCCCCACGACAAAGCGGACAGGTGCTCCCCGGCCGCCGGACCGAGAGCCCGCTTCAAAGTGGCAGCTGGCGTCTGCGCGATGTCGCCGACGGTGTGCAGCCCGAGCCGGGTCAGCGCCTGCTCGGTGACCGCCCCGACGCCCCAGAGCGCGCCGACCGGCAGCGGGTGCAGGAAGGAGACGACACCGTCGCGGGGTACGACGAGCACGCCGTTGGGCTTGCAGTGCGCCGACGCGAGCTTGGCGACGAACTTGGACGGCGCGACGCCCACCGAGCAGGTGATCTGCTGCTCGTCCTCGACCCTGGCCCTGATCAGCTCGGCGATCTGCCGTGGCGGGCCGAGTCGGCGTAGGGCTCCGGAGACGTCGAGGAACGCCTCGTCGAGGGAGATGGGTTCGACCAGCGGCGTGATCGACCTGAAGACGGCCATGACTCCGGCCGAGGCTTGCTGGTAGGACGCGAAGTCGGGCGGGACGACCACTCCCTGCGGGCACAGGCGCCGCGCGCGCAACATCGGCATCGCGCTGTGCACGCCGAACCGCCGCGCCTCGTAACTCGCGCTGGTGACGACGCCGCGCGAGCCGCTGCCGCCCACGATCACGGGCAGCCCCCGCAACTCCGGCCGGCGCCTGATCTCGACGCTGGCATAGAACGCGTCCATGTCGACGTGCAGGATCGGGCACCCGGTGTCGTCGCCCGGCGGGCCGACCGAGGGCCCCGCCGGCTGGACCTGACCGCGACTCATCGTGCCCGCCGTACCCGGCTAACCGCGGGTCGCGAGCAGATGCAACGCGGTCGCGATGTCGCGGTAGGGCGGCTGCTCGGCGGCCGCCACCTCGAGGCGAACGAGTGCCTCGAACGCCGCCGGGTCGGTGTCGAGCAGCCCGCCCGCGATGAGGTCGCTGAAGACGCGGATGCCGTGCACTTCGGGCTCGACGAGGCCTGCCGCCGACAGCAGCGCAGAGAGTTCGGCGAGCGAGAACCGGCGGCGGAGCCCGTCGCTGGGGCCCCAGCGCCCGTCAGGGTCGCCGAGTGCCGCGGCCGCTTCGTCGAACCGGCCGAGGAGGACGCGCGAGAACACCGCAGCAGTGCGGTTGGTCGCCAGAACGCTGGCGACCCCGCCGGGGCGCAGCGCCGCGGCGACGCGGGCGAGCCCGGCCGCGGGGTCGTCGACGACTTCGAGGACGTTGTGGCACAAGACGACGTCGGTTGATCCAGCCGGGACGACGTCGAGCAGCGTGTCGAGATCGCCCTGCACCCCGCGCACCCGGCCGGCGACGTCGTCTTCGGCGGCACGTTGCTCGAGGGACGCCAGTGAGTCCGGCGACGGGTCGACGACGGTGACTTGGTGGCCCAGCCGCGCCAGTGGTACGGCGAACCCGCCGGTGCCGCCGCCGGCGTCGAGAATCTGCAACGGACCTGAGGGCAATCGGCCGAGCGCGGCGGTGAGGACCTGCCACACCACGGCCGAGCGGACGCGACCCCAGTGAGTGAGGTAGGGGCGGTCGGCCACGGCGCGCTGCCTCCTGGGGTGTGGTGGGTCCGGGGTGACCGGGAGCCTAGCCGGAGCGAGTGACTCACCCGGTGCGCGTTTTCGCCGCACTGAATTTCGCGCGGACCGCAGCTGCAAATCCCGACAAAGCAGATGGCGAACCAGCCGCCTGCGGTGAGGCCCCAGTAGCTAGCCACCGGCGCTGCCCTGGCTTGAGTGCCACAACCGGCGCGGGGCGTCCTTCGCCCCGCTGCCCGCCGGTTTGAGGTCGGCCCACCGCGACTGGGAGAAGCCGGTGGTGTGCTCGATCGGCGGCGCGACCATCACCGGCCGGGTCGAGCGGCTCTCGGCAGCGCCCTGCACGGCGTTCTCGGTGAAACCGGCCTTCGCCGCCAGCACCGCGCGGACCGCCGGCCGGCCGCCGATGTCCCACGCCGAGCGGATCGCGGGGAGTTCCCAGCAGCCGTCGGCGTTGAGGGAGATCCCGCGCGGTCCGGTGCGCCGCACGATGCCCCGCACGACCAGCAGCCACGAATGGAACAGCGTCGCGGCATAGCCGACCTGTGCGTTCTCGAAGAACGTCGCGTCGATCGGACCCGTCGCGTCGTCGAGCGTGATGAAGATGACCCGCCGGCCCGAGCGCACCGGCGGCGTCTGCGTCGCGACCTTGACGCCCGCGACGAGGACTTGCTGCCGGCTGCGGCAGCGCATCAGGTCGCGGGCACGGGTGATGCCGATGCCGGCCATCAGGTCCTCGTGGAAGCTGAGCACGTGCGCGCTCGCGTCGAGCCCGAGGACATCGAGCTCCGCGCGTACCCGCTCCCCCGGCGTCATCTCGGGCAGCCCGGTCGGGGCCGTGTCACTCGGGTCGTCACCGAGATCGAGAGCGAGTTGTACGTCGACCAGCGCGACCGGCAGCGCCGCCTTCGACTGGCGCGCCGCGGCCTCGCGGACCGAGAACACGCCGTCGGGCTCGATGACGCGCGAGCGCTCCCCCCGCATCCGCTCGTCGCGATTGCGCTCCTCGCGTGCCCGTGCGTCGCGCTGCCCATCAGGGCGCGCCGTCGTCACCGCGCCGCCCCGCCCGCCCCAGCGCGGCGCGGCGGCCCGGGCCGCCATCGCGGTCGCCCCCGC
>JBKJZO010000118.1:0-18918 GCA_046715235.1 Mycobacteriales bacterium
CCCTTTCGGCACCGAGGTGAAGTTCAGACAATGGCTGTTGACTCGGCGAACAGCGCTACGGTCGTCAGGCCGCTAGACCTGCGCAAGCGCCGGCGTCCCACCGAGACTGTGATCGAGGCACTCCTCACCCTGTGCGGGCTGTTTTCGATCGCGACGACGCTCGCGATCATCGGGACGCTGATCAAGGACGGGCTGAAGTTCTTCACTGAGATCTCCGTTACCGACTTTCTGTTCGGCACCGTCTGGCAGCCGAAGGGCACGCCACAGGAGTTCGGCGTTCTGCCGCTGCTCTCAGGCACGTTGCTGGTTTCGGCCATCGCGCTGCTCGTCGCGGTGCCACTCGGTCTCGGCGCTGCGACATACCTCAGCGAGTACGCGAGACCGGGCGTCAAGCGCGTTCTCAAGCCGCTGCTCGAACTCCTCGCGGGCGTCCCGACCGTCGTTTTCGGCTTCTTCGCACTCACCTTCGTTACGCCGTTGCTGCAGAAGGTCTTCCCGAGCATGTCGATCTACAACGCGCTGTCGGCGGGCCTGGTGATGGGCGTGATGATCATTCCGACCATCGCGAGCGTCTCCGAGGACGCGATGAGTTCAGTGCCGCAGGCACTCCGCGAGGGCGCGTTCGGGCTCGGCGCCGGACGGCGGACCGTCGCCGTCAAGGTGGTCATCCCGGCGGCGCTGTCAGGCATCGCCGCCGGAGTCATCCTCGGCATCAGCCGCGCCGTCGGCGAGACGATGATCGTCGCGGTGGCCGGTGGGGCCACACCCAATCTCACGGCCAATCCGATCGAGAGTATCCAGACGATGACTGCCTACATCGCTTCGGTCGCGGGCGGGGAGTCCCAGCGGGGCACTGTCGACTACTCCTCGATCTTCGTCGTCGGATTCACGCTGTTCGTACTGACCCTGGTGCTCAACATGATCAGCATCAGGTTCGTCCGCCGCTTCCGGCAGGTCTACAACTGATGACCGTCACCGCTACTCCACCCGAGCGCACGCTCGTCCGAACCGCGGCGGTCAGGCGCCGAAATGCTGGCGAAACCGCGTTCAGCTGGATGCTGATCCTGCTAACTGGGCTCGGTCTCGTCGTGCTCGGTGTCCTGCTGTGGACCGTGGCGGACGATGGCGCCCCCCGGCTGACAGGTGACTTCATAACGGGGGCGCAGTCGCGGCGCGCTGCCACGGCCGGCATCAAGCCCGCGCTGTTCGGCAGCCTGTGGCTGATGGGGCTGACGATCGCGATCGCCGTGCCGATCAGCGTCGGTGCCGCCGTCTGGCTCGAGGAGATGGCACCGCGCAACAGGCTCGCCCAGATCGTCGAGGTCAACATCGCAAACCTGGCCGGTGTGCCGTCGATCGTCTACGGGATCCTCGCCTACGGCCTATTCGTCAGTCAGCTCGGTCTCGGCGAATCGTTGTGGGCGGGCGCCATCGCGCTTTCGATGCTGGTCTTCCCGGTGATCGTCGTGGCGGCTCGTGAAGCAATCCGCGCCGTACCCCCGTCCATCCGCCAGGGTGCGTACGCGCTAGGAGCGACCCGGTGGCAGGTCACCAAACGCTCGGTGCTCCCGCCGGCGACCGGCGGCATCCTGACCGGCTGCATCCTTGCGATGTCGCGAGCAATCGGGGAGGCCGCCCCGTTGCTGTTGGTCGCGACGCTGCTCACCGGTGTTCCGGAAGGTCCAGGTGACAGGTTCAGCGCGTTGCCGATACAGATCTTCGACTGGGTCAGCCGGCCGCAGGCGGCTTTCAAGGTCAACGCAGCGGCCGCCATCATGGTGCTGCTAGGCGTGCTGCTGTCCGTCAACGCCGGCGCGATCTACATGCGCAACCGGAGAAGCGTGCGCTGGTGACACCCCCGGACAGCCCCACCGACGACCCATCCGAAGGACACCCCATGACCGCACCGCAGACAACATCCACCGTCGCCGCGGCTGACGCGATCGAGCTGCGGATCGAGCCGCCGGTGCCCGCTGCGGTGTCCGAGGAGGCACGGCGCACCCCCGAGACCGTCGCCGACCCGGTCTTCGAGGTCGCCGACGTCCGCGTGAGCTATGGCGGCAAGCTGGCTCTCGACACGGTCAACATGGGGATTGCCCGCGGCGAGATCACCGCCCTTATCGGTCCCTCGGGCTGCGGCAAGTCGACGTTCATCCGCTGCTTCAACCGCATGAACGATTTGATCCCCGAGGCCAACGTCGAAGGCAGCATCCGCTTCCACGGCGTCGACCTGTACGGCGACGTCGACCCGGTTGAGGTACGCCGGCGCATCGGGATGGTGTTCCAGAAGCCCAACCCGTTCCCTCGCTCCATCTACGACAACGTCGCGTTCGGCCCGCGCCTGATGGGAGTACGCAAGGGGCTCGACGACATCGTCGAGAACTCGCTGAAGCAGGCGGCTTTGTGGGACGAGGTCAGCGACGGTTTGCGGAAGAAGAGCGCGCTCGCCCTGTCCGGTGGTCAGCAGCAGCGGCTGTGCATTGCCCGCGCGATCGCGGTCGACCCTGAGGTGATCCTCATGGACGAGCCGTGCTCGGCACTCGACCCCATCGCAACAGCGAAGATCGAGGACCTCATGCAGCAGCTCGCGGGTGAATACTCGATCGTCATCGTCACCCACAACATGCAGCAGGCCGCCCGCGTGTCGAACAAAACGGCGTTCTTCACCGCGCACGTCAACGAGGAAGGCGCCAGGTACGGCGTACTCGTCGAGTACGACGAGACGCAGAAGATATTCACGAACCCGACCGATCCGCGCACCGAGGGCTACATCACCGGCCGATTCGGCTGACCGCATGCCGCGCCGGGAAATGCACACGCAAATTCAAGCGGTTCTCGACGGCGTCGGGCAGATGCTGGCGCTGGTCGAGCGCGCGACCGATCGGTGCACGCAGGCGTTGCTGCTCTCCGATGTGGCACTCGCCACTTCGGTGATCGCGGACGACGATCAGATCGACGTGATCTACGCCCGGCTCGAGGAACAGACCTTCGAGTTACTCGCGCTCCAGGCGCCAGTGGCCACCGACCTGCGCGCGGTGCTCGCGACGATCCGCATGATCGGTGACGTCGAACGCGCGGGCGACCTGGCGATCAACATTGCCAAGATCGTGCGGCACAGCGCCCCGCTTAAGCTGCCGGCGCAGGCGCAGGTGTGCGTTTCCGAAATGGACCTGCGCGCGCGGGAACTGCTGAGAACTGCCGCGTTCGCGGTCCACACGAGGGAACCGGAGGTCGCGGAACGCGCCGACCTCATGGACGACCGTCTGGATGACCTGCGTCGAGATCTGTACCAGGGGCTGCTGACGGGCGCGTGGGGTGCCGACCGCTCCGCCATGGTCAACCTGCCACTGATCGCGCGGTACTACGAGCGCATCGCCGACCATGCGGTGTCGGTTGCCGAGCGCGTGGAGTTCCTGTCGACCGGCAGCGCGCACCACGCCCACACCGGTCTGTGAGTCAGGGAAGGGCTGACTGCTTCTCGATCGCCAGCATCTCGTCACCGGCAAGGTGCATGACCCAGAACGTGCCCTTGCGTGCGCTCGGGTCGGAGGGCACCCGGTGTCCGTAGGTCTTGCAGAGCGCCGTGACCAGATCTTCGATCACTGCGCCTTGGCTGCACAGCACTGTTGGCTGCCCTTTCGCCACGAGTTGCGCCGCCCGAAGCAGCGCCGCATCTGGGTGCGCCGGGTAGCCGGTCTCCGACAGCAGGGGCTCGTTGTCTACGTGGATGCCGCGGGCCGCCGCGTAAGGCCGGACGGTGTCGACGCAGCGCAGGACGTCGGCGGCTAGCACGCGCTCGACGCCGTAGCCCTCAAGAATGGGAACGAGCGCGTCCGCCTGACGATGCCCCGTATCGTCGAGCGGCCGCTCCCTGTCGTCGCCGACGAAGCTCCCGCGCTGACCCGCGCTGCCGTGGCGCAGGATGAGGAAGGGCGTGGTGTCGACGGGTGCGGCCATGAAGTTGGCGAGGATCTCGCCGTCCCTCTCCTGGGTGAGCAGTCGCGCGGCGTCCCGCGGCCGGAGCCACAGGACCTCGTCGACTTCGTCGCCTGGGACGAACTCTCCGTCAAGCGCGTTGGCCGCCCAGTACTGCACGGTTTTCGGCGCAGGGCCTGACGACGTCTGCTTGACGTAGCGCGACTCGCCGAGAGGACGCCCGATGGTGCACCGGAAGCCGGTTTCCTCCGCGACCTCACGCATCGCGCCGACGAGTACGTGCTCGCCGGCCATCAGCTTGCCCTTAGGGAACGACCAGTCGTCGTACCGCGGTCGGTGGATCAGGGCGACTCGAATGCCGCCGTGATGGTTGTCCCAGAGCACGGCTCCTGCCGCACGTATCGGAGGCAACCGCATATGTCCTTACTGCTCGAGCCAGACCCGAAGCCGCCGCTTGCGAACTTCCGACCAGACGGCGCGCAGTTCGCCGCGCGCCGTGTCGGCGGCTTGCAACTGCATGGAGTAAAGCATGCCCAGCGCGTACCCGATCTGTGATGAATCGCGGGTGCTCTTCGTCCGTGCGAGCCGCTCCACCATGGCAGCGGCGACCTGTGCGTCCTGGTGTTCACCGAACAGGTCCTGCAGGCGCGTGATCTGTGCGGCAAGGGCTCGCGCTGGCTTGCCGAACGCCAGAGAGCAGGCCTCGCTCGCATAGCGCGCTTGCTTCGCGAGGATGCGGGCGCGGTGCAGCAGCTCGGGCGGGCTGTCTGAGTCGATCGATTCGACGACCTTCTCGAGCCGGCGCCAGGCGCGTGCCGCGAGCGGCGGGAGAGCCGCGCGCGCTCGTTGTCCCGCCGCGTCAGTCAGCGGCACCGACGCGCAGGCGGCGACCAGCGTGTCGAGCAATTCGACATATCGAGTCGAGCCCAGAGCCGCGCGCATCGACGCCGCCCCTTTGCGTTGCGCGGCGGCGAGCGAACGCTCGATCAGCGCAGTCACCTCGGCTCGCGCGGCGTCGTCGTTGACCTGTCCGAGCTGGTGGACGAACCGCTCGCGCATGACCTCTGTGTCCCTCGCGTCGCCCAGCGCGGAGGCGAGCCAGGCAAGTTCGGCGCGCACGCGCTCTGCCCACTCGGCGTCGACCAGCGGAGCGAACGTCTTCAGCCCGCTGCGCAGTCGCCGGCAGGCCACCCGCATCTGGTGCACCGCGTCCTCGGCGTCCTGCCGGACGAGGGGGTCATTGCGCACCAGGGCGGCGACGTGGGTACGCAGGAAAGCCGTGACGACCTCGCCCGCAGTGCTGTCCTTGTTGACCTCGTCAGGTGCGGGAACGTCGGCGGGCGCCAGCGCGCGCGAACCCAGCGCCCGCACCGCCTTCGGCATGAACGTGCCCTGGACCGCACCTGCGGCTACGAGCTCTTTGCCGACGGCGCGAAGGAACCTGATGCCGGCGCCCTGCGACTCGATCTCGAGCTCGCGGAAGCGCTCCATCACCGCCGACCCCTCGAGGATGGAAACGGTGTCGTCGACCAGCTCGGCGATCTGGTTGCCCCCCGCGTCATCGAGCCGATAGCTCTCGCGGACCGTGCGCAGCGTGGTGACCGGTCGCAGTGCTGCCCCCCGCGCGTACGCCGTCACGAGTTCGCGCAGCGGGGCGGGCACACCGGCGCCGTTCAGCGGCAAGGCGATCTCGTCGCGTGCTTCCTGGCGCTCACCCGCGACAGGCAGTTTGAGGTGCCATCCCGCATCCTTGCCACCGGTGCGCCGGCGCAGCGTGATGCCGGCCCGCGCGAGTCGCAGGTCATCAGTGTCGTAGTACGTCGCGCGCATGGTGGCGCGGCCGATGCGCGAGACGGCCGAGACCGTGGATCCGTCCGCGGCTAGGTCTGGCAGCGTGAACGGGTCATGAACGCTGAACTTGAGCTCCAGTTCACGCACCGGATCCGGCCCCTCTCAGTTGCATCTGTCGGATCAACTTGTTCTGCAGGTCCGGCAGCGATGCGCCTGCTTCGTCCTGGCGCCGGCGCCAGCTCCCGTCGCTTTGCAGATCCCATGCGTCAATTTCGTCGCTCAGCGCGAGGTCGAGGAACCGCTGCAGCTCCTCGCGGGCTGTGTCGCCGCACACCTGGAGCATCAGCTCAACCCGGCGATCCAGGTTGCGGTGCATCATGTCGGCGCTGCCGATCCAGCACTCGGCGGTGCCCCCATTGGCGAAGTACAGGATCCTCGAGTGCTCCAGGAAGCGGCCAAGGACGCTGCGCACCCGCATCGACTCGGACAGCCCGGGGACGCCGGGGCGAATGACGCACATGCCGCGGACGATCACATCGACCGGAACTCCGGCCTGCGACGCCCGGTACAACGCGTCGACCACCTGCTCGTCGACCAGGCTGTTGAGCTTGAACACGATGCGCGCCGGACGCCCGGCCGCGTGGTGACCGATCTCGCGCTCGATGCGATCGATGACCCCGCGGCGCAGAGACTGCGGCGCGACGAGCAGCCGCGCATAGCCGGCGTGGTGTGAGTAGCCGGTGAGCTGGTTGAACAAGTCGCTGAGGTCGGTGCCGACGCGTGGATCTGCTGTGAGGATCCCGATGTCCTCGTAGAGGCGCGCTGTCTTCGGGTTGTAGTTGCCGGTGCCTATGTGCGCGTAGCGGCGGAGCCCTTCAGGCTCCTGACGTACGACGAGCGCTGCCTTGCAGTGCGTCTTCAGGCCCACCAGGCCGTAGACGACATGGCAGCCCGCCTGCTCCAGCGCACGTGCCCACTTGATGTTGGCGACCTCGTCGAAGCGCGCCTTGATTTCGACGACGACGACGACTTGTTTGCCGGATTCGGCGGCGTCGATGAGCGAGTCGACGATGGGCGATTCACCGCTGGTTCGGTAGAGCGTCTGCTTGATCGCCAGCACGTGCGGATCGGCTGCGGCCTGCGCGACGAACTCATTGACACTCGTAGAGAACGAGTCATAGGGATGGTGCACGAGGACGTCGCCGTCCCTGATGACACTGAAGATGTCACGCTGCTTGGTCGTGTCGGGCTGCGCGAGCCGCGGTTGGGTGCTCGGTACAAACGGAGCGTCCTTCAACTCGCGTCGATCGAGCGAGTGGATCGCCATCAGCCCGGACAGGTCGAGCGGACCCGGCACGCGGTAGACGTCGTTGTCGGAGATCCGCAGCTCGCGCGCGAGCAGGTCGAGCACCTGCCGGCTCATGGTCTCCTCGACCTCGAGCCGCACCGGCGGGCCGAAGCGGCGGCGGAGAAGCTCGCGCTCCAGTGCCTCGACCAGGTCTTCAGTCTCGTCCTCGTCGACTTCGAGGTCGGCGTTGCGCGTCACGCGGAAGGTGTCGTGCTGGATGATCTCCATGCCGGGGAACAGCTGGTCGAGATGGGCAGCTATCACGTCCTCCAGCGGCACGAAGTGCGTGTCGCCTACCTGGACGAACCGGGGGAGCAAAGGCGGGACCTTCACCCGCGCGAAGCGTTCGCGGTGACTGCCTGGCTCGCGCAGGATGACGGCGAGGTTGAGGCTCAGCCCGGAGATGTAGGGAAACGGATGCGCCGGGTCGACCGCGAGCGGCGTGAGGACTGGGTAGACAAGCTCGCGGAAGAGGCGGTGCAGCTCGTCGAGGTCCTCGTCGGCGACCTCATCCCAGCGCAGGATGTCGATGCCGTGCTTCACCAGAGCGGGGAGCACGTCGTCCCGGAACGTGCGTGCGTGCTCGGTCACGAGCTCTTGGGTACGGCGGGCGACTTGTTCGAGCTGCTCGCGGGGAGGAAGCCCGTCGGGGGAGAACGTGGCCAGCCCGGTGGCAACGCGCCGGTGGAGTCCGGCAACGCGGACCATGAAGAACTCATCGAGGTTGCTCGCAAAGATCGCGAGGAACTTCGTGCGTTCGAGCAGCGGCGTCAACGGGTCCTGAGCCAGCGCGAGCACGCGCGAGTTGAACTGCAGCCAGCTCATCTCGCGATTGAGGAACCGATCCTCGGGGAGCGGCGGCGGCGCTTGCTCCGCTTCTGCAGCAGTGTTGTCGACCGTCACGGTCAGCCGACCCACTCTCCGGTCACCAGGTAGACGACCCGTTTAGCGACCGAGACGGCGTGATCGGCGAAGCGCTCGTAATAGCGGCCGACCAGGGTGATGTCGATGGCGACCTCGAGGCCGACCTGCAGCTCGAGGATCTGGCTGAAGATCCTGCGGTGCAACGCGTCCATCGCGTCGTCGTCCCGCTCCAACTCTCGCGCGAGCTCGATGTCTCGAGTGCGGATGACGTCGCCGCACTTGGTCATGATCCGCTGGGCGATCTGGCCCATCTCGAGGATGGTCGAGCGCATCTCCGGCGGCACGGCGCTGATCGGGTAGCGGCGCCGCGCGACCTTCGCGACATGCAGGGCGAGGTCGCCTGCCCGCTCGATGTCGGCCACCATTCGCAGGCTCGTGACGAGCACTCGCAGGTCGGACGCGACGGGCTGCTGGCGCGCGAGGACGTCGAGAGCCCGCTCCTCGATCGCGTGGTAGGCCTTGTCGATGGCGTCGTCCTCGTCGATCACTTTCTGTGCCAGCCTTAGGTCACTGTCGAGGAGCGCCGTGCTCGCGCTGGCCATAGCGCTGCTCACGGAGTTGGTCATATCGGCGAGGTCGTCGACGATCGCGTCCAACTCATCGTGATAGAGATCGCGCATGCCAAAACCTCCCATCGACTCCGCGGTGGACTCCCAGCGTACCCAGGCTCAGAGGAGTCACGCCGTAGCCAGGTGAACCGATGCTGTACCGCAGGTGAATTCGCGTTGTCCGCCAGCGTGCTGACGTCCGTTCACGCTTGGTAAGCGATCGATCGGCCCTACCATCGAAGCGTGCATCCTGTGCTGGCCGCTGTCATCGGCGCGGTGATCGGCGCGATCGTCGTGTTCGTCGTCTTCCGGACGCGACCGAAGCCGATTCACACCGACGAGGGGACGACCGACCTCGACGACCAGTTGGCGAGTGTTCTGCACTCGGTATTCGCGGGCCTCGCCTCCGCCGTGGTTGTCCTCGACCGATACGACAACGTCGTTCTGGTCAATCCGGCGGCGCAGGCGTTGCAGGTCGTCACCCGCCGCCGGCTGAAGCTGCCCGCCCTAGGCCGCCTGGTCGCTTTGACGCGCAGAAGCGGTGAGCGTCAGGAGAGCGAGATCGAGCAGCCGACCAGTCGTGATCACACCGCACTGCTCGCCCGTACGGCGTGTGCGGGCGACGAAGGGCACGTTCTGGTCCTCCTCGAGGACATCACCGACTCGCGCCGGCTCGAGGCGGTGCGACGTGACTTCGTAGCGAACGTCTCGCACGAGCTGAAGACCCCGGTGGGCGCGTTGTCGCTGCTCGGCGAGGCAGTCATCGAAGCTGCCGACGATCCTGAGAAGGTGCGGCATTTCGCGCAGAACATGCGCCGGGAGGCCGAGCGGCTGGCGCGCCTGGTGCAGGAGCTCATCGACCTGTCCCGGGTACAGGGCGCCGACCCGGTGCCTGACCCCGCGGTCGTCTCGGTCACGCAGTTCGTCCGCGAGGCGGTCGACCGGGTGAAGCACAACGCCGACGCGAGAGACATCAGGGTCGTGATGGGCAACATGGCCGGACTGCGCGTCTGGGGGGACGCCCGTCAGCTGACGACTGCCTGCGCCAACCTGCTCGACAACGCCGTGGCGTATTCCCCCGACGGCACGCGGGTGGCGGTCGGTGCGCAGCGCGCCGGTGAGTTTGTCGAGGTCTCCGTGGTCGATCAGGGCATCGGGATCAGTCCGGAGGACAGGGAGCGGATCTTCGAGCGCTTCTACCGCGCCGACCCCGCTCGCTCGCGGTCGACCGGGGGGACCGGGCTTGGCCTGGCCATCGTCAAGCACATTGCCGGTAACCACGGCGGGCGGGTCAGCGTGTGGAGTGACGAGGGTGCGGGATCGACCTTCACCTTGCATTTGCCGGCGTCCATCGAGGGCGCCCGAGCTGGAGGGGACGCGGCGTGACACGCCTTCTGGTTGTCGAGGACGAGGAGTCCTTTTCCGACGCGCTCGGATACATGTTGCGGCGCGAAGGCTTCGAAGTCGCGATCGCAGAAACCGGTCCTGACGCACTCGAGGAGTTCGAGCGCTCAGGCGCTGATCTCGTGTTGCTCGACCTCATGCTTCCCGGGTTGTCCGGGACCGAGGTATGCCGGCAGCTGCGCTCCCGCTCCAACGTTCCGATCATCATGCTCACGGCCCGCGAGAGCGAGGTCGACAAGGTCGTCGGCCTGGAGCTAGGCGCGGACGACTACGTCACCAAGCCCTTCTCGTCGCGGGAGCTCGTCGCCCGGATACGCGCGGTGCTGCGACGCAATATGGAGAACGAGGAGCTGCTGCCCGGTGTGATCGAGGCAGGCCCCGTGCGCATGGATGTCGAGCGGCACGTCGTCACCGTCGAGGGTGCCGCGGTTTCCCTGCCGCTCAAGGAGTTCGAGCTGCTCGAGATGCTGCTGCGCAATGCCGGTCGAGTGCTCACCCGGGGTCAGTTGATCGACCGGGTATGGGGCGCCGACTACGTGGGCGACACCAAGACCCTCGACGTCCACGTCAAGCGGCTGCGCGCGAAGATCGAGTCAGATCCCGCGACACCCAAGTACCTCGTCACGGTCCGGGGGCTCGGCTACAAGCTGGAGGTCTGACCCGACTCGTCGCCGTCTCGACTGAACGAGACGTCCTTGTCCCACGTGGCGAAACCCAGCCGCTCGTAGAGCCGTACGGCGGACGGGTTGTCGTCGTCGACGTACAGCATCACCTCACCCAGCCCGAGGTCGCGCAGGTGTTGCAGGCCAACCGCGGTCATGGCCGCGCCCAGTCCTGCACCCGCCGCGTCGGGATCGACACCGAGGACGTAGACCTCGCCGATCGGGTCGTGTTCGTGGCTGTGCCCTGGCGTCGCGCCATGCACCTTGGTCCAGTGGAACGCAACGAGCCGGCCGTCTCGCTCGGCCAGGAAGAACCCCTTGGGGTCGAACCAGTCCTCGGCTTCCCGCTGCTCGACATCGAGCAGGGTCCACCGGCCCTGCTCGGGATGCGCCGCGAAAGCTCGGTTGTTGAGCGCGAGCCACTGCTCCTCGTCCTGGCCGACGACGAAGGTGCGCACCGTCACGCCGTCGGGCATCGGGGGATCGGGCAACTGCGTGAGCAGCGAGCGGCGCAGCTGCCAGAGAACCCGGCTGCGTTCGAAGCCGAGCCGGTTCGCCAGCGTCGCCGCGGCGGGGTGCAGGCCGTGCGCCCAGAGGCGCAACCGACCGTTCGACCTGCGCAGGAGTTCCTCGACCAACCGGGTCCCGAGGCCCTGGCGACGATGCTCCGGGTGTACGACCAACTCGGCGCTGGGCCCGGCCACCAGATCAGTCGCGTCGAGATGCGCGTAGCCCGCGAGCGTCGAGTCGCTCCAAACGAGCAGGTGTACGTCGGCGACGTCACCGCCCTGGGTCAGGTGCAGGAACACGTGCTCGGACAGCGGCGGCGTGCCATCGACGTCGGTGGCCGCGGTGAGCACCGCGCGTACGGCGTCGACCTGCTCAGTGGTGAGGCGATCGACCGCCTCGATACGCACGGCTTGTCAGTCGGCGACTGACGCGGGATCGGCCGGCACGATGTCGGGCTCGACATCGGCCTCGACATCGTCAACGGCGTCGCGCAGCGCGGCGATCGGCTGGGCGACGAACTTGTAGCCGACGTGACGCACGGTGCCGATGATCGCCTCGTGCTCGGGGCCGAGCTTGGCGCGCAGCCGCCGGACGTGGACGTCAACGGTGCGCGTGCCCCCGTAGTAGTCGTAGCCCCACACCTCTTGGAGCAGCTGGGCCCGGCTGAAGACCCGGCCCGGATGCTGCGCGAGGTACTTGAGCAGCTCGAACTCCTTGAACGTCAGGTCGAGCGGCGAGCCCTTGAGCTTGGCTGCGTACGTGTGCTCGTCGATGCTGAGGTCGCCGGCGCGGATGACACTCGACTCCGCCGGATCGGCGGCACCGGCAGCCGACCGCGTCGTCGCCAGTCGCAGCCGAGCCTCGACCTCGGCGGGACCAGCGGTGTCGAGTACGACGTCCGCCAGCCCCCAGTCGTGCGTCACCGCAGTGAGGCCGCCCTCGGTCAGGATCGCCATCAGGGGGGTCGTCAGGCCGGTGGTTCGCAGCAGCCGGCACAGCGCCCGGGCGTTGACCAAATCACGGCGGGCGTCGATCAGGATGATGTCGGCAGGCCCGGTCTCTACTAGCGCGGCGCCGTCCATGGGCGCGACTCGCGTGGTGTGCGCCAGGAGCGCGAGCGCCGGAAGTACTTCCGCGGCGCGGTGTGCCGAGGTGAGCACCAGCAGTACGCCCATGCGTCCTTCCTCGTTCGGGAACAGAAAACGGACCCCCGGCAGCGAACTCGCGGTGGGCGGCATTGCCCGGGACCCGTCTGCGTAAGAATAGCGCACGTGCTGCTCTTAAGAGTGTCGCCTTGCTCCTTTGGTGAGGGGCCGTGAGCCCGCGCGGCACGATCCGTTACTGGGCTGCCGCGCGCGATGCCGCCGGCTGTGCCGAGGAGGGCTACAACGCCGCGGACCTCTCAGCGGCGCTCGAGGCCGCACGTCAAGGGCGCGGCCAGCGATTCGCTGCGGTGCTCGAACGGTGCTCGTTTCTCGTCGACTCGGCACCCGTGGGCACCCGCGATCACGCTGGCATCGAGCTCTCCGAGGGCGGCGTGATCGAAGTCCTGCCCCCGTTCGCTGGCGGGGCGAGCTGATCGCGGCATGATGGCGACCTTGTGCTGAAACGACTGCTGATCGTCCTGCTGGTACTGCTCGGTCTGGCCGCCGCGGCCGACCGATTCGTCGCGAGCGCGGCCGAGAAGGCCGCGGGCGACCAGGTGCGCAACTCGACGCAGAGCACCGAGGACGCCGACGTGAAGTTCCACGGCTTCCCGTTCCTGACGCAGGCGGTCCGCGGCCGTTTCCAGCAGGTCGACGTGACGGTGCGCGGGGTGCCGCAGAGCGGCCTGTCGATCAGCCGGATCGACGCGCAGTTCACCGGCCTCCGGCTCTCGCTCGGCAAGGCGGTCTCGGGAGAGCTCGCCGCGGTGCCGACCGACGGCGCCAGCGCGCGGGTGCGACTGTCGTACGCCGACCTGAACGCCTACCTGCGCCGGCGCGGGTCGATCCGGGTCTCGGGCACGGGCGGCCGGCTCGCGGTGACGGGTCAGGTGCGGGTACGCGGTGCGTTGGTCACCGCGAACGGGTTCGCAACGGCCCGGCTGCGCCCCGGGTCGCTCGTCGTCCAGACGACCGAAGCGTCGGTGAACGGGGTCGCGGCGCCGGCCGCCGCCGTACGCGCGCTGACAGTCACCGTGCCCCTGACCGATCTGCCCTTCGGGATTGAGCTGCAGGCTGTCGAAGTGGCGGACGACGCGCTGATCGTGATCGGCAGCGCGCGCAGCATCGTGATCCCTACCAAGGTGCTGACCCGATAACCTGTCCGGTTTGTCAGGATAAGCTAACTTCGCAATATTCGGTGCACAGTGCGGGTACAAGTGATTACGGGCTGTAGCGGCGGGTTTGAGGTTATGAGCGAATCAACGCTCGTCTTAGCTCGGGAGTCGTTGACCTTCGAGCCGGTGGCGCAAAACGTGGGCCGCGCGCGCCGAGCGGTCGTGGCCGCCTTGGATGCGGCCAATCAGGGTCACCACGCCGAAGTCGCGGCTCTCGCGACCAGCGAGCTCGTCACCAACGCGATCCTGCACTCCGGCTCCGCCATCTCGGTCACCGTCACGGTGACCGCGTCCCTCGTGCTCGTCGAAGTCGAGGACCACAGTCCGCTCGAGCCGACCAGGCGCCAGTACGACGTCATCGCCACCACCGGTCGGGGTCTGGCTCTCGTGCAGAGCCTCACGGCGGACTTCGGCGTCCGGCGGATTCCGGGCGACGGCAAGGTCGTCTGGTTCACCCTCGGCGAGCGCGGCTGGTCCTTTTCGGGTGCATCGAACTCCGACGGCACCGCGGGCGCGGGCGCAGGTGCCGTGCAGCTGCTCGGCGTACCGGTTGCGTTGTACCGCGCGTACCAGCAGGTCGCCGACGGGCTGCTGCGCGAATACATCCTCGCGTCGTACGCCCTGGACAGCGGACAGCTGGCCGATCTCGAGGAGTGGACGGTCGCGAACGAGGCCTTCGCGGAGCTGGCTACCGCAGCAGAGTCGCTATTTCGAGCCAGCGCGGAGGAGGGGCACAGGGCGCAAGCGGATGCAAGCCTGTCCCTGCGGGTGCGGCAACCCGCAGCCCGCCGGTTCGCCGCCCTCGAGCGAGTGCTCTCCCGGGCCGTGAGCATGGCTGACGCGGGTCAGTTGCTCGCCGTACCCACGCAGCCGGAGATCGTGGCGCTCGGCGAGTGGCTGTGCCGAGAAGTGCAGGGCCAGCTGCAGGGTCGACCCGCGATGGCGTGGCAGTCGCTGACCAGCGAGCATGCGCCGCCCGGCCCGCACGTCGAGTGGGATGCCACATTGGTGACGGAATCACCGTTGGCGATGGTCGCGGCCGACGACGCCAACCGGATCATCGCCGTCAGCGACGCCGCGGCCACCCTGCTCGGTTGGGAACGTGCCGATCTCGTCGGCCGCAGGCTCGTCACGATCGTGCCGCCGGCGATGCGCGAGGCTCACATCGCGGGATTCGTCCGCTTCCTGGTCAGCGGCGAGCGGCACATCATCGGCACACCAGTTTCGGTGCCTGCTCTGCGGCGCGACGGCGCCGAGGTGCCGGTCACGATCTGCATCGAGACGGCAGCGGCCGGCGGGAGCCGGCAGGTGTTCGTTGCCACCCTCACCCCGGCGTCCTGAAGGGCGGGAATGCCGGCCGACGGCGACGCCGTTGCCGTAGAACGATGAGTCCCCCATGGGTTTTGCTGCTGACCGTCGTCGCGTCGACGGCGCTGGGCCTGTGGCTGCGCGCGCGCAGCGGCCGGCTGGCGAGCGCCGACGTCGCCACTCCGGCCTTCAACGCGGCGGAGCTTGCGCGTCTCGGCGGAGCACCGGGGGAACGCGCGACGTTGGTGCAGTTCGCGTCGGCGTTCTGCCAGCCCTGCCGCGCGACGCGGCAGATCCTCAGTGACGTCGCAGCGACCGTCGACGGCGTGGGCTACGTGGAGGTCGACGCGGAGAGCCACCTCGACGCCGTACGACGGCACGGCATCTTCCGTACGCCGACGACGCTGGTTCTCGACCGCACCGGCCATGTCGTGGTCCGCGCGACCGGCCAGCCGCGCAAAGCTGACGTCCTTGCCGCGGTCGGGCGAGCGATAGACGAGTCGACAACCCCACTACGGCATACGTAAGGTCGCGACATGCATCCGGAGCTGTTGCTGGTGAAGCGCCGCGTGGTCGACCTGTGCCGCGTCGCCACCTGCCGCTGTCCAGCCGTCCCCGCGGGACCGGCCGCTTTCTAACGCCGTTGCCCCGCCGGGGACCTGCGTCGACGTACTCGTCCGCAATCCTCAGCTAGGAGCACAGCATGTCTTCGCAACGCGCAACCAGTTCGTACATCGACCCGCGAGGTGCCCGCTTCGCGGCAGCGGTGACGTCCGTGGTGCTCGCGCTCGTCGTACTCACCTCCTCGGGTCTGCTGCTCGCGCTGCAGACCGCGGTCTTCGCGGCCGGCGCGATCTTCGGGCTGCGGTACTCGCCGTACTCAGCGCTGTTCCGCCTGCTGCGTAAGGCCGCCCGGCTCGGCCCGCCGGCGGAGCTGGAAGCGCAGGCGCCGGTGCGCTTCGCGCAAGCGGTCGGGCTCGGGTTCGGCCTGGTCGGCACCGCGGCTTTCGCCGCAGGTTCAACAGCAGTTGGTACGGCGGCAGCCGCGATCGCATTCGCGGCCGCTTTCCTCAACGCGGCCTTCGCTTTCTGCCTCGGCTGCGAGATCTACCTCGTTCTCCGTCGTGTCCTAGGACGGCGCGCATTCACGCGTTTCGTCCCCGCTCGCACCACCATTGAAGGGAGTTCCTCATGAGTCGCGCAGACGTCCTCGTGGACGCAGATTGGGCGCAGTCGCACCTGGATGATCCGAAGGTCGTGTTCGTCGAGGTCGACGAGGACGTGTCGGCGTACGACAAGGGCCACATCGCCGGCGCGGTCCGCGTCGACTGGCAGTCGGAGCTGCAGGATCCGATCATCCGTGACTTCGTCGACAGGGCCGCGTTCGAAGCCTTGCTCTCGCGCAAGGGCATCAGCAATGACGACACGGTCGTCCTCTACGGCGGCAACAACAACTGGTTCGCGGCCTACGCCTACTGGTACTTCAAGCTCTACGGGCACGGCGATGTACGGCTGCTCGACGGCGGCCGCAAGAAGTGGGAACTGGAGTCGCTGCCGCTGACCGAGGTAGTCGCCGATCGCTCGGCGACGACGTACACCGCTGCGGACCAGGACCTGTCGATCCGCTCGTTCCGCGACCAGGTCAAGGACGCGATCGGCTCGGTCAACCTCGTCGACGTACGGTCTCCTGACGAGTACGCGGGGCGGCTGCTCGCGCCCGCGCACCTGCCGCAGGAGCAGGCCCAGAAGCCGGGTCACATCCCGACGGCGAAGAACATCCCGTGGTCGAAGGCGGCGAACGACGACGGCACGTTCAGGGGCGACGACGAACTGCGCGCGCTCTACGAGGGTGCCGGCGTCGACCTGTCGAAGGAGACGATCGCCTACTGCCGCATCGGTGAGCGCAGCGCACACACGTGGTTCGCGCTGCACGAGCTGCTCGGCCAGCCCAATGTCCGCAACTACGATGGCAGCTGGACCGAGTGGGGTTCGCTCGTCGGAGCACCGATCGAGAAGGAATAGCTGATGTGCGGTTCCACTGTCGGCGGTTTGAGCACTGAAGGGATCGACGTGTCGAAGGAAACGGTGATCCAGGGCTTCGTCACCCGTGACAGCGCACCCGTGCCCGGTGCGTACGTGCGCCTGCTCGGCTCGGGCGGCGAGTTCACCGCCGAGGTGCAGACGTCGGCAACCGGTGGCTACCGGTTCTTCGCCGCGCCTGGCACCTGGCACCTGCGCGCGCTCGCCGGTGGCGGTGCGATCGGCGAGTCGTCCGTCGACGCGAGTGCCGGCATCAACGATGTCGAGGTGCGGATCTCGCCTGTTTGACCTGGCTCGACAACGGGGAGGATCGGCCGTCCTATTGACGGGTGACCCTCCCCGTTCGTCGTGTCTGGGCAATGCTGATCGTCGCCGTACTCGCGGCAGGCTGCACCTCGGATCCTGAATCCGGCGCGACGCCGACTCCAGCGTCTATCGCCGAAGCAGCGTCGCCGGCCAGCCCTTCTCCAACCGCGACCCTCGACGCGGTCACGTCGTTAGCGGTCAAGCGGCCGTCGACTGCCGATGCACCCGCGCCGTCGTATGTCGTGCCCATCGTCGCTTTCGGGTCTTCCGCCGACGTCGTACGCGCAATTGTCGACGCCGACAAAGCACTCAAGGCAGGTACGCCGTCGGCGGCGTTCACCGCGGCCGCTCGCTCCCAGCAATCGGCCTTCCGCCAGCTGGCCGTGACACCGGCGTGGCTCGACTCCGTGGTCGCCGGTGTGCCCGCTTCGCTGCGCCAGTCGCTGCGGGCCAACGTGACCGCCGCGGCGGAGTTGCGCGCGCTGACGAAGCCGCGCCCCGACCTGCCGCCGTGGCGCATCGCCAATCCACGCCCCGCCGCCGAGTTGCTCGGGTTCTACCGCGAGGCGCAGGCCGCGACCGGCATCGACTGGACCTATCTCGCCGCCATCAACCTGGTCGAGACGCGAATGGGCCGGATCCGCGGGTTGAGCACAGCGGGTGCCCAGGGTCCGATGCAGTTCCTGCCGAGTACCTGGGCCGAGCCTGGCATCGGCAAGGGCGACATCGACGATCCGCACGACTCGATCCAGGCCGCCGCGCGCTACCTCGTCCGCCGCGGCGGCCCGAGCGACATGGCCCGTGCCCTCCGCGCCTACAACAATTCTCGGCGCTACGTGACTGCCGTGACGGCATACGCCCAGGAGATGCAGCGCGACCCCGACCGCTATCTCGCCTACCACCAGTGGGGCGTCCTCTACCGATGGACCCGCGGCGAGGTCATGCTCCGAGAGGGCTACACCGCCCCCGGTCGCTAGTGGCCGGCGGCAAGCTCAGTTGCCGAGGCCGCTGGCACCGATGAGGAAGCCGGCTCCGGCAAGGGCGGCGAGTGCCAGTGCTGCCCTGCGGTTGCGCTTGCGCTTCATCGAGAGTCCTTCCGTGTGTACCGGGTGCTGTTCTGTCGGCGCGTCCAAGCAGACTGTGAGGATGTTTTTCCGGAAGCAGGTCGCGGGCCTCGCGCTGGCGACCTCGATGGCCGCGGTCGCGGCGTGTGGCAGCCCGGGCGCGGCGGTGCCCAAAGGCACCCCGAGCGGGCCCACACCACCGACTGACGCGTTCGGCGCGACGGTCGAGCGCGTTGTCGACGGCGACACGTTCCTCGCACACGTCGACGGTTCCAGCCGCCGGTTGCGAGTGCGCATCATCGGAGTGGACAGCCCGGAAACAGTTAAACCCGAGCAGCCGACGCAGTGCTTCGGGCGGCAGGCGTCGGCGTACCTCAAGAAGCTGGTCGAACGCCGGAAGGTGCGCGCTGCCTACCAGCCCGGCGGCCGGCGCGACCGGTTCGACCGCGAGCTGTGGGACGTGTGGCTGCCCGACGGCACCTTCGTCGCGGGGCAGCTGGTCGAGCAGGGGTACGCGCGGTCGGTCCGGATCCGGCCGCAGGTGCGGCACGCCGACTACCTGCGAGCGCTGGAACGGCGAGCCAGCAACGAGCGCCGCGGCCTGTGGGGCGCGTGCCCGGCTCAGTAGACGAGGGCTTGGGCGCCGTCCTCGAGCGTCTCGGAGACGAAGACCTGGGCGCCGGCGATGCGGATGCCGGGCAGCACGTCCTCCGCGCCGATCTGCCGGCGCGCGGCGCACTGGGTGCACAGCGTGACC
>JBKJZO010000119.1:0-4043 GCA_046715235.1 Mycobacteriales bacterium
ATACCGGGGAGCGCGGGCCCGCCGATCGTCTCGGAGAGACCGTCGTACCGGCCGCCGCCCCCGATCGCCGACTGCGCGCCCAGGCCGCCGTGCACGAACTCGAACGTCGTGCGCATGTAGTAGTCGAGCCCGCGCACGAGGCGCGGCGCGTCGGTCCACGGCACGCCCGCATCGGTGAGCAGCAAGCGGACCGCGTCGTGGTGGCTCTTGCACGCCGCGCACAGGTGGTCGACGAGCAGCGGCGCGCCGAAGACCAGCGCCTGCACCTCTGGCCGCTTGTCGTCGAGCACGCGCAGCGGGTTGATCTCGATCCGCCGGCGGGTCTCCGGATCGAGGTCAAGGCCGCGCAGGAACACCTGCAGCGCCTCGCGGTAGGCGGGGCGGCACTCCCGGCAGCCGAGCGAGTTGAGGTCGAGCCGCAGATCGCGCAGGCCGAGCGCGGCGTAGGCGTCCGACGCCATCGTGACGACCTCGGCGTCGACCATCGGGTCGTCGCTGCCCAGTGCCTCGACGCCGACCTGGAAGAACTGCCGGAACCGGCCGGCCTGCGGCGCCTCGGCGCGGAAGTACGCGCCGGCGTACCAGAGCTTGACCGGGAGCTGGCCGCGGTGGAGGCCGTGTTCGAGCACCGCGCGGACGACGCCGGCGGTGCCTTCGGGGCGCAGCGTCAGCGAGCGATCGCCGCGGTCGGTGAACGTGTACATCTCCTTCGACACGATGTCGGTCGACTCGCCGACCCCCCGCGCGTACAGCTCCGTGTGCTCGAAGACAGGCGTCTCGACGTAGGCATAGCCCGCCGCCTGGGCCGGGGCGGCCAATCCGTCGCGCACCGCGAGGAAGGCGTCGGCGCGCGGCGGCATGTATTCGGCAACGCCCTTGGGGGCCTGCACCAGCTCGGACATCTACAGGCCCCTGGCCGGTGCGGCGGCAGCGCCGATGCCGCGCAGGTAGGGGTTGGTGGCGCGTTCGCGGCCGATCGAGGTCGCCGGACCGTGCCCCGGCAGCACCGGCAGCTGATCCGGCATCGGCGAGAGCACGCGGGCGAGGGACTCCTGCATCTGCACCGGGTCACCGCCCGGCAGGTCGCTACGGCCGATCGAGCCGGCGAACAGCAGATCGCCGGAGAAGAGGGCGTCGTCGCCGAGCCGGAAGGTGACCGAGCCCGGTGTGTGACCGGGCGCCCAGTCGACGGCGAAGTCGAGACCGGCGATGGAGACCGACGGTTCGTCAGCGAGCGAGCGGACATCATCGGGCTCGGTGAAGGTCAGGCCGCCCAGCATCTGCGCGGTGGCGAGCGACAGACCCTTCGCCGGATCGCTGAGCAGGGCCCGGTCGGCGGGGTGGATGTAGGCGGGTACGTCGTGCGCGCCGCACACGGGCACCACGCTCCAGATGTGGTCGATGTGCCCGTGCGTGAGCAGCACGGCGACCGGCTTGAGCCTGTGCTCGCGCACGATGTCGTCGATGCCGCCGACCGCGTCCTGGCCGGGGTCGACGACGATGCACTCAGTGCCCGCGGCCGTCGCGACGACGTAGCAATTGGTGCCGAACGAGCCAGCGGGGAACCCGGCGATGAGCACGGACGTCCTCTCCTGCAAAAGCGTCGACACGGGACACGAGCGTACCGGCGGCCGGCAGGCGCCAGCGAACGCATTGCTCGCCGCTTAGACTCCCGAGCGGTCGCCAGGATGACGAATGAGGAGGACGCAGTGCCGGGCAGCAAACGTCAACGCGAGCTGGCGCGGCGTCGCGCGGAGCGACAGTCGGAACGCCGGGCCGCAGCCGCGCGCAAGCGCCGGCAGCGCAACATCGTCACGGCGTCCGGCGTCGGCGTGCTGCTCATCGTCCTAGGCGTGTTCGCGCTGACCCGGCCCGACGACAAGAAGCCCGACGCAGCCGCAACGCCCTCGGAGAGCGCGACGCCGACCGAGAGCGCCAGTGCGAGCGCGAGCGCAGGTCCCAAGCCGGTTGCCTGCGGTGCGAAGGCCCCGGTCGCGGCGAAGCCCCAAACCTTCGCCAAGGCTCCGGAAATGGCCATCGACGCGAAGCAGAAGTACGTAGCGACGGTGAAGACGTCGTGCGGCGTGATCACCGTCGACCTGCTCGCTGACAAGGCGCCCACGACGGTCAACTCGTTCAATTTCCTAGCCAGCAAGAAGTACTTCGACGGCAGCAGGTGCCACCGGATGCTCGACGAAGGCGACTTCGTCCTTCAGTGCGGCGATCCCACCGGACTCGGAACTGGCGGCCCCGGCTACACGATCAAGGACGAGAACTTGCCAAAGGCCGCTTCCGAGGGTGCGCCGTTCACCTACCCGGCGGGAACGCTCGCGATGGCCAATGGCGGTGCGAACACCGGCGGCAGCCAGTTCTTCTTCGTGGTCAAAGACAGCCCGTTCCCGCCTGACTACACAATCTTCGGCAAGGTGACCAAGGGCCTCGACGTGCTGGAGAAGGTGGTCGCGCTCGGTCAGGACAACACCAGCAGCGCCGGCGGCGGCGAGCCGAATCAGAGCGTCTTCATCGAAACGTTTACGGTCGCACCGGCCAAGTAGCCGCTAGGCCTTTGCGCTGACCACTCGATAGCAGTCGTAGACGCCCTCGACGCCGCGCACCGCGGCGAGCAACGACCCGAGGTGCTTGGGGTCGGCCATCTCGAAAGTGAAGCGGCTGGCCGCCACGCGGTCGCGGGTCGTCGCCACGGACCCGGACAGGATGTTGACGTGATGCTCGGACAGCGTGCGGGTGACATCGCTGAGAAGACCCGTGCGGTCGAGAGCTTCGACCTGGATCGCGACGAGGAAGACCGAGCCCGCCTGCGGCGCCCACTCCACCTCGACGAACCGGTGCTGCTCGTTCTTCAGGCTGTCGACGTTGATGCAGTCGGCCCGGTGTACGGACACGCCGCTGCCCCGCGTCACGTAGCCGACGATGGGGTCGCCGGGAACCGGCGTACAGCACCGGGCAAGTTTCACCCACACGTCGCTGGCACCCTTGACGACGACACCGGGATCGCCCAGCGATCGCCGCGGCGCCCGGGTGGGTGAGGCGGTCTCGGCGAGATCCTCGGTCGCACCTTCGGTACCTCCGTGCGCCTGCATCACCCGCTGTACGACGTTCTGCGCGCTCAGCTGCCCCTCGCCGACCGCGGCGTAGAGGGCGGAGATGTCGGAGTACCGCAGGTCCCTGGCCATCGCAATCAAGGCGTCGCCGGCGAGCAGCCGCTGCAGGGGCAGGCCCTGCTTGCGCATCGCGCGGCTGATCGCCTCCTTGCCTTCCTCGATCGCGTCCTCGCGGCGTTCCTTGGCGAACCACTGCCGGATCTTGTTGCGCGCTCTCGGCGTACGCGCGAACTGCAACCAGTCCTGGCTGGGCGCCGCCGTGGCCGCCTTCGACGTGAAGATCTCGATCACGTCGCCGTTCTCGAGCGGGCTGTCGAGCGGGACCAATCGCCCGTTGACGCGGGCGCCGATACATCGGTGCCCAACCTCGGTGTGCACCGAGTAGGCGAAGTCGACCGGGGTCGCCCCGGCGGGCAACGCGACGACATCACCCTTGGGTGTGAAGACGAAGACCTCGCCGACGTAGAGGTCAAAGCGCAACGAGTCGAGGAACTCGCCCGGGTCTTCGGTCTCGCGCTGCCAGTCGAGCAGCTGCCGCAGCCAGGCCATGTCGTCGGCGTTGCCCTGCGGCTTCGCGACGTCGAGTCCCTTGGACTCCTTGTACTTCCAGTGCGCCGCAATGCCGTACTCAGCGGTGCGGTGCTGCGCATGCGTGCGGATCTGGATCTCGACCGTCTTGCCCGCAGGCCCGATCACCGTCGTGTGCAGCGACTGGTACATGTTGAACTTGGGCATGGCGATGAACTCTTTGAACCGGCCCGGCACCCGGTTCCACAGCGCGTGGATCGTGCCGACGGCGGCGTAGCAATCGCGCACGGAGTCGACCAGCACGCGTACGCTGATCAGGTCGTAGATGTCGGAGAAGTCGTGACCGCGCACGATCATCTTCTGGTAGATCGAGTAGTAGTGCTTGGGGCGCCC
>JBKJZO010000120.1:0-8059 GCA_046715235.1 Mycobacteriales bacterium
CGGGAGATCCTGGCGCCGCACGGCTACGCGGACGGCGACGAACTGCGGGCAGTCTTCTTCAACAGTGGTGCGGCGTGGGGCTGCGTCGTCCTGCATCGACGCGACGGTGCGTTCACCGAGCGCGAGGCCATTGTTATGGCCGAACTCGGGGACCGATTCCTCGGCGAAGGCATCCATCGGGCAGTTCTGATCACCACCCTCAGCACCGAACCGGCCGCCGACATACCCGGACTGGTCCTGTTGGGACCGGACGACACCATCGAGAGCGTGACGCCGGCGGCCGCGAGGATGCTCGAGGAGGTTGTTGACATCACGGGTGGTGATCGGCATTTGCCCCTGGTCGTGACCTCGATTGCAGCTCGGGTGCGGGGCGGGCATTCCGGCGACTGGGGCGAGGTCGCCACGGCGCGGCTGCCCCGGCGCGAGGGAGGCTGGCTGGTGCTTTATGGGTCCGCGCTCGACGACGGAACGTCGGGCCGGATCGCAGTGATGGTGTACCCGGAAACCGTGCCGCAGGTTCCCCGTGCAGTCGCGACGGCGTACACGCTCAGCGCACGCGAGCGAGAGGTCAGCAGCCTGGTGTTTCAGGGGTGCTCAACACGAGACATCGCGGTCCAGTTGAACTTGTCGCAATACACCGTCCAGGACCATCTGAAGAAGATCTTCGCGAAGGTCGGCGTCCGCAGCCGACGGGAACTGGTCGCCCGGGTTTTCCAAGAGCATTACGCGCCTCGACTTGCGCCGGCGGCCGAGACCGCCCCGCCGCATCCGGCCCCCGATCGTCTGCCCAGATCCATTACTGCGCTGTGATGGAGACAGCATGGCGCAGCGGCCGGGGAACACGTAAGCACCAGCGAGTTGCTACTGACGCCGTTCTTGGATACGCCGGGGGGAACCGCCGGAAAACGACGCATAGCGTGGCAGTCAGCATGGACGAGGCGAGGGTTCGATTCCCTCGACGGCACCACTCGACGGCAAGAGGCAGACGGGGCGCTCACCTCAAGGCAACGACCAGCGTCGACACCGCGACGGTGCCGACGACGTGATAGCTCGCCGTGACCGCACTCAGCAACAGCGGCCGGGGTGTGTTAGGGGTGACCGCGTTCGTCAGTGACACCGATGCCGCGTAGCCGCCGCCGACGAGCAGGCCCAACCGGGAGTTGCTGCTCGCGAACGCCGTCGTCGACCGGCTCACGGAGGCGATCCACTCCCGGACGGGCAGCACCCTCGCCGACGGCTTCGGCGTGAGCGAACGGGCTGTCCAGCGGGCACTCAAGCGCAGCCTGGGCCAAGGCCCGAAGTGGCTAAGCCGGTGGATTCGCCTGCAGGAGGTCGCCCGGTCGTTGTCGGCTGGAGGGCACGGAAACCTCGCTCGCCTGGCGGCGGATCTTGGCTACGCGGACCGGGCGCATCTGGTGAACGATTTCCGCCGCGCCGCAGGCGTCACGCCGTCGGCGCACGAGAGGTCGCTGCGGCAGCTGTCCCGAAAGTAGGGCGCCGCGCCCGGTGTCAGCGCGTTTCCGCAGTAACGCGGCGGCGTCAGCCCGAGGGGGCCATGTCGACGAACCGGCTGAAGTGGCCCTGGAACGCGACGGTGATGGTGCTCGTCGGTCCGTTGCGGTGCTTCGCGACGATGAAGTCGGCTTCGCCCGCGCGCGGCGACTCTTTCTCGAAGGCGTCCTCGCGGTAGAGCAGCACAACCATGTCCGCGTCTTGCTCGAGCGAGTTGTGGGCGGCGATCCCGTCGGCGATGAAGTTGTGCGTGCCCTTCACCGTCGCGTCGTAGACGGGTTGCTCCCCGAGCGGCTCGATTGCGACGATGCGGTCCCAGAAGACGTCATCCGTCGCGAGTGCCCGAAGCTGATCGGAGCCGAGCGCGTCGGCGACACGAAGCATGCGCTCGCGTGAGATACCGGTTTTGTAGAGCGTCGTGCCGCAGTACTGCGTGCCGATCGCGGCCTGAAAGTCGCGCTCAGTCACGCCTGCGCGGCGGCGTTCGCTCTTGACGAGGTCCCAGACCTCGCGGGGCAGCGCATCGACATTGGTGTTGGCGGATCGGTCGGCGAGTTCTACAAGGAGCCGGTCGGCAATATCGCCACGTCGTCCGTGCACGCCGATCTCACGGCAGAAGACGCGCAGGCTTGGACCATCGGCAACGACTACGTGAAAGTTGGGTCTGTCGTAGCCGGCCTTCGCAACGGCCTTCGTGCGCGCGACGATGCCGAACCGGGCGAGCAGGGCAGCGACTCCGTCAGCCAGCGCTCGGCTGGACGTCGAGTAGTAGACCTTGTGGGCGGTTGTTTTGCCGGCCTTAGGAACGGTCACGTTGCCGTCAGTGGCCCAGAGATGGCGAAGGAAAACGCCCAGCTCCGCTGAGCACGCGTAGTAAAGAAACTCCGTGATGCGCTTCTCGTAGGACATCAAACGACCGATTCCCAGCTCATCGAACCAGACGTGGATGGGGTTGTAGCGGCCATGCGTGCAGCGATACGGCGCTGGTAAGTAGACGTGCGACCAGTTGCCTTGCTTCACGCGACGGGGAGTGATCCCGAACTCGGCGGACGCGGCTGCCTCGACGAACTGGAGGTTGGCCTCGTCTTCGGATGTGTAGTGCACCGGCTGCTTGCGCAGAACGCATCCGTCGCCGATGAGGTGCGCGAGCAGACCGAGGCGGTGCTCGGTCCAACCCAGCCCGGGGGCGATGGGCTCCGGGATGAGACGTGGGATCGCGACTCTGTCGCCGACCTGCAGCGTTTCGAGTGGCGACCAGCCGTCGAACGTGAGGAACGGATGGTTGCCGGTCGCCTTGACTTCGCGACCGGAGGCGAGGCGCAGCCGGAAGACCGGCTTTACGCCGGACGGGAAAACATTGGTGATCGGCGCTGCTACCAGGCGCCGATCCTCGTCGAAGGACCAGACGAGGACGCCCTCGTGTCCGTTGTCGAGAAGCTCACGGAAGCTGATCGGCGCACCCGTGTCAGCGCGAAGCAAGGTCGTGTCTGCGGTCATGCATCCCGACTCACGCAGGTCGGAGAGTTGCGGCTTCTTGTCGGCCCGCTGCTCCGGGCCTCGGTTGAGCTGGCTGATCGCGACGACAGGAATGTCGAGCTCCTTTGCGAGGAGCTTGAGGGACCGGCTGATCTCGCTGACCTCCTGCTGCCGGTTCTCGGTCTTGCGGGGCGAACTCATCAACTGCATGTAGTCGAGCACGATGAGACGCAGGTCGTTGCGCTGCTTGAGCCGGCGTGCCTTCGCGCGGATCTCCATCATCGTCATGTTGGGCGAGTCGTCTATGTAAAGAGGAGCGCTCGCGACTTCGCCCATCCGGCGGGCCAGTCGCTGCCAGTCGTCCTCGCTCATCCGGCCGGTGCGCATGTTTTGCAGATGGATGCGTGCCTCTGCCGACAGCAGTCGCATCGTGATCTCGTTGCGACTCATCTCGAGCGAGAAGATGACGCTCGCCATGCTGTGCTTGATCGACGCACTCCGCGCGATGTCTAGTCCGAGCGTCGAATTGTGCGTCGGGATCATCGCCCGGCTCGCCAGGTACAAGTGGTCGGCGTTGTCGACCTCGATGCAGCGGACCGGAACGGTGCGTATGGGTCGCACATCAGCGATGAAGCGCGACAGCGGCTGCGCGGGCTTCCGGGTCGCGCGCTCCTTGTGCAGCAGGTGCTTGCGTTCGAGCCTGAAGACTCGATCCGGCGAGCCGAAGGAGAGGGTGCGCCGGGTCGAGTCGACGGGCGCCAGCAGCGCAGCGGGCGGCGCGCAGTCGTAGCCGAGGCTGATGACGAGCTCGCGAACCCCGCTGGCCAGTCGTTCATCGCAGGTGAGCTGCACGAGACCTGCTAGAGAGACGCTGCCTCCGATGTCAAGCAATCCGGCGAGCAGGTCGCGTCGCTGGGCTTCGGACGCACGCAGGTATGAATCGGGGATGTGCTTGCTCCCGAGAACCCCGAGCGTTTGCAGTTCGTCCGGTGCAATCGTGTCTGCACCCGAATCCTCGAGGTGCATGGCGACCTCTGGATTGACTGAGTCAGACAGCTTGCGGATTCCGTGGTCGCCGGCCAGCCAGACCCCGAGCGCGTAGGGGGGCACAACGAGCCCTCGGTCGGGCAGCTGGAGGGCGGCCGAGAGCGGCACCGCGTGGTTGAGACGGCCTTCCCAGAACCGGGACCGCACTGAAGCCGCAATCAGCTCTGTCGTCGTGACGTCGGGACCTCGCGTCGGTGTCTCCGTCAGCCATTGGTGTTGCGCGTCGGCAACGATGACCGTGCCGTCTGAGAACTCGACTTCGTAGCAGGGCCTGCCTGTCATAACGCTGGTTGCCGCGATGACCTTCGCAGGACGGCCGTCGGCGCCGAGCACGAAGTCGCCGACCGCGACCTCGCCCATCGTCGTCCAGCCGTCTGGCGTCGGCAGCGGCGTATCGAGGGCTAGCGCTTTGCCCACGGCCGGCCTCGCCGCGAGGATGATCAGCTGCCCGGGATGCAAGCCGTTGGTGAGCCGGTCGAGATCGGCAAATCCCGTTGGTACGCCGGCCATCGTGCCGTCGCGGCTGCTGATCGCCTCGATCTCGTCGAGGGTCGGCTGCAGCAGATGCTCGAGGCGGATGTAGTCCTCGCTCGTGCGTCGCTCGGTGACGTCGAAGACCGCTTGCTGGGCCCGGTCGACGATGTCGTCGACGTCGGTGCCGCGCCCGCCGTACCCGAGCTGGACGATCTGCGTGCCGGCCTCGACGAGGCGGCGCAGCACGGCTTGCTCACTGACGATGCGCGCGTAGTAACCGGCGCTCGCCGCAGTGGGCACCGAGGAAACGAGGGTGTGCAGGTAGGGCGCGCCGCCGATGCGCTGCAGCTGCCCTTGCTTCTGCAGCTCAGCGCCGACGGTGACCGCGTCGGCGGGCTCGCCGCGGCCGTAGAGATCGATGATCACGTCGAAGACGGCCGAGTGCGCGGGCCGGTAGAAGTCGCCGCTGCGCAGCGTCTCGACGACGTCGGCAATCGCGTCCTTGCTCAGCAGCATGCCGCCCAGAACGCACTGCTCGGCTTCGATGTTTTGCGGCGGAGTGCGCTCGAACCCGGTGGCCTGGGCGGGAACCCCCGTAAGGTCGATCGCCACGGTGGGGCCTCCGCTGAGTGGTGCGAGTGTCTTGCGAGTGCGCGCGGTCATGCGCTCAGTTGTAGCGCCGCACACCGACAGAATCGCGGCGCGCGCCTAGCGGCTTGTGGATCGCGGCTAACCGTAGGAAGGCCGGGCCGCAGGAACAACCGGGGCCGGTGCGCATCTGGTGCACAAGCTGTGGACGCCTTGGGGACGGGAACGCGCGTCTTTGTGGTCCAACTGTGGACCCGCAGCTGATCGCTGCCGCGCCACGCCGTCTGGCGTGCAGCAACGCCGTCCACGGGCTGTGGATAGAAAAAACATCTATGCCCTCGACGGTGTTACGGCGTGTCGTAGCCCGTGTTGTCGTCGATCCATGCGAGGTACGCGGCTGAACCGGAGGTGACCGCGACTTGGACGATCTCGGGGGTGTCGTAGCTGTGCTTCTCAGCGAGGAACTTCTCGACGTCGGAGTAGAGCTCGGCGCGGGTCTTCACCATCAGGAGAAACTCGGCGGAGTTCTCCGCCTTGCCTTGCCAGGCGTAGTGGCTGTTGATCGCCATGATCTGGACGCACGCTGCGAGCCGGCTCTGGACGAGCCCGACGGCCAGGCTGTCGGCCTCTTCCATGGTGCCCGTCGTGGTGAGGACGATGGTGTGACCGTGGCTCATGCGCCTCTCCTGACGGGTAGGGGCCGCGCTACTTCGTATCCTCTCGTCCATGCGTCTGGTCATCGCACGGTGCAGTGTCGACTACGTCGGCCGCCTCACCGCGCACCTGCCGTCAGGCGTCCGGCTGCTGCTGGTCAAGGCCGACGGGTCGGTCTCGATCCATGCCGACGACCGCGCGTACAAGCCGCTCAACTGGATGAGCCCGCCGTGCTACGTCGCCGAGGCCGACGGCGTGTGGCGGGTGACCAACAAGGCGGGCGAAGAACTGGTCGTCACCATCGAGGAAGTCCTCCACGACTCGTCGCACGAGCTCGGTGTGGACCCCGGCTTGCAGAAGGACGGCGTCGAGGCGCACCTGCAGGAACTGCTCGCCGACCGGTGCGAGGTGCTTGGAGAGGGCTGGACCCTGGTACGCCGGGAGTACCCGACTGACATCGGACGGTCGACCTGCTCTGCCGAGACTCGGGCGGCGCGAAGGTCGCCGTCGAGATCAAGCGCAAGGGCGAGATCGACGGCGTCGAGCAGCTCACGCGCTATCTCGACCGGCTCAACCGCGATCCGTTGCTGGCTCCGGTGCGAGGGGTGTTCGCGGCGCAGCAGTTCACGCCGCAGGCTCGTGTGCTGGCCGCTGATCGCGGCATCGACTGCTGCGTGCTCGACTACGACGCCTTGAGGGGCATCGAGCCGAGCACGCCGCGCCTGTTCTGAGTGACGGGCCTAGCGACCGGTCAGTCGCGCAGCTTCGACAGCAGCCGCAGGAACTCGACGTAGAGCCAGACCAGGGTGACAAGCAGTCCGAAGGAAGCGGTCCATGCGAATGTGCGCGGCGCGCCGTTCGCAATCGCCGACTCGATCTGGTCGAAGTCGAGGATCAGGTTGAACGCGGCGATACCGATAATCGCCAGGCTGATGCCGATGCCGAGCATGCCGCTGTTGTTGAGCAGGGGCATCTCGGCGCCGAACATGCTCATGACCATGCTGAGCAGGTAGGTGACGAAGATGCCGATCGTCGCGGTGACGACGACCTTGCGCAGCCGCGGCGTCGCCCGGATCGTGCCGGACTGGTAGAGGCCGAGCATGGTCGCGAACACGGCGATCGTGCAGACCAAGGCCTGCAACGCGATGCCCGGGTACTTATCGGTGTAGAGGTTGCTGATCACTCCGAGGAGAAAGCCCTCGACTACGGCGTAGGTCAGTGCGACGGGGGCGGGGACATGGCGCTTGATCGCCGCGTAGATGACCAGGCCGATCGTCACGAGCAGCGCCGGGATGACGAGACCGATGGCGGATTCGACCGGCACGTACTTCCACGTCACTCCCGCGACGACGGTCAACAGCCCCAGCAGGCCCGCCGTGTGTACGACGACGTCGTCGATCGTCAGCCGCTCAACCGAGTAGTAGCCGGGTGGAGCCAGGTCGGGACGGTCGGGGAACGCCCTCGTCAGGACCGGGTTACTGCTCTGTGGCTGGTTCATCTAGCCCTCTCGCTTTCGGGGAAGCAACGGTGGTGCAGGTGATCAGCGTACGTCGGCGGGCCAGTCGCCTGGCGCCCGTACACGCATATCACCCGGTCAGAGCAACGCGTAGGCGGGGTCGGGCGTTCCGCGGCGCCGGTAGACTCCCCGGTCATGCCGAAGATCGCAGACCTGCTCGCGGCTGGTCGTTGTTTCTCGTTCGAGTTCTTCCCGCCGAAGACCGAAGAGGCGGAGCAGACGCTCGCGCGCACCCTGCACGAGCTCGAGCCGCTCGCGCCGTCGTACGTTTCGATCACCTATGGCGCCGGCGGCACGACCCGCGAGCGCACCCACGACCTGGTGATCCAGATCCTGCGCGAGACGACGATGACGCCGATGGCGCACCTCACGTGCGCCGCGCACACCCGCGCCGAGCTGCGCGAGATCCTCCAGCGCTACCGCGACGGCGGCGTCGAGAACATCCTCTGCCTCGGCGGCGACCCGCCCACCGGGCTCGACCTCCCGGTCGGCGAGCTGCGCCACGCGAGCGAGTTGGTCGAGCTGGCCCGCGAGGTCGACGGGTTCTCACTCGGAGTGGCGGCGCACCCCGAAGGCCACCCCAACTCTCCCAACCTGACCGGCGACCGCGATCGGATGGCCCAGAAGCTGCGCGCCGCCGACTTCGCGGTCACCCAGTTCTTCTTCAGGGTTAGCGACTACACCTCGCTGGTCGAGGCGATGACCGAGCGCGGTGTCGACAAGCCGATCGTGCCGGGCATCATGCCGATCACGAGCCTGACCGGGATCTCGCGGATGGCCGCGATGTCAGGG
>JBKJZO010000121.1:0-26508 GCA_046715235.1 Mycobacteriales bacterium
CCTCACGCTCGTCGACGTGCCCGGATACCTGCCCGGCACCGATCAGGAGTGGACGGGCGTCATCCGCCGAGGCGCGAAGCTGCTGTACGCGTACGCCGAGGCGACCGTGCCGCTGGTCACGGTCATCACGCGCAAGGCGTACGGCGGCGCCTACGACGTCATGGGCTCCAAGCACCTCGGCGCCGACGTCAACCTCGCGTGGCCGACCGCGGAAATCGCCGTCATGGGACCCGGTGGAGCGGTGAGCGTGGTCTTCCGCAAGGAGCTGGCCGCTGCCGATGACGCCGACGCGCGTCGCGACGAGCTGGTCGCCGACTACACCGAGCACTTCGCGACGCCGTACATCGCCGCCGAACGCGGCTACGTCGACGCGGTCATCGCGCCTAGCGAGACACGACGCGAGCTAATCCGGGCCCTGCGCCAGCTGCGCGGGAAGCGAGCGGTCAGGCCGGCGCGCAAGCACGGCAACATCCCGCTGTAGCTTCTCTTGCACTAACGGCTGTAGTGCTTACAGTCGAGGCGTGGACGACGTGAGCACGGACGACGTGAGCACGGACGCGATCGAGTCCGTGGGCATCCTGACCGACCCGGTACGGCGATCGCTCTACAGCTACGTCGTCGCTCAGCCTGAACCCATCGGCAGGGAGAAGGCGGCGACGGCGACCGGCATTTCGCGCAGCCTCGCGGCCTTTCATCTCGACCGGCTTGTCGACGCAGAGCTGCTGACCACCACCTTCCGGCGGCTGTCCGGCCGCAGCGGCCCGGGAGCGGGCCGGCCGGCCAAGCTGTACGCGCGCGCGCCCCGTGAGCACGCGGTAACGCTGCCGCCGCGGCGCTACGACCTCGCGGCGGAGCTGCTCGCGAGCGCCGTTGAGAAGAGCAAGCCCGCCCGCGTCGCGCTGGCGTCGGCTGCGCGAAAGCACGGACTCGAACTCGCCCGCGGCGCACAGCGTCCGGCAGATGATGACGAGCTCTTAGCCGTGACCGAAGTTCTCGTCCCTCTGGGGTACGAGCCGCGGGTCGAGAACGGCTCGGTCGTGCTCGCGAACTGCCCCTTCCACGCACTCGTCGAATCGCACAACGCCCTCGTCTGCGGCGCGAACCTCGCCCTGCTGTCGGGCGTGGTCGAAGGGCTCGGGGCGACCGGACTCGAGGCCGTTCTCGAGCCTGCGCAGGGCCGATGCTGCGTTGTCGTGATGGTGTCCTAGGCGGCTGAAGGAGGCGCTGATGCGTACGTACTCGTTCCGGCCATCGCTCACACTCAAAGGCCGTAAATACAAGGGATTGCGCGGCTTCGCGGGCAAGCCCTTCCACCCGCCCCTGACCGACGTCCCCGTCGGCGCGTACGTGCTGGCAGCCGCTTTCGACGTGGGATCGGTACTGACCGATGACTCGCTGTCGTACGAGCTCTACCGGGCGGCGACCTTCGCGCTGATCGGGGGCGCGATCGTCTCCGTTCTCGCGGCACTCACCGGCACGTTCGACTGGCTTCGCTCGACCGAACGCGGCACTCAGGCGCGACGCACGGTCAACGCGCACGCCACGACCATGATCACGGTGACGCTGATCGTGCTGGTGTCGATAGCGCTGCGGCTCTCGGCGTACGACGACGAGGTCTCGACCCCAGTCGTCGCGCTGATTCTGTCGATAGCCGGGGCGATCCTGACGGCCGTCGGCGGCACCATTGGAGGCACCCTGATCTTCGACTACGGCTTCAACGTCGAAACCTCAACCGACTCCGTGGTGTGGCACCGGTCAGAGACCGACGTGCTGCCGGGGCAAAGTAGCAGCAGACGTCAGAAGGGGTCGTAGCGGGCGCCGACGTACTCGTCCCCGGGGGGAACGAGGCGCACCGACGCAAGTCGCATCCCCTGGAACGGCGAGCGCAGCGTCGTCGCCTGCTCGTCGTACTGCGACACCAGTTGTGTCACCAGCGCCTCGCTCCACTTGGTCAGGCTGCTGCAGCCCGGCTCGATCGTGCACCGCGCGGCCGCCATCAGCCCCGCGAGCTCTTCGGCCTGTAGCGAGAGTTGGAAATCTGTCGGCGAGACCCGGTCCAGTTTCATCACGGCGGCTCCGATCAGGACGGACGTCGGACGCACGCGGCCTGCACCGCGTCCGGCGCAGCCGCCAACCACGGTACGCCGCACGGCGCCGGACGCAAACAAGGGCGCCCGCGCCCGCCTCGTGAGCGCTCAGCCCTTTACGGCACCTCCGGTGATGCCGCTGACGAAGAAACGCTGCAAAGACAGGAACACCGCGATCGGGATGACCATCGAGACGAACGCGGCGGCGGTCAGGAACTGCCAGTTGCCGCCGAAGTTGGTCGTCAGGTTGGCCAGGGTCACCGAGAGCGGGTGGTTCTGGGGCACCGGCCCGAGGTAGGTCAGCGCGATGAGCAGGTCGTTCCAGACCCAGAGGAACTGGAAGATGACCAGCGAGGCGATCGCGGGCACGCTCATCGGGACAGCGAGCTTGAAGAAGGCGGTGGCCGGCCCGGCGCCGTCGATCTGCGCCGACTCGAAGACCTCCTTGGGTAGCCCACCCATGTAGTTGCGTAAGAGGTACACGGCGAACGGCAGGCCGTAGCCCGTATGCGCCAGCCAGACGGCGAGGATCGTCCCGTTGAGCTTGAACCCGCCGATGGTGAAGTCCCTGAAAAGGGTCAAGACCGGGATCAGGGTGACCTGCAGCGGGACGACGAGCAGCGCCACGACGACGACGAACAACGTGTTGCGCAGCGGGAAGTCCATCCACGAGAAGGCGTACGCCGCGTACGCGGCCACCATGACCACGAGCACCGTCGCCGGGATGGTGATCAGGAAACTGTTGACGAACGAGTCCCAGAAGCCCCCCCGGTTGAGCACGTAGCTGTAGTTGCTGAAGGTGAATTGGTACGGCGGCACGAGAGCCGTCCACCAGCCGCTCTTGTTGGTGTCGGCCGCCGTACGGAACGACGCGACGAGCAGGCCCACTGCGGGAATCGCCCACAGCAACATGATGCCGACGAGCGTGACGTGCAGCGGACCACGACCCAAACCTCGAGGCGCCAACGTCCTCCGGCGCGTCTTCTGCTCGACGCTGGTGGTCCCGACAAGGACGGGCGCCTGCGCGTGCGTCATCGCTGTTCCTCCTGCTGCCGGAACCGTCGGACGTTCAAGATCATCACGGGGATGATCGCGAGGGTGAGGACGACCGCGACCGCGGCAGCCCGGCCCTGCTGGCTGTTGGTGAAGATCTCCTTGTACATGCGGTTGGCGATGACCTCGGTCCTGAAGTTGCCATTGGTCATGACATAGACGACGTCGAAGGTCTTCAGCGCGATGATGACGATCGTCGTGGCTACGACCGCGATGGTCGGCGCCAGCAGCGGGAGCACGATCAGCCGGAACACTTCCCACGCCGACGCGCCGTCGAGCTGGGCCGCCTCGATGAGCTCGGTGCTAATGCCCTTGAGGCCGGCCGAAAGGATCACCATCGCGAACCCGGTCAGCATCCAGACCCCGACGATGATCAGGAACAGGTTGTTCAGCGGTGGGCTGCTCAGGAACCCGGCGGGTTGTGCACCGACTCCCTGCAGGCCGGCGTTCAAGGTGCCCACGTCGGGGTTCAGGTCGTACATCAGCCGCCAAATGACGCCGGCAGCGACGAAGCTGATGGCCATCGGCAGGAAAACGACGGTCTTGACCGCGCCTTCGTACTTGACCTTGTCGACCAGAACGGCGATACCTAGGCCCAGCCCGACGACGAGCGTCGTCAACCCGACGACCCAGATCCCCGTATTGCGCAGCGACAGCAGCGTGTCGTTGCGGGTGAAGAACCACTCGTAGTTCTCGAAGCCGACATAGGCGTCGCCGCGGCGGTTCTGGAAACTCCGCATGAAGGTCTTGATCGTCGGATAGACGAGGAAGACCCCGAGGAACGTCAGTGCAGGAGCGACCCACAGCCACGGCCTGATGCCACCCGCCCAGCGCTTCGGTAAGCGAGTGACGATCGCCTCGACCAGCATGATGTAGCCGGCAAGGATGAACGGGAAGGCGCCGACGACGAGTACCGCCATCAGCGCCCGGTTGGACAGCACGTCCGCGATCACAGCCAACTCCTGTCCGACGGCGACGAGACAACGGAATCGGGGGTGGCAGGTTGCCCTGCCACCCCGATTCGACTAGCTACTTCAGATACGCGTCAGCCTGCACCTGATCCAAGTTGCTGAGGACCGAATCGAGCTTGCCCTGACTACCGGCGAACTCGACGATTGCCTTGTTGAACGCGTCCGTCATCGCGGCCGGCATCAGGTCCGACCCGTCGAAGCGGAACACCTTTGCGTTGAGCAGGATCTCGGCCGATTTCTTCGACGCGTCATCCGGGTAGACCTCGGCCGTCACGCCCTTGTTCGCGGAGATGAAGCCACCGCGCTTGACCCAGATCTCTTGGGCTTGCGTGGTCAGCAACCACTGCACCAGTGACTGTGCCTGCGGCGTGTCGTTGAACATGCCGAACAGGTCGCCGCCGCCGGTCACGCTGCCCGTGAACGATGGGTTGACGTCAGGGAACGGGAAGAAGTCGAAGTCGCCGTCCTTGGCGCCGGCCTCGTTCTTGAAGAAGTCGGTGATGAACGACGCCTGGTGGTGGAACAGGCAGCCCGGCTTGGCTGCGAACATCGGGTTGGCGGCCTTGCCGAAGTGCGTGTTGACGACGTACTGAGGTCCGCCGTTCGCGTCGTTCAGCGCCTCGCCGAAGGACGTGAAGGCTGCCTTGATCTCAGGTGAGCTCCACTTCTGCTCGCCCTTGACCCACTTGTCGTAGACGTCGGGGCCGGCGCCACGAAGGACGAAGTCCTCGATCCAGTCGGTGCCCGACCATCCAGACGCACCACCGTCCTCGACGCCGATGCACCAGGTCTTCGCGCCGGTCGAGCCTGCAGCCGTCTTCGCGGCGGTCTTCAGCTCGTCGTACGTCTTGGGGGCCGCAGCGGTCCAGTTCTTCTTGTTGTAGAAGACCAGGCCCTTCACCGCTGCCTTGGTGAAAATGCCGATCAACTTGCCGTCATCGGCCTTGCCGAGGTCGGCAAACCCTGGCGGCGTCGCCGCGGCGTACTGATCGAAGTTGACCTTGTCCAGCGGCTTGAGCGCGCCCTGGTCGTACCACTCCTTCATCAGGCCAGGGCCTGGGAGGCCGGCCACGTCGGGGAGGTTGCCCGACGCGATTCCGGTGGTCAGCTGGGCGGCGAGGTCACGCGAACCCGTGTAGTTGACCTTCGTGCCGGTGCCGTCGGCCCATGGCTTCACCATTGCGAGGAAGGAGTCCTGCTCGGCGCCGCTCCACGACCCAACGACGCTGACCGAACCACCGAGCTTTTCGAATGTCGGCGAACCTGCCGCGCCGGTCGCCCCCGCCGTCGTCCCGGCCGTGGTGCCGGTGGCCGCAGGTGTGTCGTCGTCATCGCCCCCACAAGCGACGATGAGCAGGAGGGAGCTGGCCAGAACCGCTCCCAGCCGTAGTTGAAGCGTCCTTCGTTTCATCTGGCGTCTCCTCGTCATCGTCGGCCGGCGCACGCCGTGCGGCCTCAGGCCAAGTCCCTCGGGAGCGGTGGCCTTCGAGAGGCCGCATCCCCTGACAAAGTGCGCGTAAACGCCGTGAAACGGGCTGTTATGAAGACGACGCTTTCACCGCCGGTTGAAGCCTCCCGCGCTAACGTTCCGCAGTCGCATGCACACGCAACTCGGCCCTCTGCCAGGTCTATTGCCCGGCTCAGCCCCAGTTGCCCAGCTCGGGCGGCGACCCGCGCCCGGTGATCCATGCCAGCAGGTGCCGGCCGTCGGTCCGGCCGGGCAGGGCTGAAAGCACGTCGGGCAACGTGCGCGCGACGAACTCGTCGGGCCACTGACCTGGCGGGTAGCCCAGACCGAGATCGACCAGGTGGATCTCGACCTCTCGCCAGCGGGAGACGACGACGTCATATGCCGGGAGCTCGCTGCCGCTGACGCTGCGCGAGAGGCGGTCCCACGCATCGTCCGGAACGACGGCGGCGATTCGGTCGACCTCGTCGGCGCTGCGGCGGACGTATGCGACGAGCTCATCGAGCGGCAGCGTGGCGCTCTCCTCGATCTCGGCCGCGCGCCCCGCCTTGCCGCCGGCGTACTGATCGACGACAACGTCATCAATCGCGCCCTGCAGCCGGCGTACGACGCTGTCGGCGTTGCGAGCGAGGTGGGCAAGTACGTGCGCGACACTCCAGCCGGGCAGCTTGCTTGGCTGCCGGATGACGTCGTCGGTCAGGCCTTCGAGTGATCTCGCGAGCGTGCGATGCGCCGCGCGTACGCCGTCGATCTCCAGAGTCGGCCGCACCCCGCACCCGCCCCGCTAACCGGCGGCCGCACGCAGAGCGTCGACCGCCGTCTGCACCAGCAGCCGGACACCGAGCCCGATCGCGCGTTCGTCGACGTCGAACCGCCCGGAATGAAGGTCGACGTCGAGACCTTCGCAGCGTGTGCCCAGCCGGGCGAGCGATCCTGGGGCGTGGTCGAGGTACCACGCGAAGTCCTCGCCGCCGAGGCTCTGGTCGGTGGGCACCATCGCGCCCGAGCCGAGGGCGGTGGCGCCGGCCCGCGCGAGCAACGCCGTCGCTCCCGCGTCGTTGACCACCGGCGGCACGCCGCGCTCGTAGGTCAGGGTCCACTGCGCCTTCAGCGGGCCGAGCGTCGCCGCGAGCAGCTGCTCCAGCAGTTCGGGCGCGCCATGCCACGCGCTCTTGTCGAGCACGCGCAGAGTGCCCTCCAGGGTGACGAGTTCGGGGATCGCGTTCGGAGCCGTTCCTCCGTGCACGGTGCCGAAGACCAACGTCATGCCGGCACGGGGGTCGACGAGCCGGGACAGTCCGGCCGGCAGGTCGGTGACGACGCGCGCGGCGGCGTACACCAGATCGGCGCTCAGGTGCGGCCGCGCGGTGTGCCCGCCAGGACCGGTGAGCGAGATCGCGACATGGTCGGAGGCCGCGGTGATCGGACCGGCACGGGTGCCGACGCGCCCCGTTTCGAGCCGGGGATCGCAGTGCAAGGCGAAGATGCTCTGCACGCCGTCGAGCCCGCCCTCGTCGATGATCTGCAGCGCACCGCCGGGAGTGAGTTCCTCCGCCGGCTGGAAGATCAAGCGGACCCGCCCCGTCAGGCTCGCGGCGTGCTCCGCCAGCGCGAGCCCCGCACCCAGGACGATCGCCGTGTGGACGTCGTGGCCGCAGGCGTGGCTGACATCGGGAACGGTCGATCGGTAGGAAACCAGCTTGTCGTCGGCTACCGGGAGCGCATCGAGGTCGGCGCGCAGCGCGACCACGGGCCCCTCGGCGCCGACGTCGCACAGCAGGCCCGCGCCTCCGGAAAGCACTCGAGGCGACAGGCCGGCCTGGGCCAGCCGGGCCGCGAGCAATGCCGTTGTCTCGAACTCGGCGCGCCCCAGCTCGGGGTGGGCGTGCAGGCGTCGCCGTACGGCGACGAGCTCGGGTTCGTGATCGCGCAGGAAGCCGTCGATCGCGAGGGTCACTCCGGTCCCCTCCGCAGGGCCGCCATGGCGATGTGATGCGTCGTCGGCGAGAGTTCGACCGGCGACGGCTGATCGCGGCGCAGCTCGTCGACGAGCGAGTCGACGACGTCGACCAGACTGCCGCCGTTGGCGACCACCTGCCGCTGCCGCAGGTAGCTCGGCCTGTTGACCATGTCGATCGCGTAGTTGAGTTCTTCGGCGCAGCCGAGCTTGTCAGCGACCGGTTCCAACTCGTCGACGAGGTCGCGGACCGCCTCGCGCAGCGGCTGCAGCGCGCCGGTGTCATCGATGATGATGTCGGTGTCGACGCCGTACCGAGCGGCCCGCCATTTGTTCTCGCGGACGACCCACGACTTGGGCATCGGCAGCTTGTAGCCGCGGTCGAGCAGTGTGTCGAAGCGGGTGACCAGGCACTGACTGATCGCCGCGACGGTTGCCACCTCGCGCAACGTCGGGATGCCGTCGCAGATGCGGATCTCGACGGTACCGAAGTTGGGGTGCGGCCTGATGTCCCACCACACGTCGCGAATCGACTCGATGGTGTGCGCGCTGATGAGCGTCTCCATGAGCTCTTCGAACTTCGCCCAGTCCTCGAGCTGGTACGGCAGCCCGGCCGTCGCGAGGCACTCGAAGATCTTCGACCGGCTGGAGGCGAGTCCGGTGTCGCTGCCCAGCCAGTACGGCGACGACGCCGACATGCCGAGGAAGTGCGGCACGTAGCTCGTCAGCGCGTTGAGGATCGGCATCACCTTGTCCGGCGAACGCACGCCGACGTGCACGTGGATTCCGAAGATCTCCAGGCGGCGGGCCAGCCACTGATGGTCCTCGATGAGCCGCGCGTAGCGAGGGATGGGCGAGATGTCCTGCTCCGACCAGTCGGAGAATGGGTGAGTGCCCGAGCACATCACGTCGAGGCCGCGCGTGGACGCCGCGGCGGTCACTTCCGCGAGGGTGCCAGCGAGGTCGTTGCGGGCCTCGCCGACCGTCGAGCACACACCGGTGATGATCTCGATGCACGACTCGAGCAGCTCGTGCTTGGCCTTCGGGTGCGCACCGTCGGCGTACCCCTGACCTAGTTCGGCGAGGATCTCGCTCGCGCCGCTGCGTAATTGACGCGTGTCGCGGTCGACGAGCTCTAGCTCCATCTCGACGCCGACGCTCGACGTCGGTGACGAGGCGAAGTCGATACGCACCGGAGCCTCCGGAAGTCGACGAGGGGTTCAGCCCGGAATGTAGCCCCCCGCAGCGCTCCGGCAACCCTCGCGCCGGCCGCCAAGTGCCTTGTGGATCAACGTGTCGAAATCGCCGGGCTGGCACGAGCGTCAGAAGACCCAAGGATTTCGACAACATGATCATCACAGCCGACAACCGCCGAGCGCGAGCGACAAATGCCGAGCGCTACGGGGAACGCGCGTCGCCCGGCCGTCACCAACGTCGCCGCAGTTGCTAGTGCCGCATCAGCTGGCGTGCCGCCTCGATCACGCTGCCCGACAGGGACGGATAGATCGAGAAAGTGTGCGCGAGTTGCTCGGCGGTAAGCCCGTGCTGCACTGCGAGCGAGACGGCCAGGATGAGCTCACTCGCCCTCGGCGCGACCACGACGCCGCCGAGAACGGTCGTCGAACCGGGCCGCGCAAACAGCTTCACAAAGCCGTCGGTGATCCCCTGCATCTTGGCGCGCGCGTTGGTGGCCAGGGGCAGCTTGATGGTCTGCGCGACGGCACGCCCGGAGTCGACGTCGTTCTGGCTGATGCCGACGGTCGCGATCTCCGGGTCGGTAAACACGGTGGCCGCGACAGTGGCCAGGCGAAGCGGCTGCACCGCCTCACCGAGCGCGTGCCACATCGCGATGCGGCCCTGCATCGCGGCCACGGACGCCAGCATGAGTACGCCGGTGCAGTCGCCCGCGGCGTAGACGCCCTGTGCCGACGTACGGCTGACCTTGTCGACGGTGATGTAGCCGCGGTCGTTGACCGCGACGCCGGCTTGGTCGAGCCCAAGGCCGTCGGTCGCCGGGATCGATCCGACGGTCATGAGCGCGTGCGAGCCTTCGACCTCGCGGCCGTCCTCGAGCGTGACGACGACACCGTCGTCGGTACGGCGGACGGCCTGCGCCCGTGCCTGGCTCATCACGGTCATGCCGCGACGCAAGAAGACGCTCTCGATGAGCGCCGCCGCGTCGGGGTCCTCCCCGGGGAGCACATGCTCGCGGCTGGAGACCAGAGTGACCTGCGAACCCATCGCCTGGTAAGCGCCGGCGAACTCGGCACCGGTCACGCCGGACCCGACGACGACGAGCCGCTCGGGCACCTGGTCGAGATCGTAGACCTGCCGCCAGTCGAGGATGCGCGTGCCGTCGGGCTCCGCGCCGGGCACGACCCGGGGGCGGGCGCCGGTGCAGATGAGTACGGCGTCCGCCTCGACGATCTCCGCGTCACCGATGCCGGCGGATATCGCCCCTGGGTGAACAGTTCGGCGTACCGCAATGCGGTGCGGGGCGACGAAATGGCCGGTCCCCTGGACGACCCTGATGCCCTCTCGCAAGAGCCGGGCCGCGACGTCGAGGCTTTGCGCAAGTGCGAGCGCCTTGACCCTGCGGTTGACGGTGGTCGCCTCGACGGTGACGACATCGGGGGGCGAGGTCGGATCGTCGTCGTTCCACGATGCGCCCTTCTGCGGTGTGTCTCGCAGCCGGATGCCCAGCCGCTCCGCGCCGCCGAACAGCTCCATCAGCTCCGACGTCGCGATGAGCGTCTTCGACGGCACGCAGTCGGTGAGGACGCACGATCCGCCCAGCCCGTCCCTGTCGATCACCGTGACGTCGGCTCCCAGCTGTGCTGCGACGAGTGCGGCTTCGTACCCCGCAGGGCCGCCGCCGACGATCGCGACTCGCACGAATCACCCTCCAAGCCGACGCCTGGGCCGCGAAAGCCGCACCCGCGGCTAATCTTCGCAGCATGGCTCTGTACGCCGCGTACGGCACCAACATGGATGGCGAGAAGATGCGGATGCGCTGCCCGCACTCACCCGCGATCGGCACCGGCTGGCTCGACGGATGGCGACTCACGTTCGGTGGCGAGGAGATGGGCTGGGAGGGCGCGGTCGCGACCCTTGCGGAGGAGACCGGTGGGCAGGTTTTCGTCGTCCTCTACGACCTAAACAGGGAAGACGAACGGCTTCTCGACGAGCTCGAGTTAGCGGTCACCAGCATCTATTCGAAGATCTCTGTTCGTGTCCACACCCTGGACGGAGAAGCCCTGGCGTCGACGTACGTGCTCAACGACTACGAGGGCGGGCTGCCCTCCGCGCACTACCTCGGCCTGATCGCAGACGCCGCCGAGAAGGCCGGCGCGCCCGACGACTACGTCACGGACCTGCGCGTCCGCCCGTGCCGGGGCGTCGCCGACTTCGAACAGTGAGTTGACGCCGCCGAGGCCGCCGAGGCCGCGGAAGTTGATCAACCTGTCGAGATAACCATGATCACCTGAGCGCGAATCTCGGCCAAGACTTCGACAACATGATCAGCTTCTCGGATTGACCTCGGCTTGTCAGTTATTGATAATGATTGTCATGTCCAGATACCCAGTGGTTGCCGGTCTCCTCGTCGCCGGCTTGGCACTGACCGGATGCGGCGGAAAGCCAGAGTCCGGCGCGCAAGGTGCCGGCGCGAAACTCGACGTGGTGGCGGGCTTCTACCCCATCGCCTACGTGACCGAGCGGGTCGGCGGCGATCGCATCAGCGTGCACTCGCTCGCGAAGCCGGGCGCCGAGCCGCACGACCTTGAGCTGACAGCGCAGGAGACCGCCAAGCTGCGCGACGCCGACCTCGTCGTCCACCTGCGCGAGTTCCAACCGGACGTCGACGCGGCGCTCGACTCCGGTGACAAGTCCCTGGCGTTCGACGTTGCCAACGCCGCGAAGCTCGACCTGCCGGCGTCAGCAGACGAGCACGCCGAGGAAGCTGGGCACAGCGAGGAGAGTGCCCCCGCTGAGGCCGAAGGCGAGCACGGCGAGGAGCACGACCCGCACTTCTGGCTCGATCCCCTGCGGCTCGCCGACGTCGGCGACGCGATTGCAACGCGGCTAGCGGCCAGCGACGCGACCGGCGCGTCGGCGTACGCGAAGAACGCCACGACGCTGCGCGCGGAGCTCGAGGCGCTCGACCGCGAGTTCGCCACCGGGCTGGCCACCTGCGCGGACAGAAGGCTCGTGACGTCACACGCCGCGTTCGGATATCTCGCCCGCAAGTACAAGCTGACGCAGACGGGAATCGCGGGCATCTCCCCCGAGTCGGAGCCCTCCGGTGCCGAGCAGGCACGCATCGCGGATCTGATCAGGGCCGAGGGCGTGAAGACGGTCTTCACCGAGCCCCTGGTCGACTCCGCGATCGCTGACACCGTCGCGAAGGAGGCGGGTGTCGGCACGGCCGTGCTCGACCCGATCGAGGGGATCGACGAGACGTCGAAGGGCAAGGACTATCCATCAGTGATGCGCAGCAACCTCGTCGCGCTCCGGGAGGGACTTTCCTGTACATGACGACGCCGGTGTTCGCGATGCGGAACGCCACGGCCGGGTACGACGGCCGGGCTGTCCTGCGCGACGTCGACTTCGTCCTGTACGGCGGCGAGGCCGTCGCGATTCTCGGAGCGAACGGGTCGGGCAAGTCCACCCTGGTGAGGACGCTGCTTGGCGCGACCTCGGTCACCTCCGGGTCGGTCGAGCTGTTCGGCATTCCGGCGAGCGCCTTCCGGCAGTGGTCGCGCATCGGCTATGTGCCGCAGCGACTCGGTTTCGTCAATGCCGTTCCCGCCTCGGTGCGCGAGGTCGTGACATCGGGCCGGCTGTCGCGCACGCGCCGGTTCCGTCCCCTGACGGCGGCCGATCGCGATGCGATCGCCCGAGCCATCGATCTCGTCGGCCTCACGGACCTGGCGCGCACCCCGGTCGGCGAGTTGTCGGGCGGTCAGCAGCGCCGCGCTCTCATCGCGCGGGCTCTTGCCGGGGAGCCCGACGTACTCGTGATGGATGAGCCGATGGCCGGTCTCGACCTGGCAAGTCAGAATCTGCTGTCGGAAACGCTGACGTCACTCGTCGCGTCGGGTGCAACCCTGTTGCTCGTTGCGCACGAGCTGGGACCGGTCGGCCCGCTGATCACGAGAGTCGTGACGATGCGCGCAGGTGAAGTGCTCTGCGACGGCCCGACCGAGGCGCATGCGGCCCACAACCATCTCGACGACCATGATCCGCACCCCCACGGAGTGCACGAGCCCGCCTCGCGCATCGGATTGACGGGCTGACGACGTGCTCCGCTACGACTTCATGCAACGGGCGCTGATCGCGGCGGTGCTCATCGGGATGGCCGCCCCCGCGGTGGGCACGTACCTCGTGCAGCGCCGGCTCGCGCTGATCGGTGACGGCATGGGACACGTTGCCCTGACCGGTGTCGCGATCGGTCTGCTCACCGGCACCGCGCCGGTCGCCGTCGCGCTGCTCACATCCGCAGCGGGAGCCGTCGCGATCGAGCTGGTCCGGTGGAGAGGGCGCACGAGCGCCGACGTCGCGTTGGCGATCCTGTTCTACGGCGGCATCGCCGGCGGTGTCGTCATCATCAGCAAGGCGCCCGGCGGCACCCCGGGCAACCTGACGGCGTACCTGTTCGGCGCGATCACGACGACGACCAGCGGCGATCTGGTCGTTTTCACCCTGCTGACCGCCCTTGTCCTCGCAGTGACGATCGGGCTGTCGCGCGAGCTCTTCTCGGCGAGCAACGACGAGGAGTACGCCGCCGCGTCGGGCCTGCCGGTGCTGCGGCTCAACCTACTGCTCGCCGTGATGACGGCGGTGACTGTCGTCGTATCGATGCGCGTGGTGGGCCTGTTGCTCGTCAGCGCGCTGATGGTCGTGCCGGTGGCTATCGCCCAGCTTCTCGGCCGCAGTTTCGCCATGACGTTCGCGCTGTCGATCGCGATCGGTGTCGTGGTCGCGGTCGGCGGGGTCGTGCTCGCGTTCTACGCCGACACCCCGTCTGGCGGAACGATCGTGCTGCTCGCGACCGGGTTGTTCGCGCTGGGATCAACGGCGGGGGCACTGCGGCGATCGAGCGTGCGGGCATGAGCACCGACTCGAAGCCGATCGCCGCTCGCTCGACCCGGCAGCGGGCCGCCGTTTCCGCCGTGCTCGAGTCCGTCGACGACTTCCGCAGTGCACAGGAACTCCACGACCTGCTCAAGACGAGGGGCGAAGCCGTCGGCCTGACGACGGTCTATCGCGCCTTGCAGGCGCTATCCGACGCAGGAGAGATCGACGTACTGCGGACCGGCGACGGCGAGTCGGTCTACCGCCGCTGCAGTGGTGGACACCACCATCACCTCGTGTGCCGCAGCTGTGGGCGCGCGGTCGAGGTCGAGGACTCCCAGGTCGAGCAGTGGGCCGACGCGGTCGCGAAGAACCACGGCTTCGTCGACGTACAGCACACCGTCGAAGTCTTCGGAACCTGCCCATCGTGTGCCGCGGCGGCACACGGCTGACAGCTGGTCGTCAGTCGGCGTACGGCTGAGTCGGCACTGGGCCGAGCGGCCGGACGTGCGCAGCCGACCGACGCTATCGACTCCCGGTATGGGCGCCGATGACATTGCATGCAGCAAGACAATTCTGCCCTGGGGGCGATCCCGCCTGCCCGCGACGCGATGACTGACGCGCGCCTCACCCAGATGATCGACCAGGAGACGGGATCGACGCTGCGGCTCGCCCTACTGGTGATCGGCGTCTCGTGCCTGGCCTACCTGCCTGCGCACCTGCGTAGCGAGAGAGCGGGAGCGCCTCTCCTCGCGCTCGTGACGGCGATGGTCGGCGGCACATTCCTGGCGGCGTGGCTGTGGACCCGAACGCACCCGGTCCCGCCGCGGTTCAGCAACCAGGTCTTCTCACTCGTCGTCTTCATCACAGCGTGCAATGCCACCTACGGCCAGGTCGTCGTCGGCGACGCGCTGTGGACCACGAACATCACGATCATCACCATCGGCGCGGGAATGTGAAGGCCGAATAGTTACATCAGATGAAGGATTCGGCGGGTTCAGCAAGTCAATTGCCGCAGTGACCTGCGGCTTCGGCCGGTCTCGCTTCCGTACAAGCATGCTTACGTGCCCGGCAGTCTGACCTGCACCTATGGACAGGTCACTTCATCGGGTGAAGGATCGCTTCGTCTGGGAATGCCGGGGCGAAGGGGTGTCGGTGAGCGGTCGGAGTCGCATCGAGGTGCCGGGAGCTGCGCATCTAACGCTGGCGGATGGTGTGGTGCCGCTGCACCCGGCGGAGGCCGTACTGGCCGCGATGTTGGCGGGGTGGATGGCGCAGCAGCGGAGCCGCCGCTTGTGCTCGGACACTGTCGAGAGCCGGCTGCGCCTGGTGCGGCGGTTCGCCGAATTCACCAACGACTACCCATGGGCGTGGTCGGCTGCCGACATGGAGGACTGGACGGTGTCGCTGTTGTCGGGTGACCCGCCGATCGGGTTCTCGACGGTGCGCACCTACCAGCAGGCGCTGGCGATGTTCTGCGACTACCTGGTGGACCGCCGGTACGGCTGGGAGGCGGTCTGCGAGGAGCGGTTCGCCTCGCACCCGGTGCAGATCTGCCATGAGTGGAACACGGTCGCGCACGCAGCGCAGTACGAGGGCCGGCCGGGCAACCGGCCTCTGTCGCGGGATGAGCTGCAACGGTTCTTCGACTATTGCGACGAGCGGGTCGCTGAGTCGGAGCGGCATGGTCGTAAGGGTTTCGTGGCCGCGTTCCGCGACGCGACGCTGTTCAAGACTATCTACGCGTGGGGTTTGCGTAGGCAGGAGGCGGCCCGTCTTGACGTAGTGGACTTCGGCCGGAACCCGGCCGCGCCGGAGCTCGGCGGCTTCGGCACCCTCGCTGTCCGGTGGGGTAAGGCGTCGAAGGGCGGCCCGCCGCGGCGCCGCACCGTCGTCACGGTGATGCCATGGGCGGTGGACGCGCTCGCCGAGTACGTCACGGATATCCGTCCGCTCTACCCTTCCGGGGATGTGGGCGCTCTGTGGCCGACGGAGCGGGGCAGCAGTGTGTCCAGTGATTACGTCACGATGCGCTTCCGCGCCTACCGGGCGGAGCTGGGGTTGCCCCCGGAACTCGGCCCGCACTGCCTGCGGCATTCGTATGTGACGCACCTGATCGAGGACGGCTTCGACGCCCTCTTCGTGCAGCAGCAGGTCGGGCACGCCTGGGGGTCAACAACCGCCCTGTACACGGGGGTGTCGACGGACTTCAAGAACCGGGTGCTGCGCGCGGCGCTTGACCGGGCGCTGACCGCAGAGCCCGCCGGTGTCGGCTCAGGTGTCTGGTGACTCGCCGCGCGCGCCGCCTGGGTTACGCCTGGCATTTGCGGCTGCGGATGGCCGAGCGCGGCATGTTCTCCACCACCGACCTGATACCGCTGCTCGCAGAACGCGGCGTAACCCTGTCGTCGGTGCAGGTCTACCGGCTGGTCGTGCAGACCCCGGAGCGGCTGAACCTGAACATCCTCGCGGCGCTGTGCGACATCCTCGAGTGCAGCCCAACCGACCTCATAGAGGTCACTGTCGCCGCCCCGGCGGCCCGCAAGACCGCCGCTGTTGCGGGCAAGCCCGCGGCTGGGGTGAAAGGACGGCGTCCGATGCGGGCGCGGATCACCGACCGAAACGAGTGAGCACCGCTGCGAGGTTCCCCTGCAACGGCTGCGGAGTCGAACGGTCAGTGCACGCGGCGTCTCGAGATGAGCGGCGCCGTCCGGTGCGCTGCTGGCACTGCCGCAACACCGACACTATGGCAGCGCACAGCGCGTCGGTCGTCTCCCTCATCGCCGCGCTCGAGACCGGGCTCACCGACACCGCGGTAGAGCAGGCGATCGCCCGCGCCGCACCGACAGGTCGGCAGCGTAGGTGGCTGGTCGAGCATCTCGCGGCGACGCCGGACGCGCTCACCAGCGCTGCACTGGACGGACCGCGGGTGCTTGGCCGGCTCATGCTCGAGCTGCGTGACGCTGGCGCTACCGGCGTCCTGCTTCCTGTCTGCCCGGGATGCCAACGACCTGCGGCGCAACTGCGCGGCAATGCCGCTTCCGGGAAGCTGTGCCGCGCCTGCTGGAGCGCCGACCCGGAGCGGCGGCGGACGTGCGTGTTCTGCGGTCGCCTCCGCGTTGTCAACGCACGGACTGCAGCCGGGGAGCCGGCTTGCAACACCTGCTACGCCAAACACCTGCAGCCCGAGCGGCGGTGCGACGGCTGTGGCCAGATGCGCAGGATCTTCAGCAACGAGCGCGGGAAGGCGCTGTGCGCTCAGTGCTACCGGCATCCCCGCCGCGCCTGCGGTCAATGCGGACGTCTGAAGCGGATCAAGCTGCGAGCGACCGCTGAGCACCCGGACCTGTGCGGCTCCTGCCACTGGGGAACGGTGGCAACGTGTACCCGCTGCAGCGAAATCGCTGAGGGGTACGGCGTGAGCCGCGGCGAACAGGTGTGCCTGCGCTGCGCTGCGGTCGCGCAACTCGACGCGCTCCTGACCCGACCTGACGGCACGATCCTGGATTCACTCGCCGGCCTACGTGAGGCGTTCCGTGCCGCGGAGCAGCCCCGCTCGGTGCTGCGCTGGACCGCGCGCAGCCCTGGTGCCACCCTGCTGCGCAAGCTTGCGACCGGCGAGCTGCCGCTCACCCACGAGGCGCTTGACGCGCTCCGCCCCACCCCCTCGTCGCGGCACCTACACGCGCTGCTCGTCGCCACCGGCGCGCTACCCGAACGCGATCCGTACCTGGCGAATCTGATCCGCGCCGTCGACCAGCTCATTGCCGCCATCGACGATCCGGATGATGCGAGAACCATCCGCGGCTACGCGCGCTGGCACGTCGTCGCCCGGCTCCGCCGCCGGGCCGGCCAGGCCGGTGTCACCGTCCATCAGGCTCACCGGGCGCGGGACATGATCACCGAACCGGCCCGGTTCCTCCGCTGGCTCCGGGAGCGCAACAGCGACCTGTCCCACTGCACGCAGGCTGACATCGACGCGTGGCTGGCGGATCGCCGCCCGCACCTGCGGCCATTCCTGCAATGGGCAGCCGAACGAGGCGACGCGCCCCCGCTACACGTGCCTGCGAGTCCAGCGTGGGGCGGCACTCGGAGCGCGGATCACGAGCAGCGCTGGGCGCTGGCCCGCCGGCTCCTGCACGGCGGTGACCTCGACCCCGCTGACCGGGTTGTCGGCGCGCTGGTCGTCCTCTACGCGCAGCCGTTGACTCGGATCGCGCGGTTGCGTCTCGAGGACCTGCACGACGTCGACGGGGAGATCCACGTCAGTTTCGGCGGGGACCGCGTGCACATGCCAGGCCCGCTCGGCGACCTGCTGCGGGAGTTGCCGTGGCGCCGCCAAGTCGGGCCGAGCGGCACAGCCCCCAGCTACCGGTGGCTGTTTCCCGGCCGGCAAGCCGGCCGGCACCTACACCCCACTTACCTGGCCGCTCGCCTCAACGCGGTCGGCATCCAGACACGAGCGATGCGCACCACCGCCCTGCTCCAACTCGGCGCGCAGCTGCCGCCCGCGGTCCTTGCCGGGCTGCTGAATGTGCACCCGACCACCGCGGTGCGCTACACGAAGACCTCCGGCGGTGACTGGGCCGACTACGCCGCCGCACGAACCGCAGCCGGCAAAACTGACACGCCCAGCCCGCGCAGCAGGTAGCGCTCGCAGCGTGCGCTGTGCCGTTCGGCTCCCGCGACGTTGCGCCGTCCGGCGGTCAGCCCAGGAGCGCGGCGTTTCGAAAGGAATACATGCCGCGGGGGACGCGGCCTTTACGGGGGGACCCTTCATGCTTCGCAGTGCCCGCTATCGCCGTGTGATTCGTACCGCGGTGAGCGCGTCCGTCGTGCTGTCTCTATCGATCGGCGCGGCCGCTTCGGTTGCTGGCCCGGCTGCTGCGGAGGTCCCGACGATTGATGGCGAGAAGCGTCTGTCGGTGGTGCGGTCGGAGTTCTCCAACGACTATGTGAATGTCGATGGGACGCATACGGCGGTGTTGTCGTTGGAGCCGCTGAACGTGGCCGACGGCAAGGGCGGCTTCACCCCGATAGACACGGCGATCAGGGCGGCCGCTGGCGGGGACCTGACTACCGGGAAGCACCGGTTGAAGCCGAAGTTCGCCCGTAAGGCCGCAGCGGGATCCACAGTGTCGTTCGGGACCACCGGCGGCGCAGTGTCCTTCGGGCTGGTGGGAAGTCGGCCGGTCCGCCCGGTGAAGCTTGGCAAAGACGGCGTTCGCTACCGGAATGTGCTCCCAGGCGGCGTCGACCTCGACTACAAGGTCTTGAAGTCGGAGGTGAAAGAGGAGCTGGTGGTCCGCGAGCGCTCTAAGGCAGCCGGCCGTGCGGGCTCGTCGTGGCAGTTCGTGTACCGGGCGCCGGGTCTGACGGCGTCGAAGACCGCCGACGGCGGGGTGGTGTTCAAGAACCGGGCTGGCCGAACAGTGGGCGCTATCCCGGCCGGTCAGGCGTGGGACTCAGCTGCCAAACCGAGCGTCGTCGATGTGTCCTACACCCTGGGTCGGCGCGGTAAAGACACGACGTTGACGGTGAGCGTGGACCCGGCGTGGGCAGCGTCCGCGAAGCGCGTCTACCCGCTGCACATTGACCCGTCGTACACCGACACGTACGGCTCGAGCACGTCGTTTCAAGAGCCGGCCGGACCTGGGTGTGTGACCAGCGAGACGATGCGCTGCGGGATCCGGGTCGGGAACAACTACGACAGCACCGACTCGTACTGGCGGACCTCGGCGCACTTCCAGTACGAGAAGCTGTTCGGCACGCGGATCGACGCGGTCGAGATCAACATGACCCTTAACCGCACGGCAACCTCCCGCGACTACGGGCACCCGCTGTACGTCTACCCGACGGCCTCGATGAACTTCGACGGTCAAGGCAGTCCTGAACTCGCCCGCGCGGTGATGGCCGTTCCGACCGTGGAGCAGCCGGCGACGACGCTCGCCGGTCCGGAGTTGACTCGGCAGATCAGCGACTGGGTCAAGGATGGCACGTCCGGCCAGTCGCTGTTCTTCATCGGCCGCCAGCAGTCGCGTACGCACTCATACAACGACCTGTCGCCGCTGATGAAAATCACGTACACCGTCACCGGGACACCCCCGCCGGACGTGGAACCGGACCCCGAGGTGCCGCCGCCGCTGGTGGGCGGCATCACTCTGGCGCCGACGACGGCCGCACCGGCGGCGATCCGCAGTGAGGTGTGCATCAACGCGACCGTGAAGACCTCCGCCGGCGCATTGATCCAGGACGCGGCCGTCACCTTCACGGTGACCGGCGCCAACACTGCCAGCGAGCTCGTTCAAAGTGGCAGCAACGGAGTTGCCCGGTTCTGCTACCGGGGCACGCGCCTCGGTCGCGACACGGTGCGGGCCACAGCTGGAGGCAAGACCGCCAGCGTGACTAGGACGTGGAGCGCCGCCGTTCCCGCGGCCCGGACCTTCGGTTTCCAGAAGACTTGCGCGTATGTCGGCGACCCGGTCAACACAGCGACCGGGAACTTCGTGAGCGAAGCTCTCGATGTCGCCGGGCCGGCGGGCGTCGACGGCCTGGACATCACTAGGACCTACAACTCCCTGGACGAGGGCGACGGGGTGTTCGGCCGCGGGTGGACCAGCGTCCTCGACAGCACCATCGACGCCTCCGACCCCACCATCGTCGAGTACCGCGCCCCAGACGGCAGGATTGTTCGGTTCACCGGCGACGGCGCCAGCTACGCCCGGGTCGAAGAACTCACTGCCGATTTGACCGCTGTCGGCGAGGGATACGTTCTCGTCTTCGACGACGGCCGCCGGGTCAGCTTCGGAGCCGACGGGAAGGTCAGCGGCTGGTCCTTCTGGGACGGCCAAGCCGTCACCCTGAACCACTCCGATGACGGCCGGACCGCGATCCTCACAAGCAGCCTCGGCGCCGCGATGACGGTGACGTTCAACGAGGCAGGTCTGGTCCAGACGGTGCGCAGCGACGACGGACGGCAGGCCAGCTACGAGCACACGAACGGGGCTCTGCGCACGGTCACTGACCCGGCGGGCGGCACGACGCGCTACACGACCGATGACGCGGGGCGAATCACCCGCTTCACCGACGGCGCAGGAGTCGTACAGGGGGAGAACACCTACGACGCGTACGGCAGGGTCGCCACCCAAGGATCCCCCGCAGCAACCACGCTGCGGTTCGAGTACGGCACTGGGACGACCACGGTCACCGACACCCAAGACGGCTCACAGCTGATCTACCGGCATGACTCCATGGACCGCAGCCTGTCCGTCGAAGACCCGCTCGGCAAGGTCCTGACCAAGTCCTACGACGAGCGCGGCAACCTCACCGCCGTCACCGACCGGGTCGGAGCCACTGCTGCGCAGACGTACGACGCGCACGGCAACCTGCTCAGCTCCACCGAGCGGGACGGATCGGTGCTGCGCTACAGCTACGACAGCGCGGACCGGCTCGTCACCGAGACGACTCCCGGCGGCGCGACTACCAGCTACACGTACACAGGCGCGGCGAGAATCCCGAGCACCGTCACTGAGGCGAACGGCGCGGTCACAACTTACGACGTCGCCGGCGGCCTCGTGCGCCGGGTCACCGACCCGGACGGCGTCTCGCGCACGTACGCGTACGACGCTCGGCGGCGCGTTGTCGCCACCACCGACGGACTCGGTCGCACGACCCGCGCCACCTATGACGGGATGGGCAATAGGACGTCGGTGACCACGCCGAGTGGCGCCCGCACACTTCGATCGTTCGATGGGTTGGGACGCCTGTTGAGCGAGACTGATCCGCTGGGTGCCATCACTCGCACCTCGTACGACGGGGCGGGCCGTGTCCTGGCGGTGACCGACGCGACCGGAGCGATCACGCGATCTGCGTACGACTCGGTGGGCCGACTTGCCACCGAGACCGACGGGAACGGACAGGTAACGAGCCATGAGTACGACTCGCTCGGGCGGCTGGTGAAGACCGTCGCGCCGGGTGGCGCGGCGACGAAGACCGAGTACGGATCGCTGTCGAGAGTCGCCTCGACCACCGATCCGACGGGCGCGGTGACGCGGTACACGTACGACGAGAACGGCCGGCAGGTCGCCGTCACTGACGCCTTGGGGCACAGCACGGCGGAGACCCTAGATGACCGCGGTCGCGTCACGAGCCGCACTGATGAGCTTGGCCGCACGACCCGCTACACCTATGACCGTGACGACCGCATGACTGCCGAGACTGATGCCGCCGGCGCTGTCACCCGGTACGAGTACGACGCGGTCGGTCAGTTGACGGCGACGCTCGACCGAACCGGTGCGCGTCGCCGAACGGCGCACACGCCGGCCGGTCGGGTCAGCACGGAAACCGACGGCACGGGACGCGTCACCTCGTACTCCTACGACGACGCCGGCCAGCTGGCCGCTCGCACCTCACCGGGCGGGGGAGCGACGACGTTCGGTTACGACGCGGACGGCCAACCGACGAGAACCCGCACGGCTGGTGGTCTGGTCACGACGTATCAGTACGACGCGGCAGGGCAGCTGATCGCCGCCACGGAGCCAGGGCGGGGAACGCTACGTCGTTCGTACACAGCGCGCGGCGAACTCGCCACGGTTGTCGACGGGCTGGGCGCTACTCGGAGCTTCGTCTACGACGCGGTGGGCAATCAGGTAGCCGTGACCGCGCCGAACGGCGCGACCACCCGCTTCGAGTACGACGGCCGCGGCAACACCGTCCGACGCACAGCGAGCGACGGCGCGACCGAACGCTACTCGTACGACGCGGCAGACCGAAGGTTGTCGCGCACGGATGCGCTCGGCAGGGTCGAGTCGACCAGCTACGACCTGCTTGGCCGGGTCGTCGCAGCGCATGACGCGAGTGGTCGCAGCGTGAGCTCCTCCTACGATGCGGCCGGGCAGCTGACCAAGCAGACCGCCGGCGACGGGTCGACCCGCTCCTATACCTACGACGCCGTCGGCCGTCAGGTCTCCGCGGCGGACGAGCGTGGCACGTCAACCTTCGAGTACGACGCCGAGGGTCGCCTCGTTGCGCGCCGCGCACCGAGCGGCCGGACGCTGAAATATACGTACGACGCCGACGGTCGGAAGCTGTCAATGACGCGGCCGGACGGAAGCACGGACACGTTCAGCTACAACTCCGAGGGTGACCTGGCAGGCGTCGCGCACAAGGCGACGAAGATCGCCTACGAGTACGACGCTGACGGCCGCCTTGTCGTGGAGCGGCTGCCGGACGGGAAGGCCCGCCGCCGCAGCTACACCAATGGTCTGCTGAGCGGCTACCAGCAGGACGGCAGCACTTATCAGGCCGGCGCGGTCATCGAGCGCGACGCCGTCGGTCGGCGCACCAAAGAAACCCGCTCCGACGCGGTCGAGGAGTACGAGTACGACGAGGCTGGTCAGCTGACCGGATACGACAACACCACCGTGCGCTACGACGCGTCGGGTCGGCGTACCGCGGTAGTCAGCGGCAACAAGACCACCACCTACACCTACGACGACGCCGGGCAGCTGCTCCGCACGAGCGACGGCAACAAGACGACCACCTACTCGTACGACGGCGCGGGTCGACGCACTCGCGAAGACGACGGGCAGTCGGTCACAACGACCGCGTACGACGCCTGGGGGCAGCGCTCGACGACGACCACGGTCAAGGGTCGCAACTCCAGCACGACCCGGTTCACGCATGACATCGACGGGTCGCTGGTAGCAGTGTCCGACGACAAGACGCGCACCGATATTGAGTGGGACAACGAACTCGCCGTTCCCCAACCGATCACGCTGATCTCCGACGGCGCCGAGACACTGCTCCTGAACGGCACCAACCGCGCGGCCGCGATCAGCGGCGACAAGGTCTCGGTATTCAACTACGACAGCTCAGGATCAACCCAGCGGTCCGGCGACAGCCTCAACCTCGCTGACGCGCAGAAATACGACCCCTGGGGCGAGCCGGGCGGCGACAGCAACAACGGACTCGTCCGGCTCGGCTACCGCGGCGAGCTCACCATCGAAGGCCTTGTGCACCTCCGCGCACGGGACTATGAACCGACCAGTGGCCAGTTCACGACAGTGGACCCACTGGAAGGCGTCGCAGGAGAGGTCACCGTCGCAAACGCCTACGCCTACAGTGCCAACGACCCGCTCAACCTCATGGACCCGCTCGGCGAACGCCCGATCTGCAGCTCAAAGGTCGCCGACTCGGCGATTTCGCCTCGCTCCTTGAAGCAGCCGACCCGCACTCGCGTACTGGGCGTCAAGTTCGTCCAGGCGGCCCCCGCCCCGGCAGAGGCTGGACTTGGGCCGTTCCAGGCAATGTATTGCGCTGGGCTGCACGCTGGAGCGTGCGCGTCCTCACTGAAGATCAGTCGCTACGCATTGGCTCTCACGCAACAGCTAAGAAGGGCGGGTTCACTTCGAAATGAAGCCGAATCGAACGCGTTCCGGCATATTTACTGGATGGCCCGTACGAGCTTCCTCTTTGGACCCAGGTTCGCCGAGGGTCTTGGCACCGCACATGAGCACGACACGATCTTGAAGAACCCTGACAACCGCGAGGTGTTCTTGGACAGCCTCAACGATATGGTCAATAACCGGATTGGCGCCAACCTTGGCTTTCAAATGAGGAACCCGCAAACGGCGTATTGGATGTCGCGAATAGGCCTGCCCAACTACATTGTGGGAATGATTGCAACTTGCCGCCACTCCAAATGCGGTCTAGGCGGGCTGTAATGCACACACTTGTGTTGGTAATGTCGCTGGTCGTTTTGTCAATGACCGGGTGCTCGAGCGAGGCGAAAAGCGGCGTTGGCTGTACCGCGCAGAACATCCAGCTGGTTGAGTCGGCCGTCAAGGAGGTTCCCCCTCCTCCTGAGGCGCAACCGCAAGACAGCGCGAAAGTAGCCGCGTGCAGCGGTAGCCCTGGTGCGGACCAGAAGTTCTCATTTTCCGGCAGCCGAGAGGGTCTTTTTGAATACTACGCCAACACTCTGACTAAACTGGGTTGGTCCACGTCGACCGTCCCGCAGGAGGACCCGAAGAACTCGCGGTCATACACGAAGCAAGCGAATGGTGGTGCTTCTCTATATTTTAGTGTGCACGTCGGGTCCGAGCAAAAGTCGTATACGATATACACATTCTTGGGGCCCAACTAGTATCGGACTTTATGCGGCTTCCGCTAAGCACCGCGCTTTACAAGGCCAGTACCTGATCTGCTACGGCGGCGCGACAGCTGGCGCGAGGAGCTGCTCGCCTACTTCGACACCGGCGGCGTGAGCAACGGAATCGACCCGCTCGGCGAGAGTGCCATTTCGGATTCGGCATGCGAATGGTCTGTTCGAGCAACGCATCAGACCCGTACGCGCTCAGTCCGGGCAGGGATGACCGACACACGGGGACGAGGCGACAAGGGTCTGCACGACTCGAGTGTCTCGACTCGCTTCATTGTTGTCATACCAATCATCATTGCCGTGGCTGTTGTGGGCGCCGCTGGCGCCGTCGTCATCACTACCGCCAATGAAGCGGAGTGGAAGAAGAAGGGCTTAAGTAGATGTCCGACTCGGGAGGAATGCAACACCGCTACTAAGCTCCTGACGCGTGCAATTCACTACGCTGAAAAGAGGGGCCGCAAGTTGTCAGAAAAGGTTAAGCAGAAACTGAGGGAACTGATTGCGACTGGGAAAATCGCCCTTTCGGATGCCCCTTGGCTTCGCTCGGAATTTCCTGATCTGTTGTCCAAGCTGTCTCTACGGGACATCAAGGCCGTGTGCCGCGACGCGTACGGAGGCTACCGTTAACACCAACGATGTGGTGTCCGCTACCGTCGCAGACTTTCGCGACAAGACTTCATATTGGGAGTCGTCGCAGTCCGAACGGGTGGCGGACGCCGCTAAGGCCGATCCGTGGGGTGTTGTTTCGGCAGCTATGGCGCTTCTGCAACATTCGTCTCCCCGGGTCCAGGAAGTGGCGGCGTGGATGCTGGCGAGCTCAGTCGGTTTCCTTGAGTCCACGGATGAAATGAAGACGTGCGAGACGCGCGTGTTAGAGAGCCTGCCCCACAGTGGGAATGACGTGTTGATAGATGCGTTCGCGCACGCACTAAGCCACCTTTGGATGAGGATGGGCATTGGTGAATCCCGCTTGCTCAAGTATTCAAGGCACCCTCACCCTAGCGCTCGCTGGGCCACGGTCCTACTCGCAGAAGAGGTACCTCGTGGGGCTGCGCGCGCAGCCCTACGTCGGCTGGCGCGAGACCCGGACCACAACGTGCGGTCGGAAGCCCGATTTGAACTCAGGATGGCCCGCGCGACGAGCCGCGCCAAACTCGTGGGGAAAATCTTGCGGCGCCCGCCACGACCAATCTGACACCGATGGGCGTGAGAAATCAGAGCCGCAAACCGGAGGCATTCACGGATCTGGAATATGCCCCTGTTACCAGTAAACCCGCAACCTTAATGCGCCGCTGATGATCCCGCGCTCAGCTTGGTGAAGGCCGGGCCCCACTCCGGGTGTGTGTCAAGTATCCAAGGGATAGGCAGCGAGATTCCGTTTTCGCGTGCGCGCAAGCAGATGCCCAAAGCTGCCCGAGCAACGTCAAAGTCAGGTTCCGCGAGAGTTGCCACATCGAGGGATCGACCAACGTACGGAGTGGTCGACGCGGTCACCCGTACCACCGCGCCGCCCGTCGACATGTAATACCTCGCCGGATCGACCATCGTGCCGGTGTGATCGCTGTTGTAGTGGCGCTTGGGACCGTCGAACAGCCAATAACCGTCGAAACTCCGTCTGCGCCGCGGCTTGACATGCTCCACGGTTGTTACAGCCTCAGCGGGTGAGTCCCCTGGGGTGGTGTAGCTCGGGCTCCTGATCGTGACCTTGGTTCGTGTCGGTCACGGACGTTGAGGGG
>JBKJZO010000122.1:0-4311 GCA_046715235.1 Mycobacteriales bacterium
ACGTTCTACGCGCAGGGCATGCGGCTGAACGGAACCAACAACCTGCCGGCGGGCTACTCCAACAGCTGGGATCTCACCGGGAGCGGGTAGCGCCGACCCCACTCGGCCGGGTGCCGCCGACGTCTTCGAGCAGGCGCACCACCGAAGGCGCCGCCGCGCCGAGGCTCGTCCGCAGTTCGCAGCCGGGCGCGAATCGCAGCACTGACACGCCTGATGCCGCAGGCGGAGCAGCAGCCGGTACGCTGACGCGCACGGCTAGCTCCGACGCTATGACGCGCGCACCCTCGAGGACCGCCGGACCAGACCAGCCGTCGGGAGCACCGGGCCCCCAGGCATGGTGTTGGCGGAGCAGAGCTGCGCCGTCCTGGGTGAGCACGAGATCCTGCTCTACCAGACCGGCTGCCTCGTCATGGCGGCCGAGGACGGTGATGTCGCGCCAGCGCAGCGTCGCGTCGCCGTTGAGGTGAATCGCGGTGTGCACGTTGTGGCGCGCGCCCGTCGTTACGACCAGCGGCTCGGGCGCCCAGTCCAGAGCGGCACCGGGTTCGACATGTACGTCGATCGTCAGGTGCGACTGGCGGCCAGCCGGATCAGGTTGCGCCAGTGACGCGGCGACGCTGCGAATGCGTAGCTGTGCGTCGCCGCAGACGCGGATCGACAGGTGCAGCTCGTCGCCGCCCAACGGACCCGCAGCCCCGCCGACGATCTGCACCGCGTCCGGCGTACGCCGGAGCAACAGGGGGGCTTCGGACCGCAGTACCGGCAGCCGCAGGCCACCGAGGCCGTCGGATTCGGCGCGGATCTCCGCGCGGGCCTTCATGCCTGCAGGGCCCAGGCCCGCGACCATTCGGTCCGCCGCGCGCGTACCCACTCGGCCACCGACGTCGCGGCCGGGTCGTCGCGGAGGCTGGTGAACAACACGGGCTCGTCCCCCCGCATCAGCGCGGCGTCCCTGTCCATCACCGCAAGGTCGGCGCCGACGTACGGCGCGAGGTCGATCTTGTTGATGACCAGCAGGTCGGACGTGGTGACGCCGGGCCCACCCTTGCGTGGCACCTTGTCGCCGCCGGCGACGTCGATGACGAAGATCTGACGGTCGACCAGCCCCTTGCTGAAGGTCATCGTGAGGTTGTCGCCGCCGCTCTCGACGAGGACGAGGTCGAGCGGGTCGAACGACGACTCCAGGTCCTCGACGGCGTCGAGGTTGGCACTGATGTCGTCACGCACCGCGGTGTGCGGGCAGCAACCGGTCTCGACGGCGGCAATGCGTGCCGGGTCGAGTACGCCGGCCGCGCGCAGGAATTGCGCGTCCTCCGTCGTGTAGATGTCATTGGTGACGACGCCGAGCCGCAGTTCGTCGCTCAGGCTGCGGCACAGCGCCGCGACCAGGGCGGTCTTGCCGCTGCCGACCGGCCCGCCGACACCGAGCCGGAATGCCCGGGTGCCGCGCGGGACAAGCCCGCCCGCGTAGCTCTCACGCACGATCGGCGCGCCGGGCTCTGGGGGATGGTCACGATGCAAAGAGACGCACCTCCGCGTTGGCGTGGGATTCGGCGAGCAGATCCAGTATCGGCGAGCCGGGGCAGAGCAGCATGCCCGCCCCCGCTGCGGCGTCCGCGTGCGCAGCCACCTCGTCCACGACCCGCGCCAGCGCAGCAAGGGCTGCCTGCACTTCGAGCGGATCGAAGGACAGCAGGCGAACGGCGGCGCTCGCCGGCCCGGTGGTCGTGCCGAGAGCGGCCACGGTCGCGGCGTCGAGGCTGCTGCCGCCGGTCGCCCAGGCCAGTGCCCCGAAAGCGATTGGGTGATGCGGAGCAAGACCAAGCCGGTCCAACGGCGCGGCGGGCCACGCACGTCCCCCGACCCGCAGCAACGACCTGCCCTGCGCGCGCGAGACGGCGCGCTGCGCGGGGGAGGGAGTGCGGACGTCGTACGCCGCGTCGAGCCTTTCCCACTCGCCGGCTGCCGCATCGGTCTCGGCCAGCCGCCACGCCGCGGCGGCGAAGCAGGCGGCCATCGAGCCCTGCGTGGTCAGCCGCCCGCGTACGAACGCAGTGAGGTCGGCCAGGCAGGTGACCAACCCAGCGGCGACAGCGGCTTCGAGCTGACCGGAGTGTGCGTGCGCGCCGGCCGGCAGCCGGCTGTCAGCCAGCAACAGCAGAGCGGCGGCAGGCATCAGAAGGCTCGCATCAGGACGCTCGCATCAGAACAGGAAGTAGCGCTGCGCCATCGGCAACTCCGAGACCGGCTGGCCGTCGATCAGCTCGCCGTCGATGCGCACGGCAAACGTCTGCGCGTCGACTTTGATGTCGGGCAGGGCGTCGTTGTGCGGCATGTCGGCCTTGCCGCGTGACCGCACGTCGGCGACGGCGGCGAGGCGACGGCGTACGTCGAGCCGGTCGGCCAGCCCCGCGTCGAGCCCGGCCTGCGCGACGAAGTGCACTGACGTCGCGGCGGCCGGTCCTGGCGCCGCGCCGAACATCGGCCTGGGCAGCACCGGCTGCGGCGTCGGGATCGATGCGTTGGAGTCGCCCATCGCGCCCCACGCGATCATGCCGCCCTTGACGACGACGTGCGGCCGCACGCCGAAGAACGCCGGCTCCCACAGCACGAGGTCGGCCAGCTTGCCCACCTCGACCGAGCCGATCTCGGCGTCGAGGCCGTGCGCGATCGCCGGGCAGATCGTGTACTTGGCGACGTAGCGCTTCGCCCGGTTGTTGTCGGCCGCGGTGTCGCCCGGCAGCGAGCCGCGGCGCGCCTTCATCACGTGCGCGGTCTGCCAGGTGCGCATGATGACCTCGCCCACGCGGCCCATCGCCTGGCTGTCGGATCCGATCATCGAGATCGCGCCCATGTCGTGCAGCACATCCTCCGCCGCGATGGTCGAGGGCCGGATCCGGCTCTCGGCGAACGCGAGGTCCTCTGCCACCGCGGGGTTGAGGTGGTGGCACACCATCAGCATGTCGAGGTGCTCGTCGACAGTGTTGATGGTGTGGGGCCGGGTCGGGTTGGTCGACGACGGCAGGACGTTGGGGTGCGCGGCGACAGTGATGATGTCCGGCGCGTGCCCGCCGCCCGCACCTTCGGTGTGGTACGCGTGGATCGCGCGGCCGTTGATGGCGGCGAGTGTGGTCTCGACGAACCCTGCTTCGTTGAGGGTGTCGGAGTGCAAAGCCACCTGTACGCCGGACGCGTCGGCAACGCGCAGGCAGACATCGATCGCCGCGGGCGTCGTACCCCAGTCCTCGTGCAGCTTGAATCCCGAGACACCGGCCTCGAGCTGCTCCCACAGCGAGCGTTCGCTGACCGTGTTTCCCTTGCCCAGCAAGGCGATGTTCATCGGCCAGACGTCGAGCGCCTCGAGCATCCGCGCGACGTACCAGCCGCTGCTCGTGACCGTCGTCGCCTTCGTGCCTTCGGCCGGGCCGGTGCCGCCGCCGATCATCGTGGTCACACCGGAACCGAGCGCCTCGGGCAGCTGCTGCGGCGAGATGAGGTGCACGTGGCTGTCGACCGCGCCCGCAGTGACGATGCGTCCGTTGCCCGACAGAACCTCGGTCGACGGGCCGATGACGAGCGCCGGGTCGACGCCGTCCATTGTGTCCGGGTTGCCGGCTTTGCCGATGCCGACGATGCGCCCGTCGCGGATGCCGATGTCGGCCTTGACGATGCCCCAGTGGTCGAGGATCACCGCTCCGGTGATGACGAGGTCGGGTGCGCCTTCGGCACGGGTCGCCCGGGACTGGCCCATCGACTCGCGGATCACCTTGCCGCCGCCGAAGACAGCTTCCTCACCGGCAGAGCCGCCGACGCGGCAGCGGTCCTCTTCGACCTCGATGAGCAGGTCGGTGTCGGCGAGGCGGATGCGGTCGCCGGTCGTGGGTCCGTACAGCAGCGCGTAGCGATCGCGCGGGATGGTGCTCACTGACCGTCCTCTCGACCGTCGTCCCAGCGAAGTCCGGCCACGACGGCAAGGCCGCCGAGCGGGACGAGTGACACTTCGCGCTCGACGCCGGGCTCGAACCGCACCGCGGTGCCGGCCGGGACGTCGAGGCGCTTGCCGCGCGCGGCGTCGCGATCGAACTCGAGGGCTGTGTTGGCCGATGCGAAATGGAAATGTGAGCCGACCTGGATCGGGCGGTCACCGGTGTTGGCCACGGTGAGCACGGTCCGCGGTGCTCCGTCGTTGAGGGGGACATCGCCGGTGCCGCAGAGGATCTCGCCCGGTTTCATGCGATCGGCTCGTGGATGGTGACGAGCTTGGTGCCGTCGACGAACGTCGCCTCGATCTGCACCTCGGGGATCATCTCA
>JBKJZO010000123.1:0-9731 GCA_046715235.1 Mycobacteriales bacterium
GATCCACACCGTGGGCCCGGTCTACGCCGGGTCCAGCGACCCGGCCGGCGAGCTGACGAGCTGCCACATCGAATCCCTCCGCGTCGCCGACGAACTCGGTGCCCGCACGGTCGCCTTTCCGGCCATCTCGACCGGTGTCTACGGCTACCCGATCGACGAGGCGGCGGTTGTCGCCATCGAAGCGGTACGCCGTGCGCAGACGCGCGTCGAGGAAGTGCGGTTCGTCTTGTTCAGCGAAGACGCGCGGCTCGCGTTCGCGCGTCAGGTGGACGGCGCCACCTGATTCCACGCAACTGTCAGCTCGCCGAGTCGCCAGCGCGCAGGGTTGCGCGCGATGCGATGCCCGTCGCCGAGCAGCATTTCCGCGGCCTCGACCCATCGCGTCCGCGGGCTGGCGTCAGCGCCGCCAGCACTGCGCTGCCAGGCCGTGTCCCACGCGCGGAGGAAGTCGTGGATCGGCTCGCCGCGGACGTTCCGGTGGATGAGCGCCTTGGGCAGCCGCTCGGCCAGTTCGCTCGGTCGATCGAGCGTCTCGACCTTCGCGGCAAAGGTGAGGGTGCGTGGGCCGGACACGTCGAGCGCGACCCAGCTGCACCGGCGCCCCAGTTCGTCGCAGGTGCCCTCGATGAGCACCCCGTCCTCGTCGAGCTGCATGCGCAATGTCCGCCACGCGTTCGCAGCCGCGGTGTCGTCGTACTGCCGGAGCACGTTCATCGCTCGTACGACGACCGGCCGCCGGTCCGCGACCGGGAGATTGAAACCGCCGCGCACGAACGACACGCCGGGTCTGGCCATCGGGGCCGCAGCTTCGACGCGCTCGCGCACGATCTCGACGCCGATGACATCGACGTCTGCCCTCACCTCGGCCGCCAAGCGATCGGCGAGCTCGAGCGTCGTGACCGGATGACGTCCGTAGCCGAGGTCGACGACGAGGGGATCGACCGCGCGACGCAACCGCGCGCCGTGCAGCGCAACGAGCCAGCGATCGACGCGGCGCAGCCGGTTGGGATGCGTCGTGCCGCGGGTCTGCTCACCGAGGGGCCGGTCACTCGGTGGGAGGTGAGCGCGCGCCACGGCTGCTACCTCAGTCGCCGATCCGTTGCAGGGTCGCGGCCAGGTGCGACTGCAGCCGCTGCCCCATCGCCGCCATGTCGATCGCGTACATGAGCTCGACGCCCACCATGCCGTAGAGCCGCTTGATGCCCGTGACCTCCTTGGCCGATCGCGTCCGCACGATCACATCGGAGACGAGTTCGATCGTGCGTCCGTTGACCGGGCCGACGTAGATCTCACAGATGCCGGTCGGGTGCGACATGACGACTTCGATAGTGCCGTCGGGCTGCGGTCGCCAGTAGCCGGATTCCGCCGCCAGCGGCCGCCCGTCGTCGAGCGACCACGACCGCTGGCTGTAGGCGAGAAAAGCCTTGCCGTTGTGGCGGAACGTCATCTCCTCGCCGTAGTGGAAGTCCTCGATCGTCGGGTAGCTGCCGTGCCCTTCGCCGCGCCAGGTGCCGAGCAGGAAAGCGATCGGCTCGACCGCGGGATTCACTTCCGGCGCCTTCGCGGGCGGCTCGGTCGGCGTGGTCACGTGACCCTCCCGTCCGGCTGCTGCGCTAAGGGGCCGAACGTCAGCGCGAACAGCACAGCGGTCAGCGAGAGCCCGTCGGGCATCTCGCCCAGGCCGACGCGTTCGCGCAGTTCTGCCACCGACAGCCACTCGATCCGCTCCGACTCGCTCGCGTCGGTCGGTTCGCCGACGTACTCGGCACCGGCCGCGGCGAAAAGGTGGAACGTCTGGTCGCTGATGCCGTTCGACGGGTGATAGTCGATCAGTTTCGTCAGCCGCCCTGGCCGCCAGCCGGTCTCCTCAAGGACTTCCCGCGCGGCCGCCTCCGCAGGGGTTTCTCCCGCGTCGATGCGCCCGGCCGGGACCTCCCACCCCCACGTGTCGGTGATGAACCGGTGCCGCCAGAGCAGGAGCACGCCTCGATCAGGGTCGTGTACGACGACGCCCGCGGCTTTCTGCGGCGCCCGGATCACGTGGTGCTCGAACCGCGGCCCGCCAGGGATCTCGATGTCGACAAGCGTCAGACGGATCCAGTCGCTCTCGTAGAGCGCGCGCTCGCCGTGCACCGTCCACCGCATGGGTCCGCACGTTAGCGCCAGTTCGGCCGGACGACCGGATCGGGGAATGATCACAGCCCCTTCGGGCATTGTTGGTGGAAACAGATCGAGGAGGCGCAACCCCGTGCCGATCGCGCACCCGCGGCACTTGCCGCGCCGTGACACGCCCCGCCGGGTAGCAACGATCTCGGTCCACACCTCGCCCCTCGACCAGCCGGGCACCGGCGACGCCGGGGGCATGAACGTCTACATCGTCGAGGTGTCCAAGCGTCTCGCCGCCCACGGCGTCGAGGTCGACATCTTCACGCGTGCCACGTCTAGTGCACTCGAGCCCGTGGTCGAGATCTCCGACGGCGTACGCGTGCGGCACATCACCGCCGGCCCCTACGAGGGACTGGCGAAGGGCGATCTGCCCACCCAGCTATGCCCGTTCGCCGCCGGGGTGCTCAGGGCCGAAGCGGTCCGCGAGCCCGGCTGGTACGACCTCGTGCACTCCCACTACTGGCTGTCGGGTCAGGTCGCGTGGCTGGCCAAGGAACGCTGGGGCGTGCCAATGGTGCACTCCAGCCACACCCTGGCGAAGGTGAAGAACCTCGCCCTGGCCGAAGGCGACCGGCCCGAGCCGACTGCGCGCGCCATAGGCGAGGCGCAGGTAGTTTCCACCGCCGATCGCCTGATCGCCTCGACCGCTGAGGAGGCCCACGAGCTCGTCGACCTGTACGACGCCGACCCGGCCCGCATCGTGACCGTCGCTCCAGGCGTCGACCTCGACCGATTCACCCCAGGGCAGCGCGGCGCGGCTCGCGCGCGGCTGGGGATCGCCGCCGACGCCGTACCGCTGCTGTTCGTCGGGCGCATCCAGCCGCTGAAGGCGCCGGACGTATTGCTGCGTGCGGCCGCCGAGATGCTCGCCGCGGATCCTTCACTGCGTTCGCGGCTCGTCGTCGCCGTCGTTGGCGGGCCGAGCGGCACGGGCTGCGACGAGCCTGGGGCGCTTGCGCAGCTGCGCGACCAGCTCGGTCTCGAGGCCATGGTGCGCTTCGATCCACCGGCGACGCAGGACGCCCTGGTCGATTGGTACCGCGCCGCCGAGGTTGTCGTCGTACCGAGCTACAGCGAGTCGTTCGGTCTGGTCGCGCTCGAGGCGCAGGCCTGCGGTACCCCTGTCGTGGCGGCGGCCGTCGGAGGGTTGCGCACCGCGGTTGCCGACGGACGCTCCGGCCTGCTCGTCGAGGGACACGACCCGCGGCGGTACGCCGACGCGATCGTGAGCGTGCTGAGCGACCCGGTCGAGGCATCCCGGCTTTCGGCCGGTGCAGTCCGGCATGCCGCGCGCTTCAGCTGGGACAAGACGGCCGACGGCGTACTCGCAACGTACGCCGACGTTCTCAGCGAGCAGTCGCCGTTCGCCAGGGAATCCGTCGGTTGACCGTCAAGGCTCCCGGTGCGACCGCGCTGGCCGCTGTGCTCGCCCGCCTCGGGGTCGAGCACGAGCAGGTCGGCCCAGGCGAGTTCCTGGTGCCGCTGCGCGGCGAGCACAAGCTGGTGACCAACGCCGTGCTCACCGTCGGCGACAGCGCGTTGATCGTCGAGGCGTTCTTCATGCGGCGGCCGGACGACAATCCCGAAGGCGTCTACGCCCTGCTGTTGCGCCGCAACCTGCGCACCTTCGGCGTTCATTTCGCGCTCGACCGGCTCGGCGACCTCTACCTGATCGGCCGTCTCCCCTTGGCGGCCATCAACGACGACGACGTCGACCGCTGCCTCGGCGCTGTCCTTTCCGCAGCCGACGAGTGCTTCAACGCCGCGATCGCCGAAGGCTTCGCCGACGCGATCCGGGCGGAGAAGCAGTGGCGCGACAAGAACGGTCTCGACGACGCCAACCTCAGGCCGTTCCTCCGCCCGTCGGACTAGACCCGGTCAGCTCTGGGGCATCAGCCCGAGCTGCGCCATCATCCCGGCCGCGTCGGGGTGTGAGTGAAACTCGATGACCTTGCCGTCGCGCACCCGTGCGAAGTACGTGCCCTTGCCCACGACGCTCTTTCCGGTCGCCGGGAGCTCCATGCCGCCCATCGCGAGCGGCCCGCTGTTGGTGCCGGTGAACTCGATCTCGGCCGCGACGGCGTCGTCGCCGATGACGCGGTTGACTGTCCGCGCATGCAGGTCCGGGAACGCGGTGAACCAGTTCTGCATGTACGCCGCCGCCTCGTCCTTCGAGTGCATCGACTGCGGCACCGTGTCGTCGCTCCACTCGAACTCGTCGGCGAACAGGTCGAGGAAGGAATCGGTCTTGTGGGTGTCCCAGGCCGCCATGCCGAGGTCGTCGATCCGTTCGAGCTCCTGCTTCAACATGACCTTCTCCCATCGCCGCGCTGGTGATACTGCAGTGATGCCACTCACGCCGCGGCCTGTCCAGAGGCGGCCGTGAATAGCCGAAGACGATGTTGGCTGGCAGTCTTTCGCCGAAGGGGGAGGCCATCGTGACGTCGCTCGAAGCGCAGCAAGATGCCGATCCGGGCGTCGGCGAGGCGCGTGCTCGGTTGGTCGAGCTGCTGCAGCTCGCGCACTCGGGTGAGAAGGCAGCCGCCTACGCCTACGCCGGCCACTGGCGTTCGGTACGCCAGCAGGCCGACCGCGACCGGATCCGCGAGATCGAGGCCGACGAGTGGGACCACCGGCGCAACGTGCACCGCATGCTGGTGACCCTGGGCGCGCAGCCCGCGCCCTTTCGCGAGAAGAAAATGGCCGTCATCGGTCGTACCGTCGGGGCTCTGTGCTTCGTCTCCGGCAGGTTCATCCCGATGTACGGCGCCGGCCAAATAGAGCGGCGCAACGTGCACGAGTACGTCGACGCGGCGGCGTACGCCAAGACGGCCGGTCACCCTGAGCTCATCGACGAGCTGCTCGACATGGCGCAGGTCGAGTGGGACCACGAAAGCTACTTCCGCAGCCAGGTGGTCGGCCGCTGGCAACTGCGCTTCCTGCGGCTCTGGCCCGAACTGGGCTCCCGCGAATCCCTCCGCGCCGTACGCCCGGCCTGACCGGGTGGGGCGACGGGTGCGGGCGCAGATCTACGTCGAGATACGGATCCGAGGTGACCTCGAGCAGTTGTGGACACGGTCGCAGGATCCCAGCGAGCATCAGCGGTGGGACCTGCGTTTCACCGAGATCTGCTACCAGCCGCGAGTCGAGGGCCAGCCGCAACGCTTTACGTACGCCTTGCGCCTGCCCGGACGGCGCATCGAGGGCGTCGGTGTCTCGCTCGGTGAGAAATCCCGCCCGGATGGCACCAGGACGTCGGCCCTGAAGTTCTGGTCCGACGACCCGATCTCGTTGATCCGCAGCGGTTCCGGCTACTGGCGATACATCCCCACCGGCGACGGCATCAGGTTCGTCACCGGCTACGACTACGTCCCTGGCTGGGGGGCCGCGGGGGCAGTCGCCGACGTCGCCTTCCGCCCCGTGATGTGGTGGATGACCGCGTGGAGCTTCGACCGGCTGCGCTTGTGGATCGAGGATGACGTGCCACCGGAGCGCTCGCGCACTATTGCCCTGGCCGACATCTCGGCTCGGTTGATCACCGGCGCGGCGGCAGTGGCTATGGTCGCTCAACGCCGGCCCGTCGCGGCCGGAGTTACCGCTGCTCTTGCGCTCCTGGCTCCCAGGCACCGACACATCCCACGCGCCCGGCGTTGCCTGCATAGGGCGCCGGACGCCGCGGCAGCAAGACCGCCGTCCACTCTCGAGCTCCTGGAGCCCTCGTGACCTCGATCTACCAGCGGGTGCTTGGCGATGACTTCGCGAGGCTCCACCCGAAGATCCAGGAGCGCTTCGGCTTCTCGAGTGCCGACGGTGTCGCGTCGATCGGCACCGGTGTGATGGACGAGATCTGGCGCGGTCCGGCGTACACCCTTCCATTCCTGCGCCTTGGAAGCTGGCGCAATCTGCTGTTCCCCGAGCGCGGCACGAACATCCCGTTCACGGTGGAGAACTACGCGTACGTCGACCGGTTCGGTCGCGAGACCGTGACGTGGGTGCGGACGTTCGAGTTGCCCACGATTCGGCGTCGTTTCGACGCGACGATGATCTACAGCGAGAGCCGCGATGTCGTTGTCGACTACCTGGGCACTCATCAGCACCTCGCCGTCGATCTGGCGCTTTCGGTTGCGGAGAACGGCGGCCTGCGCCTGACGTCCGGCGAGCAGCGGTTCTACGAAGGCCCGCTCGCCTTTCGATTTCCGCTCGCGCTGTCCGGGCTGGCCGAGGTCGTCGAGTGGTACGACGACGCGGCCGAGCGCTATGCGATCGATGTCCGGGTGACCAACCGGTACCTCGGGCCCCTGTTCGGTTACCGGGGCACGTTCACCGCCGACCACAGAGATGTCCGCGCCACCGGCGTGCCCCCGTCGGTCAAACCGGTACGCGAGGAGCGCCGCGAGTAGGTCGGCGCGCCCGGCTGGCGGGTTACGCCGAGACTGAGACGAGGTGCTCGCCGTCCAGCGTCTCTATCTCGACTGACGCGACCTGATCGAGCGGTACGGCAGACGCGGCCTCGATCGCCGTACCGTCGGCGGCGCCCTTCTCCGAGACTTCCCAGCTGCCGACCGACTCGCGCGCACCCGCCTTTGTCACGACGACCAGCCGGCAGCGGGTGCCTTCCGGGACGCCAATGACGTCGGCCTTCAGCCGCACCCAGTTCGCGGCCGGCCGGACGGTAGCGGTGAGCGTGGCGCCGGTTGCGGGGTCGGTCCCGGTGAGGTGCAGGGTGCCGGCCGGCTCCGCAACGGGTGCGGGCGCGCGTGTCTTCGAGGTCTGCCTGCCGACGACCAGTCCGGTGACGCCCGAGAGCGCCACAAGAGCGATGACGGACGCCGCGACGGTCGCCAGCAGGCGCGAACGGCCCCCCGCGCGCGCTGCTCTGACCGCGCGCAGCGTGCGCCGCAGCACCATGTCGTCGGGCCCGACGGCGGCCGGCGCCACCCACTCGGCGGGCACTGTCGCCAGCAGACCGACGGTCTGCTGCAGCTCGGCGAGCTCCGCCCGGCACGTCTCGCACTGCGAGAGGTGCTCGTCGACGGACCTGCGCTCGTCGTCGTCGAGGATGCCGAGGCTGTAGGCGCCGAGCAGTTCCACGTCGTGCGTCATGCCGGCACCTCCGTCCCCTCGTCGAGCGCGAGCCGCAGAGCGCGCAGTGCGTAGTAGGTCCTCGACTTCACCGTGCCCGGCGGTACGCCGAGAACGCCGGCTGCCTCGGCGGCCGTCTTGCCGCCGTAGTACACGTGCACCAATACGTCTCGGTGCTCGGGGCTCAGTCCCTGAAGGGCCTCGAAGACGGTGATCGACGTGACCACGTCGTCCGAGTGGTCGACCACGGCCGCCGGCCGAAGGGGATCTTCCTCGACCTCCGCGGGCCTGGCCTGCCTGGCCCGCGCCCGGTCCGTCACGATGTTGCGCGCGACCGTCAGCAGCCACGATCGGATCGATCCGCGTTCCTCGCTCAGCGAGTCTGCGTTGCGCCAGGCCCGCAGGAGCGTCTCCTGTACGACGTCCTCCGCGATCTGGCGGTCACCGGTCAACCGGGTGACGTAGCCGAGCAGGATGCCGCCGTGCTCGGCGTACAACGAGCTGATCAGCGCCTCGTCAGTGCCGCCCGAAGACTGCTCGCGGCGGTCGCGCCACCGTGACCGCCGCTCCCGACTGACGAACGTCACGCCTAACTTCCTACTAGAAATGGGAGCCGGGCGGTGGCCGACAGTCCGCACCGAGATCAGGAGCACCCCTCGGAACTCCCGATCCACGAGTACGGCGGTTGTCCTGGCCACTCGCCCGGCTCCCGGCTCGGTGCCTAGTACCGGGTGTAGCTGTCGTCAGTCGTGGGCGCTGAAGCGGGCGCAGCGCCGGCGCCAGCCTTGCCGCCGGTCGGGGTGACCGCCCACCAGACCCCGCCGACACCCTGGCCGTTCGTCTGACCGGCTGCACTGTCGGCCGCGAAGCGGTAGATCGGCCAGCCGTTGATCGTGACCTGCTCGGCGCCGTCCGCGCGCTTGACCGTGCCTAGGAGCGCCGTGTCAATGCCCGCCAACTCGGGCGCGCCCGAGGCGAGCACCGGAGGCCAGGTCGAGGCGCAGTCGCCGGTGCAGTTGGACGCCGGCGGCTTGGCAGTGTCTTTGTCGAAGCGGTAGAGCACGAAGCCGGTGCCGTCGGTGACCACATCGCCGAGCTTGGCGTCCTTCACGGTCGCGAGCTTGACCCCACCGCCGGCTGCCGCGCTCGTCGCGGAGCTTGCGGCCGCGGCCGGGGCCGGGGCCTCGCTGGCCGTGGTGTCGGTCTTCTTGTCGTCGCTGCCACAGGCGCTCATCACGAGGGCGGCGGAGAGTGCGGCGGCGGTGAGGCCGAGGGTGCGGAGTCGGCGCTGCATGACTTTTCTCCTCAGGTTGTGCCGGAGCGGTGTGCTCTCGGGCTCAACGGGCAATACGCAAGCGGTACGCCGACGGTTCAGTTCCGGCCCGAAGTTTCTTGCCGGCAGGTTTTTTCCGACCGGTTGAACCCTTCATTGCGCAGATCCGTAGGGCACAGCAAGGGGGCAGCCGCCTCTCCCGTCTCCCGAACAGGAGCTCAGACCATGTCCCGTCTGTTGAACCGTTGGACGCTGATCCCGGCAGTAGCGGCGGTCAGCCTGCTCGGCGCCGGCGCCGCCTCCGGGCAAAGTCCCGCCTATCCGACGACGGCCGCTCCCGCCGCCACCGCCAGAGCCGCCCCCGGCGACGTCACCTACCTCGTCGCCGAGCTGATCGGCGACAACGAGGTGCGCACCGTCGCGACCACCCCCGCGGGTGACACCAATGGGTACGCCGTCGAAATCGTCCGCATCGAGGGCAACGAGGTCCGTTACGGCATCGCCTGGATGAACATCGCCGCGCCGAGCCACGCACACATCCACAGCGGGATCACGGGCGCCAACGGCCCGGTCAGGGTCGACTACTTCACAGCGTCGACGCTGCCCTCCTCGGTGCGCGCCGTCGTAGGACGGGTCACCGTCGCCGACACCGCGCTGCTCGACTCCCTCAAGGCCGACCCCGGTGCGTTCTACGCCAACGTCCACAACGCCGAGTTCCCGGCAGGCGCCGTCCGCGGCCAGTTCCGCAAGATCGACGAGGTCGTCAACCCTGACGACGTGCTCGACTCGGGATTCCTTCGCGCCCGCATGACAGGGGCGAAGGAGATCAGCAGCACCGGTACGCCGGGCGCCGGCGACCCGAACGGACGCGGGTGGGGCGCCTTCGACGCGAGCGGTCGCCGGGTCGTGTTCGCCCTGAAGTGGAGCAACATCGGTGCGCCGACAGCCGCTCACATCCACAAGGCGCCTGCCGGCACGAACGGCGACGTCGTCGTACCGCTGTTCGAAGCGACCGGTGGGCTCCCGACGTCCATCCAGGGCGTCTCGGGGGTGGTGCGCAATCTCGACGGCGCCCTGCTGGGCCGTATCCGACGCAATCCGGGCAACTACTACGCCAACATCCACAACGTGGAGTTCCCGGCCGGCGCGGTGCGCGGCCAGCTCGTCCGGTAAGTCATGCGAGTCGGGGGGGGGGCGCCCCCCCCCCCCC
>JBKJZO010000124.1:0-17208 GCA_046715235.1 Mycobacteriales bacterium
GGATGCGACTGGCGTGTCACGCATGATCACCGCGCGGTCTGAGAGCTGAGCGGCTCGCGGCGGGTCAGGCCGACGCGACCAGGCCCATCTCCGGGGGCGACAGCAACGCGTCGTGTTTGGGCAGCACCCGCACCGTGTAGCCGAACGGGCCGGTGTGCTCGAGCGGGATCTCGCCCTCATAACGCCACTGACCCTGATCCTGCTGCCCGGCCACCTGCAGGTCGACGAAGTCGAACGACGTGATCGTGTCGCTCTCGTCGACGCGCCCGAAGGTCGCCTGCACCTGCACGTCGTCGGGCGAGAGCGGGCCGAGGTCGACCTGCGCGCGGATCGCGATGCGGTCACCCTTGACCGGCATGTCGCGCCCGGTCGACTCGACGTGGCGGACGGCGACCGCGGGCCACGACTTGAACACCCGAGCCCGCCATTTCGACAGTTGGCGCGCACCGGCGTACTTGCGGGCGGCCAGCGTGCGCGAAGTGACGGCCGCCGGCACGTAGAGCTGCTCGACGTACTGCCGCAGCATCCGCGATGCCACGAGCTTCGGCCCGGTCGAAACCAGCGTGTGCCGCACCATCTGCGTCCACCGCTGCGGTACGCCGTCGGCGCGGTGGTAGAAGCGCGGCAGCACCGACGTCTCGAGCAGATCGTAGATCGCCTGGGACTCCAGATCGTCGCGCCGGTTGGCGTCCTCGATCCCGACGGCTGACGCGATCGCCCAGCCGTTCTCGCCGTCGAACAACTCGTCCCACCAGCCGTCACGGATGGACAGGTTTAGCCCGCCGTTGAGCGACGACTTCATGCCGGAGGTGCCGCACGCCTCGAGCGGGCGCAGCGGATTGTTCAGCCACACGTCGCAGCCGGAGACCAGGAACCGCGCCATTTCCATGTCGTAGTCGGGCAGGAACACGATGCGGTGCCTGACCTCCGGGCGGTCGGCGTACTTCACGATCTGCTGCACCAACTGCTTGCCGCCGTCGTCAGCCGGGTGCGCCTTGCCGGCCACGATCAGCTGCAGCGGCCGGTCCGGGTCGAGCAGCAGCCTTTCGAGCCGCTCGGGGTTGCGCAATATCAGCGTGAGCCGCTTGTACGACGGCACCCGGCGCGCGAAGCCAATGGTCAGCGCGTCTGGGTCGAGCGCCGAGTCGATCCAGCCGAGCTCGGCCTGGTTGGCACCGCGGATCAGCCACGACTGGCGCACCCGGCGACGTACCTCGTCGATGAGCTCTGCCCGCATCGCGGCCCGTGCGCCCCACAGATCGTGGTCGGGTACCGCCGCGAACAACTGCCAGGTCGCGTCCTGCTCGAGCTGGGTGAGAGCGGGTCCGATGTCCTGGGCCGCCAGCGTGCGGATGCGCGGATGCACCCAGGTCGGCGCGTGTACGCCGTTGGTGACGAACGCGATCGGGACCTCGTCGCGGTCAAAACCCGGCCACAGGCCGGCGAACATCTCGCGGGAGACGTGTCCGTGCAGCTCGCTCACTCCGTTGGCCCGCTGACCGAGGCGCAAGCCCATGTACGCCATATTGAAGACGGAGCCGTCGCCGCCGGGCTCGTCGCCGAGTTCGAGGATGCGCTCGACCGGCACTCCCGGTGTCGCACTCTCGCCGCCGAAGTGCTGCTCGATGAGCTCGGTCGGAAAGCGGTCGATGCCGGCTGGCACGGGGGTGTGCGTCGTGAAAACCGTGCCCGCGCGGACAACTTGCAGGGCTGTGTCGTAGTCGAGGCCGTGCTCGGTCATGAGGATGCGGATGCGTTCGACACCGAGGAAACCGGCGTGGCCTTCGTTGGTGTGGAAGATCTCGGGCGAGGCGCCGTAGGCGTAGACGGCGCGCACGCCGCCGATGCCGAGCAGCAGCTCCTGCAGCAGGCGGTGCTCGGTGCCGCCGCCGTACAGCCGGTCGGTCACTTCACGCTCGGCCGCGGCGTTCTCCTCGATGTCGGAGTCGAGCAGCAACAGCGGCACCCGACCGACCTGCGCGACCCAGATCTGCGCCCACAGCTTCGCGCCGGCCGGCAGGTCGACGTGGATCCGCGTCGGAACGCCGGCCTCGTCGGCGAGCAGCGTGAGTGGCAGACCGTGCGGGTCGATCGGGGGGTAGTGCTCCAGCTGCCACCCGTCACTGGACATCGACTGCCGGAAGTAGCCCCGCCGGTAGAGCAGCCCGACGCCGACGAGCGGTACGCCGAGGTCGCTGGCGGTCTTGAGGTGGTCGCCGGCGAGGATGCCGAGGCCGCCGGAGTACTGCGGCAGGACCGCGGTGATGCCGTACTCAGGCGAGAAGTAGGCGATACATGCCGGCGCTTCGTCGAGCGTCTGGTACCACCGCGGCTCGGTCAGGTAGCGCTGCAGCTCGGCGTGGATCTCGCCCAGATGCCAGTTGAACTCGGCGTCAGCGGCCAACTCCTCCAGGCGAGCGTTGGAGACTTCGCCAAGCAGCTTCAGGGGGTCACGCCCCACCTGCTGCCACAGGACAGGATCGATCTGCTCGAACAGCGCCATCGACGCCGGATGCCAGCTCCACCGCAGGTTCATCACGAGGTCGCCCAAGCGGGCAAGTTCGGTGGGCAACTGCGTACGGACGGTGAAGCGGCGAAGGGCTCTCATAGCCGCAACCCTAGCGATTCGGTCCGCGCGGGAAGAAACCGGCCTGTCACGCCCCGGTTACGCTTCGGTGCGGCCAATTTCACCGCGAATGCGGATATCTTACGTTTCCGATACTCCGCAATTGCGGTAGGTTCCACCGGCATGGGCTCGTTTCGCATCGCCGACGCGGCTCGGCTGCTCGGAGTCAGCGACGACACGGTGCGCCGCTGGGCCGACAGCGGCCGCATCTGCGCGACCGTCGACGAGTCAGGACGCCGCGTTGTCGATGGCGCGGAGCTCGCTCGTGCGGCCGTCGAGTTGAACGCCCGATCCGAACCCCTGGATGCCGGCCCGATCGTCAGTGAGTCCTCGCGGAACCGGTTCACCGGCATCGTCACCAAAGTCACCAAGGACACCGTGATGGCGCAGGTCGAGATCCAGGCCGGACCGTTCCGGGTGGTGTCGCTTATGAGCTCGGAAGCCGCGACCGAGCTCGGCCTGGCGCCGGGCGTGCTCGCTGTCGCGAGCGTCAAATCGACCAACGTCGTCGTGGAAGTCCCGACCCAACCCTGACGTCTCGTCCCCCCAGAGCTCCCGGAGTTCGCATGTACCGCTCGCTACCCGTCCGCACCGCTGCCGCGCTCACCGTCGCGGTCGGGCTGTTGACCGGCTGCGGCTCCGACGCGCCGAAGCCGGCCGGTGCCGCCACCGCGACGGGCTCTGGGTCGATCACGGTTTTCGCGGCGGCGTCGTTGACCGGGTCGTTCACCCAGCTGGGCGAGCAGTTCGAGGCGGCCAACCCAGGGACCAGAGTGCGGTTCAGCTTCGGGGCCAGTTCCGCGCTCGCCCAGCAGATCATCGCCGGGGCGCCCGCGGACATCTTCGCGTCGGCTAGTGAGAAGAACATGAAGCAGGCCACTGACGCCGGCGACGCCGCTACCCCGACGACATTCGCCACGAACACCGCGGCGATCGCGGTCTCCCCCACCAGCGCGGCAAAGGTCGGCACCCTCGCGGACCTCGCAAAGCCGGGCGTGAAGGTCGCTCTCTGCCAGCCGGAGGTGCCCTGCGGAGCGCTCGCGAAGACGGTTCTGGGCAAGGCGAGCGTCACCGTGCAGCCGGTCACCCAAGGACTGGATGTGAAGTCCACGCTGGCCTACGTCACCAGCGGCGAGGCGGACGCGGCAATCGTCTACGTCACCGACGTGAAAGCCGCCGGCGGCAAGGTAGTCGGCGTCCAGATCCCCTCGGCAGTCAATGCCATCACCGCCTACCCGATCGCCACCGTCAAGGCCAGCAAGAACCCCGCTCTCGCGGCTGCTTTCAGGGCGTTCGTGCTGTCGCCTGCCGGTCAGGGCGTACTCGCGGAAGCCGGCTTCGGCTCGCCGTGACACCACCGACGGCACACCGGCGGAGCGCCCGCCACGACGTCGACTCTGGTCACGGCCGGCGACGACGGCTCAGTCTCCCGACGGTACTCGGCCCCCCGTCGGCCCTCGCGGTGCTGCTCCTGACCTTGCCCCTTGCGGCCCTGCTCGTTCGCGCGCCCTGGCGCGGACTTGGTCCGCTGCTCGCCGAGCCCTCGGTACGCCAAGCCCTCCGGCTCTCGCTGGCCTCAGCTGCAATGGCCACCGCGGTGTCGCTGGTACTCGGCGTTCCGCTCGCCTGGGTGATCGCGCGGATGCGCTTTCCCGGCCGGCGTCTGGTCCGCGCCCTGATCATCCTGCCTCTGGTCCTGCCCCCTGTTGTCGGCGGCGTCGGTCTGCTCTACGCGTTCGGTCGCCGCGGCCTGCTCGGCGGAGCCCTCGGGGGGGCCGGGATCTCGCTGCCTTTCACCACCGCGGGTGTCGTGCTCGCCGAAGTCTTCGTCGCGATGCCGTTCCTGATCGTCACGGTCGAAGGCGCCTTTGCCACCTCCGACCAGCGCTACGAGGAGGCCGCCGCGACCCTCGGCGCGAGCGGGTGGACCACCTTCCGGCGGGTCACGCTGCCGATGGTCGGTCCGTCCGTCGCTGCCGGAGCGGTGTTGTGCTTCGCCCGCGCGCTCGGCGAGTTCGGCGCGACGATCACGTTCGCCGGCAACCTTCCGGGCACGACGCAGACGATGCCGCTGGCCGTCTACATCGCGTTGGAGAGCAACCCCGAAGCCGCGGTCGCGCTCGCGCTGGTCCTGCTGGCAGTCAGTGTCGCAATCATGCTCGCCCTGCGGGAACGCTGGTTGCGGCCAGGTGCGCGGTGATGCTGAAGGCGCAGGTGAGGGTCGAACGAGGTGACTTCAGCCTCGACCTGGACATCAGCGCGGGTGCCGGCGAGGTCCTCGTGATCCTTGGTCCGAACGGCGCCGGCAAGACCACGTTTCTGCGCGCCCTCGCCGGCCTCATCCCGCTCACGGCTGGCCGGGTCGAGCTGGCGGGGCAGGTGCTCGACGACCCGTCGCGGCGGCTCAGGGCCGCTCCGCAGGATCGGCGCGTCGGGGTGGTCTTCCAGGACTACCGACTCTTCCCGCACTTGTCGGCGCGGGAGAACGTCGCGTTCGGACCACGCAGCACCGGCACTCCCAAGGTGCTCGCACGGGCCCAAGCCGATCAGTGGCTCGCCGATTCCGGGCTGGCCGGCCTCGAGGCCCGACGGCCCGACCAGCTTTCCGGAGGACAGGCGCAGCGCGTGGCGCTGGCACGCGCCCTGGTCACCGCACCCGCGATGCTCCTGCTCGACGAACCGCTGGCGGCGCTCGACGTCGCCACCCGAACTGAAGTGCGCGCCGACCTACGACACCAGCTGGAGCGGTACGCCGGGACAGCGCTACTCGTGACCCACGACCCGCTTGACGCCATGACCCTCGCCGACCGGCTCCTCGTCATCGAAGAGGGCCGCGTGGTCCAAGACGCCGCCCCCGAGCAAGTCGCACGACAACCCGCCACGGCGTATGTCGCTCACCTCGTCGGCTTGAGCCTGTTCCAGGGCAACGCCACTGCCGGCGTCATCGATATTGGCGGTGGCCGTCAGCTCGTCACGTCGGACACGACGCTCAGCGGACCGGTTTTAGCGGTCATCCGCCCCAGCTCTGTCCTTGTGGAGACCGAGCGGCCGAGACATGTGAGCGCACGAAACGTCTGGGAGCGTCGGATCACCAACCTCGAGGCGTTCGGCGACCGAGTCCGGGTCACGTTCGCCGGAACGCCCGCGCTGCACGCCGACATCACCAACACCGCTGTCACCGACCTGCGCCTGACAGCAGGCGACATCGTGTGGGTCAGCATCAAAGCCACGGACATCACCACCTACGCGCAGGCCTGACGGCGACCGCTGGGATACGACGGGGTGCGCCGGGTAGGTTCGTCGGGATGATCGGTCGCATCCCCATCAATAACATTCGCCCGCAGGTCGCCTGCGGGCGCTGGCCGTCCCGCGCAGTCGTCGGCGAGAGCGTCACGGTCACAGCGACGATCTTCCGCGAAGGTCACGACCTGGTCGGCGCGGACGTCGTCCTACGCGGGCCCGACCGGACCAAACGGCCCGCGGTGCGCATGCGCGAGACCAATCACGGCCTGGCGCAGTGGGAGGCGCAGGTCGACGTCGACGCGCAGGGGCGATGGACGTTCGTCATCGAGTCGTGGGCCGACCCGATCTCGACGTGGCGGCACGGCATCGAGGCCAAGCACGCCGCCGGCGTACCGATCGAGGTCGAGCTCGAGGAGGGCGCGCGGCTGCTCGAACGCGCCGTCGCCGGCGTACCGAAGGTGGCCCGCCCGCAGCTGACCGCGGTCATCGAGAAGATGCGATGCACCAACGACGACCACGCCACCCGGCTCCGGGCCGCGCTGTCCCGCGACGTCGTTGAGCTACTCGACAACTACCCGGTGCGCGACGTCGTGACCGCGAGCGAGAAGCTGGCGATCTGGGTCGACCGCAAGACCGCGCTCTTCTCCGCCTGGTACGAGATGTTTCCCCGCTCGGTGTGCGCCGAGCAAGGCCGGCCCGGCACGCTGCGCACCGCGACGACCGAATTGCCGCGCATCGCGTCCATGGGTTTCGACGTGGTCTACCTGCCGCCGATCCATCCGATCGGCCACAGCTTTCGCAAGGGCCGCAACAACACCCTGACCGCAGGCGCTACCGACACCGGCAGTCCCTGGGCGATCGGCAACGAATTCGGCGGGCACGACGCGATCGACCCTGGCCTGGGCACCATCAAGGACTTCGACGCATTCGTGGCCAAGGCGAACAAGCTCGGACTTCAGGTCGCACTCGACTACGCGCTGCAGTGCTCACCCGACCACCCCTGGGTCAAGGACCACCCGCAGTGGTTCACGACACGCGCCGACGGCACGATCGCATACGCCGAGAACCCGCCGAAGAAGTACCAGGACATCTACCCGCTCAACTTCGACAACGACCCCGACGGACTGTCATCGGAGTGCTTGCGAGTGTTGCGGCACTGGATGGCCCACGGTGTCCGCATCTTCCGCGTCGACAACCCGCACACCAAGCCGCTCGCGTTCTGGGAGTGGCTGATCGCTGATGTGAAGAGCACCGACCCCGATGTGCTGTTCCTCTCGGAGGCGTTCACCCGCCCGCCGGTCATGCAGAGCCTCGCGCAGATCGGCTTCACGCAGTCCTACACGTACTTCACCTGGCGCAACGGCAAGCACGAGATCGAGGAGTACTGCAGGGAGCTCGCGCACACGGACGTGGCCGACTACATGCGGCCGAACTTCTGGCCCAACACCCCGGACATCCTCCATGAGTACCTGCAGTACGGCGGGCCGGCCGCCTTCTCGATCCGCGCGACCCTCGCGGCGATGCTGTCGCCGAGCTGGGGGATCTATTCCGGCTACGAGATGTGTGAAGCGACCGCGCTGCGTCCGGGCTCGGAGGAGTACCTCGACTCGGAGAAATTCCAGCTGCGCCCGCGCGACTTCACTGACGCACCGCTGGCCGGCCATCTCACGCTGCTCAACCGGCTCCGCCGCGATCACCCGGCGCTGCACTGGCTGCGCAACCTGCGCTTCCACACCATCGACAACGACCAGATGATCGCGTTCAGCAAGCGCGCCGGTGACGACTGCGTGCTGGTTGTGCTCAACCTCGATCCGCATCACCCGCACGAGGCGACGCTGCATCTCGACCTGGCCGAGCTCGGCCTCCCCGCCGGGGCGCGTCTCGCGGCCCAGGACCAGGTCAGCGGCTCGACGTTCACGTGGGACAGCGAGTGGGTCTACGTGCGGCTCGATCCCTACACGCAGCCTGCGCACATCTTCACGGTCCGGGAGGTCTGATGCCGCTCGAGACCAACGACCCCGAGTGGTACCGGCGGGCAGTCTTCTACGAAATCCTGGTGCGCGGCTTCTACGACTCGAACGGCGACGGCACCGGCGACCTCGGCGGGCTGATGCAGAAGATGGACTACCTGCAATGGCTCGGCGTCGACTGCCTGTGGCTGCTACCGATCTTCGAGTCGCCGCTGCGCGACGGCGGCTACGACATCGCCGACTATCTGAAGATCCTGCCGGAGTTAGGCGACCTCGGTGACTTCGTCAATCTCGTCGACGAAGCACACCGCCGCGGCATCAGGATCATCACCGACCTGGTCATCAACCACACGAGCGACCAGCACCCGTGGTTCATCGCTTCGCGGGAGGACCCGGACGGCTTCTACGGTGATTTCTACGTGTGGAGCGACACCGACCAGCTCTACCCGGACGCGCGCATCATCTTCGTCGACACCGAGAAGTCGAACTGGACGTGGGACCCGGTCCGTCAGCAGTACTACTGGCACCGGTTCTTCAGCCACCAGCCCGACCTGAACTTCGAAAACCCAGCGGTCCAGGACGCGATGCTCGAAGTCCTGCGGTTCTGGCTCGATCTCGGCATCGACGGATTCCGGCTCGACGCCGTGCCCTACCTGTTCGAGGATAACGGCACCAACTGCGAGAACCTCAAGCCGACCCACGCCTACCTGAAGCGGGTCCGCAAGGCGATCGACGAGCAGTACGAGGACCGCGTGCTGCTGGCCGAGGCCAATCAGTGGCCGTCGGACGTCGTCGAGTACTTCGGCGACGGCGACGAGTGCCACATGGCGTTCCACTTCCCGTTGATGCCGCGCATCTTCATGGCCGCGCGGCGCGAGCAGCGCTACCCGGTCACCGAGGTGCTCGCCAACACGCCACAGATCCCGGCCAACTGCCAGTGGGGAATCTTCCTGCGCAACCACGACGAGCTAACCCTCGAGATGGTCACCGACGAAGAGCGCGACTACATGTACAGCGAGTACGCCAAGGACCCGCGGATGAAAGCGAACATAGGCATCCGCCGCCGCCTGGCCCCCCTGCTCGACAACAACCGCGACCTGCTCGAGCTGTTCCAGTCCTTGCTGCTCTCGCTGCCTGGCTCCCCCGTCCTCTACTACGGCGACGAGATCGGGATGGGTGACAACATCTACCTCGGCGACCGCGACGGCGTTCGCACACCCATGCAGTGGAGTGGCGACCGCAACGGCGGTTTCTCGTCCGCCGACCCGCAGCGGCTGTATCTCCCACTGCTGCTCGACGCCGTGTACGGCTACCCGTCGGTCAACATCGATGGCCAGATGCGGTCTCCGACGTCCTTGCTGCACTGGACCAAGCGAATGATCGACGTGCGCAAGCAGCACCAGGTGTTCGGGCTCGGCAGTTTCGAGGATCTCGGCGGGTCCAACCCCAGCGTTTTTGCCTTCCTGCGCCAGGCGGAAAACGACAGCGTCATCTGCATCAGCAACCTGTCGCGCTTCGCCCAGTACACCGAGCTCGACCTCGCCCGCTTCAACGGATCCACGCCGGTGGAGCTGCTCGGCGGCGTGCACTTCCCGCGGATCGGCGAGCTCCCCTACCTCCTCACGCTCGCACCGCACGGGTCCTACTGGTTCCAGGTGCGGGAAGAGGCCCAATGACCCTCCTCACCGAAGCGCTCCAGACCTGGTTGCCCGGTCAGCGCTGGTACGCCGACAAGGGCCGCGTCATCGCGGACCTGCAAGCCGAGTTCGCGGCCACCCTCAAGCCCGACGACCCACAGCTGTACATCGTCATCGTCACGATCGCGTTCGAAGACGGCGCGGCCGCGCGCTACCAACTCCTGCTCGAGACCCGCAAATGGACGCCCGACACACTGGCGCACGCTGTCATCGACACCGTGGAGCACGACGGCGAGGAGTACGTCGCCTTCGACGCGGTGCATGACTCCGACGCTATGACCCACCTGTTGCACACACTCGGGTCAAGCGACACCGTCGGCGACGTGAGCTTTCATGGGAAAATCGACAGCACGCCTGAGAGCAACCACCTGTTCGGCGGCGAGCAGAGCAACTCATCCCTCGTGTACGGCGACGAGCTGATCCTCAAGCTCTTCCGCAGGCTGTCCGTCGGGGTCAACCCCGACCTCGAAGTGAGCATGGCGCTCGCCGCCGCCGGCTCCGAAGTGATCGCTCCACCGATCGCGTGGTACCAGCTCGAGCATGGAGACGAGTCGGCGACGCTGGGCCTGCTGCAGCCCTACTTCAGGGGCGGCACCGACGGGTGGCTGCTGGCGATCACCAGCGTGCGCGACCTGCTCGCCGACCCGGCAACGCACGCCGACGAGGCTGGCGGCGATTTCGCGCCAGAGTCCGAACGTCTCGGCGAAGTGACCGGCATCATGCACGACGACCTTCGGCGGGCCCTCGGCAGCCGAAAGGCGACCGTCAAGGACCACAAAGCGACGGCCAAGCAGATGATCGAGCGCCTCGGCGTCGCCGTAGAGACGGTCGACGCACTGCGCGAATTCGAAGGCAGCGCGCGCGCGGTCTTCGAACAGGCGGCGGCGACGCCGATGACCGACGCCTTGCAGCGCATCCACGGCGACTACCACCTCGGTCAGGTGATGCGCACCGACCAGGGTTGGGTGGTGCTCGATTTCGAGGGCGAGCCGTCGCGCACGCTGGCCGAGCGGCGGGCGCAGATGAGTCCGCTGCGCGACGTCGCCGCGATGCTGCGGTCGTTTGAGTACGCGTCCCGGCATCACCTCGTCGAGGTCGCGAAGCCACACCAGGAACTCGACGAGCGCGCGCAGGAATGGTCCGAACGCAACAGCTCGGCCTTCTGTGACGGCTACGCGCGCTCCGGGGGGGTCGACCCCAGAGAGTTCGGCGTGCTGCTGACGGCGTACCAGCTGGACAAGGCCATCTACGAGGTCGTCTACGAGACGCGCAATCGCCCGTCGTGGGTCGACATCCCGCTGGGCAGCATCGCGCGATTGGTGAGGACATGACAGTGGCCGAGATCCGCAACGAGGCGTACGACCGGCTCGCCGACGGGACGCATGCCGACCCGCACGCGGTGCTCGGGGTTCACCCCGGCCGAACGCGTACGACGATCCGCGCGTTCCGCCCGCACGCCGAAACGGTCGCCGCGGTCATCGACGGGAAGAGTTACCCGCTGACCCGCGTCCACGATGCCGGCATCTTCGCGGGCGTGGTGCCGGGCACCGACGTCCCCGACTACCGGCTCGAAGTGACGTACGGCGGCGAAACGCACATTCACGACGACCCCTACCGCTTCCTGCCGACGCTCGGCGAGGTCGACCTCCACCTCATCGGCGAGGGCCGGCACGAAGAGCTCTGGAAGGTTCTCGGTTCGCACGTTCGCAACTACGGCACCATCACCGGCGTCTCGTTCGGTGTCTGGGCGCCCAACGCGCGAGGCGTCCGAGTGGCCGCCGACTTCAACTTCTGGGACAGCCGCGGTTTCCCGATGCGTTCGATGGGCTCGTCCGGCGTGTGGGAACTGTTCATCCCCGGCATCGGGGCGGGCACGGCGTACAAGTACGAGATCCTCGGCGCTGACGGCGTGTGGAGGCAGAAGGCCGACCCGGTCGCGTTCTACGGCGAGGTGCCGCCTGCGACCGCGAGCATCGTCTTCGAGTCGGCGTACGAGTGGGGCGACGCGGAGTGGCTGCGCAAACGCGCGAGTTACTCGCCACACGACGCGGCCATGACCGTCTACGAGGTGCACATCGGATCGTGGCGGCAGGGGCTGTCGTACCGCGACCTGGCGCATCAGCTCACCGAGTACGCCGTCGAGACCGGCTTCACGCACGTCGAGTTCATGCCGGTGGCCGAGCACCCCTTCGGTGGCTCGTGGGGCTACCAGGTGTCGGCGTACTACGCGCCCACGTCGCGCTTCGGCAACCCAGACGACTTTCGATACGTCGTCGACACGCTGCACCAAGCCGGCATCGGCGTCATCGTCGACTGGGTGCCCGCGCACTTCCCCAAGGACGACTTCGCACTCGCAAAGTTCGACGGCACCGCGCTGTACGAGCACGAGGACCCGCAGCTCGGCGAGCACCCCGACTGGGGCACGCTGGTGTTCAACTTCGAGCGCAACGAGGTGCGCAACTTCCTGATCGCCAACGCGCTCTTCTGGGTCGAACAGCTGCACATCGACGGCCTGCGGGTCGACGCCGTCGCATCGATGCTCTACCTCGACTACTCGCGCAACGAAGGCGAGTGGCGGCCAAACCGGTACGGCGGCCGCGAAAACCTTGGCGCCGTGCAGTTCCTGCAGGAGACCAACGCGACGGTCTATCGCCGCAACCCGGGCGTCGTCACCATCGCCGAGGAGTCGACGGCATGGCCGGGTGTGTCACGGCCCACGCATCTGGGTGGTCTCGGGTTCGGCTTCAAATGGAACATGGGTTGGATGCACGACACGCTCGACTACATATCGCGCGAGCCGATTCACCGGCAGTTCCACCACCACCAGCTGACGTTCTCGATGATGTACGCCTACTCCGAGAACTTCGTGCTCCCGATCTCGCACGACGAGGTGGTGCACGGCAAGGGATCGCTCGTTCGGAAGATGCCGGGCGACCGGTGGAAGCAGCTCGCGAACGTGCGCACCCTCCTGGCGTTCATGTGGGCGCACCCGGGCAAGCAGCTCATCTTCATGGGCACCGAGTTCGCCCAGGACGCGGAATGGTCCGAGGCACATTCACTCGACTGGTGGTTACTCGACCTGCCCGAGCACCGCGGCGTTCACTCGCTCGTGCGCGACCTCAACTCCATTTACCGCCGCACCCCCGCGCTGTTCACGCAGGACGTCGTACCTGAAGGCTTCCAATGGATCGACGCGAACGACGCGCCCAGCAACACGCTGTCGTTCCTGCGCATCGGCAAAGACGGATCGGTCGTCGCGTGCCTGGCGAATTTCTCCGGCATGCCGCACAACACCTACCGCGTCGGACTTCCGTACGCCGGTCGGTGGCGGGAGATCCTCAACACCGACGCGACGGTGTACGGCGGCGCCGGGCGCGGCAACTACGGCGAAGTCGAAGCGATCGAGGACCCGTGGCACGGCCGTCCGGCGTCCGTCGTACTCAATCTGCCCGACCTGTCGACCCTCTGGCTGGCCTACGACCCCGCGTGAGGCACTCGGGCAAGGGCAAAGGCGCGGCAACGGCTGCGGTTCCACTTGTGACCGTTTTCGCACGCCGCTCACGCTCATGCTGCCCGGATTTCGGGGCACAAACGGTCACAAGTCGCGTGCGCGGCCTCCCCGTCCCACCCTTTGCTGAGTCTTTGCTTGTATCCGTGTGTGGTTACTGCGACTCGATCCACTCCGCGGCGAACGCCTGTTCCTCGACGATGAGCTTCTTGAGGTAGCCCGCGACCTGCGACTCGATCGCGCCGCCGATGAACGGCACCGACGCCTTGACCGTGGCGACGATCGTGTACGTCGACCCGCCCGCGGCAACGGCGATCTCGTGCGTGCCCCAGATCTTCACGGGCGCCCCACCGGCGTCGATCGAGAACGTGCCCGACACGCCCTCGCCGTTCGTGGCCAGCTCGTCGGTCTGGACGACGGTGCCGTTCCCGACGAAGCCGCGGAACGCCGAAGGCACCTGGTCGAGCGGCAGCTGACGCGGCGTCGTGATGGTGACCGCGTCGCCGTCGCGCACGACGACGGCATCCCCGGCCGCGCCGAACTTCTCCCCCCGCGCGGCGAGGAACGCCGCATCGGTCAGTACGTCGAGCAGCGCATTCGGTGCGACGGCGTACTCATGCGTCACCTGCACGGGGCGAACTCCTTGTTGGTCAGAACAACGCGTTGGCGAGCTCGCGGCGGGCGGTAGCCAGGCGCGGGTCGTCGGGCGAGAGAACCTCGAAGAGGGAGACCAGGTGCTCGCGCACCCGGTCGCGATCGTCATCCGAGGTCGCGCGTACGGCGTCGATCAGGCGCGTGAACGCGTCGTCCGGCCGGCCGTCGAGCACATCGAGATCGGCGCGTGCGAGAGTGGCATCGACGTCGTCTGGGCCGGCCGCCAAGACCGCCGCCTCGTCGTGGGATTCCGCGCGAAGCAGGAGCCGGGTGAGCGCAAGTCCTTGCTTGGCCGTGGGGTCGGCAGGGTTTTCATTGAGGTGTCCCTCGTACGCCGCCCGCGCGCCCTCGATGTCGCCGCGACGCAGCGCCTCTTGCGCGGCAACGACTGCTGTGGCCACAGGAGGCGCCTGGGGAGTCTCGCCTTCGGGCGCGTCCCCTTCGCCGGCGGGGCCGGTCATCGACATCAGCTGCGTGATCCAGTCACGGACCTTGGCCTCGGGCATCGCGCCGGTGAACTCGCCGACGATCTGGCCGTCAATGACCGCCTTCACGGCAGGGATGCCTTGAACCTGCAGGGCCTGGGCAAGCCTCGGGTTGGCGTCGACGTCGATCAACGCCAGCACCCAGGAACCGTTGCCCTCGCCCGCGAGCCGCTCGAGGATCGGGCTGAGCTGCTTGCACGGCCCGCACCAGTCGGCCCACAAGTCGAGCACCACCGGGACCTTCTTCGATCGCTCGACCACGTCCTCGGTGAAGGTCGCCTCGGTCACGGCGATGACGTGCGGGGACGCCGCGGACTTCGGAGCGGCGGCCGCCGTGTAGCCCGGAATCGTGAAGTCGGCAGGTCCCGTCATCAGACGCCTGCCACCTCGGGCATCGGGCTCGCCACCGGCTCACGCAGCCGCGGCGGCACGATGACGGCGCCGATCGGCCCGCCGATGATCGCGAGTGCGGTGAAGCCCCACGACCACTCCTGCGACCGGCGTACGGCGAGCACGAGCGCGACGTAGGCGAGGAACAGCAGGCCGTGCGTCATGCCGACGACGCGCACACCGGCGCGATTGTCGAGGACGACGAACGTCATCAGGACGACGAAGGAGATCGTCTCGACGATCGCGATAAAACGCAGGGCGGGGACGGTGCGGGTCGGGCTCAACGGCTCATTCACCTCGTGGTCTGCAACTGACGGTCTCGCCAACCATGTTCCCATCCGCCGACCGAACCTCAGAAACGTGGCGCTTCTGTGTAGGTGCCCCACTCGGAACGCAGTGCGTCGCAGATCTCGCCCAGGGTCGCCTCGGCCCTGGCCGCCGCGAGCATCGGCGGTACGACGTTCACGTCGCCACGCGCCGCGTCGACCATCTCGGCGAGGGCAGCCGCGACCGCCGCGTCATCGCGCGCGCTGCGCCGCTCGGCCAGGATCCGCCGCTGCTCGATCTCGACCTCGTGCGACACCCGGAGGATCTCGAGCGCGTCGTCGAAGCCGGTGGTGTTGGTGTTGACTCCGACGATCTTCTTGTCGCCCTTCTCCAGTGCCTGCTGGTACTGGAAGGCGGCGTCGGCGATCTCCGACATGAACCAGCCGTTCTCGATGCCGGCCAACACCCCGGACATCATGGTCCCGTCGCCGCCCATCTCGCGGATTCGCGCGAACGTCGCCTCGGCCTCCGCCTCTAGCGCGTCGGTGAGCGACTCGACGTACCACGAACCGCCAAGCGGGTCGGCGACGTTCATCACGCCTGACTCCTGAGCGATGACCTGTTGCGTACGCAGCGCGAGCTGCGCCGCCCGCTCGCTCGGCAGGGCGAGGACCTCGTCGAGTGCGTTGGTGTGCAAGGAGTTTGTGCCACCGAGTACGGCGGCCAGCGCTTCCAGGGCAGTGCGGACGACGTTGTTGTCAGGCTGCTGCGCGGTGAGGGACACACCGGCTGTCTGCGTGTGGAATCGCAGCCACTGCGCCCGCTCGGTCTTCGCGCCGTACACATCACGGAGCCAGCGCGCCCAGATGCGCCGCGCCGCGCGGAACTTCGCGATTTCCTCGAAGAAGTCGACGTGCGCGTCGAAGAAGAAGCTGAGTCCGGGGGCAAACACGTCGACGTCGAGGCCGTGCGCGATGCCGAGCTCGACGTACGCGAAGCCGTCGGCGAGAGTGAAGGCGAGTTCCTGCGCGGCGGTCGAGCCGGCCTCGCGGATGTGGTAGCCCGACACCGAAAGCGGTTTGTAGCGCGGCATTTCCGCGGCGCAGTACTCCATCAGGTCGCCGATCATGCGCAGGTGCGGCGCCGGCGGGAACAGCCACTCCTTCTGCGCGATGTACTCCTTGAAGATGTCGGTTTGCAGCGTGCCGTCGAGGTCTCGCACCTGCGCGCCCTGGCGCTCCGCGGCGACGAGGTACATGCAGAAGATGGGCACCGCCGGACCGCTGATGGTCATCGACGTCGTGACGTGGTCGAGCGGTATGCCGGCGAACAGCGTTTCCATGTCGGCCGCGGAGTCGATCGCGACGCCGCAGTGACCGACTTCGTCACGCGCGCGCGGGTCGTCGGAGTCACGGCCCATCAGGGTCGGCATGTCGAACGCGACCGAGAGTCCGCCGCCGCCCTCGTCGAGGATCATGCGGTAGCGCTCGTTGGTCTGCTGGGCGTTGCCGAAGCCGGCGAACTGCCTGATCGTCCACGGCCGACCCCGGTAGCCCGCGGCGTACAGCCCGCGGGTGAAGGGAAACTCGCCGGGCCAGCCGATTCGCTCGAACCCGGGGACCGTGGCGCCATCGGGTGGGCCGTATACGGGCGCCACCTCAGAGCCCGACAGTGTCGTGAAGTCGGCATCGCGCTTGCGCGCGGCGTCATAGCGCTGTTGCCAGCGGGCCCGGCCCGCGCCTACGTCGTCAGTCACTTCCCCAATGTAGGCCGATCGACCAGCAGGGCGGTCCACATCGCGGCGAGCCACTGCGCGTAGCGCTCATCGGACCAGCCGCGCTCGTTGACCAGTCGCTGCCACAACAGCCCGTCGGTGCACGCCCAGATCACGTCGCGGCACTCCTCCGTCGACACCGCGAGCTGGCCGGTCGCAGCGGCCTCCCTGGCCAGCACCGTCATACCGGCGAGCCGCTGCCGGCCCATTTCGGCGAGCCGAAACACGGCGCTCAACACCCTCGTGCGATCGGCTGGCTTCGCCGAGTTCGCCGTCCAGGAGGTCGCCGTCACGGCCAGATTCGCCGACGCCGCCGCCCATTTCGAGCATGTGTCAACCCTGGCCGGATCCCTCGCCACCGCCCTTGCCGCAGCCGACGAGGACCGGGTTGAGGCGGTACGGGCAACCACAGCCGAGCTGGTCGAGCGCTTCGGTACGCCGGACGGTCTGGCCATCCCCGGCCGCGCGCTGCTGTGCACGGCCCGCCGTCCGGCTCGCTAGCCGTCCTCGATCGTCCGACCGAGTAGTGGGCCCTCCGCGACAACAGCCCGCACGCGGTTTTAATGAAGGCGCTGGGGGTGGCGAAGTAACGGG
>JBKJZO010000125.1:0-16040 GCA_046715235.1 Mycobacteriales bacterium
ACCGTCGCCTGACCGCCGAGCTTGCCCTCCGTGCCGACCTCGCGCGCGACCCTTGTCACTTCGGCCGCGAACGAGTTGAGCTGGTCGACCATCGTGTTGATCGTCTGCTTGAGCTCGAGGATCTCGCCCTGCGCGTCGACCGTGATCTTCTGCGTCAGGTCGCCGTTGGCCACCGCCGTGGTGACCTGGGCGACGTTGCGCACCTGGTTGGTGAGGTTGTTGGCGAGCTCGTTGACGTTCTCGGTCAGGTCGCGCCAGGTGCCGCTGACGCCCTTGACCTCGGCCTGACCGCCGAGGCGGCCCTCGGTGCCGACCTCGCGCGCGACGCGCGTGACCTCGTCGGCGAAGGAGGAGAGCTGATCGACCATCGTGTTGATCGTGCCCTTCAGCTCATCGATCTCGCCGCGCGCGGGGACGGTGATCTTCTGGCTGAGGTCGCCGTTGGCGACCGCCGTCGTCTCCTGCGCGATGTTGCGCACCTGGTTGGTCAGGTTGCCGGCCATCAAGTTGACGTTCTCCGTTAGGTCTTTCCACGTGCCGGCAACGCCGGGTACGTCGGCTTGGCCGCCCAGCTTGCCCTCGGTGCCGACCTCGCGCGCGACACGGGTTACCTCGTCAGCGAACGCGCGCAGCGTGTCGGTCATCGAGTTGATCGTGTCGGCGAGGGCCGCCACCTCACCCTTGGCACTGACCGTAATGCGCTGGTTGAGGTCTCCTCGCGCAACCGCCGTGGCGACCTGGGCGATGTCGCGCACCTGGCTGGTCAGGTTGCCCGCCATGAAGTTCACCGAGTCGGTGAGGTCCTTCCAGGTGCCGCTGACGCCGCGCACCTCGGCCTGCCCGCCGAGGATGCCCTCGGTGCCGACTTCCCTCGCGACCCGGGTGACTTCCGCAGCGAAACTCGACAGCTGATCAACCATCGTGTTGACGGTGTCCTTGAGCTCCAGCATCTCGCCCTTGACATCAACCGTGATCTTGCGCGAGAGGTCGCCCTTTGCGACGGCGGTCGTGACAAGCGCGATGTTGCGGACCTGGCTGGTGAGGTTGGAGGCCATGAAGTTCACCGAGTCGGTGAGGTCCTTCCAGCTGCCGGACACACCACGAACCTTGGCCTGGCCGCCCAGCTTGCCTTCGGTGCCGACCTCTCTCGCAACCCGTGTGACTTCGGAGGTGAAGGATGAAAGTTGATCAACCATCGAGTTGACGGTCTTACCGATGCGCAGGAACTCGCCCTTGACCGGCTGGCCCTCGATCTTGAGAGCCATCTTCTGGGAGAAGTCGCCCTCGGCGACGGCGGCGATGACGCGGCCGACCTCGACAGTCGGTCGCACGAGGTTGTCGATCATTTCGTTGATCGAGTCGATGCTCTCCGCCCAGGAGCCGCCAACCGCGCTCTGCGCGAGCCGCTCGGTCATCCGTCCCTCCCGGCCGATCAGCCGGCCGACACGGGCGAGCTCTCGCGCCCTTGCCGCGTTCTGCTCGGCCATCTGATTGAAGACGACGGCGATCTGGGACATCACGCCGGTACGCCGTGCGGGCATGCGCACCGAGAAGTTGCCGTCGCGCACCGCGCTCAGCGCGACTAGCAGATCGTCGAGGAAGTCGGCGTCGACCTCAGCAGTGGCACGAGCGCTCGCGGGCGCTCGCCCCTTCGCCTTCCCGGCCGGGGCGCCGCGCCGACTCTCGGTCCGGGCCGCCGCCGTACTTGCGCGAGGGGCCTTGGGGGTCTGCTTCACGGCCATTCGAGCTCCTGAGTCCGCGGTGCGCCCGCACGAGCGCGGGAGCACAGTGTTACATCCGGATCCCTCCCGATATGGGCGTCAGGGACGAATCGCCCATAGGGTCCCACTGGGCGGTACCCGCGCGACCCACGAGTCGGGTTAGCGTGTCGCTACAGCACTGTTGTATTCACGCGGGTTTGCCGATGGAAGAAACCGAACTCGTACGGAAAGGACAGGGCGATCAGCCAGGTGAGTGCACGCGTGAGTACGACGCTGCCACCTGCCGCGACGTCGTCCGCGCTCGGGCGACGGTTCGTGGAGCGGACGTTTGGCGAGTGGGGCGTCAGCAGCTGCGTCGACGACGTGCTGCTGCTGGTCACCGAACTGGTGACCAACGCCGTCGTGCATGCCGGGACCGAAGTTGAGCTGACACTCGAAGCTCGACCGGACGCGGTGTTCGCGTCCGTCGGCGACCGCTACTCCGCGCGCTCGCTTCCCACGGAGGCGCGGGTCCCCCGCGACGACAGCGAGAGCGGTCGCGGCATCTTCCTGGTGCACGCGATCTCGACGCGCTGGGGTGTCGAGCACACCGGCTTCGGCAAGCACGTCTGGTTCGAAGTGCCGCTGCTCGAGCCGGTTTCCTCAACCCTCGAGCCGATGCCGGCTCGGCTCGGTTTCCCGTCCGCCAACGTGCTCGTCGCCACCGTCTGGGCCGACTCCGATGGAGTGATCACCGGCTGGCGCGGCGACGCGGAGGAACTTCTCGGCCGGCCAGCCGCCGACGCCGTGGGTCACCGGCTCGGCGACATCGTCACCCTCGAAGGGGGCCACACGTCCCTGGTCGAGCGCAGCTCGGCGGTGGGCTACTGGCATGGGCCGGTCAACGTACTCCGGCCTGACGGCGCTTTGTTCAAGGCCTACGGCGTCCATCACGCGACTGCCGACACGTCGGGCAAGCCGGGCATCGTCTGCGTCTGGACGTCAGCCGACGACCGCGCCTTGCTGCAGCCGATAGTCGTCTCTACCCCTGCTCGACCAGCCCCGGCGCCGACGCAGGCCACGGGCCTGGCGGCTCCGCTGGGAGTTCCCGACGCCGTCGCCTCCCGGCTGGGACTCGCCGACCTGCTGGCCAAAGTGCTCGAACGCGCGTGTTCGGAGCTGGGCGGGGACGCCGGCTACGCCATCCTCGCCGACGAGCTCGGTGGGTACGAGTTACGCGCGGCGCACGGTCTCGATCTCGACCCGGACATGCGCATGCCGACCCGGAGCACCGAAGGCATCACCGGCCGGCTCACGGCACACCACATGCCGGTGGTGCTCGACGACGTGACCGACCGGGACTCCGAACCAGTGCTGTCGGCCAACGGGCTGCGGTCGGCCGTCGCGGCGCCGTTGCTCGTGGGCGGCCGGATGACCGGCTCGCTGCACATCGCCGCGCGTAAGCCCAACGCGTTCACCTCGGACGACGCCGTCGAGCTGGCCCGGACGAGCGACCGGGTCGCGCTCGCCGTCGAGAGCGCACGACTCACCGAGCTCGAGCAGTTGCGACGCCGCTGGTTGGCCTACGTCGCGGAGGCGAGCGACCTGCTCGCCGGGACGCTAGACCTAGGGCGAACCCTCGCGCTCGTGGCGCAGCTCGTCGTACCGACTGTCGGCGACTGGTGCGCGCTGCACCTGCTCGACGACTCGGGCGACACGCAGCTGGCCTATGTCTGGCACATGAACGAGACGCACCTCGACTCGCTGCGGCTGCTGCTGCACCTCGCCAACGCACCCAGGATGCCGGACCGGATCGACCAGCCGGCGCACACCCGCCGTCAGCCGTGGCGTCCCGGGCCGTTGCGCGACAGCGTCGCGGACCAGCCCGAGGTCGATCTGCCGCCGTTGACCGGCTCGATCGCGGACGACGACCGCGTCGTCTATCCGTTGATTGCCCGCAACAAGGTCATCGGCTCGTTGACCGTCGGCCGGACCGGCTTCCGCTTTGCTCCCGGCGAGATCGACATGGCGGTCGACCTGGCACGCCGGTCGGCGCTCGCTATCGACAACAGCCGGCTGTTCGCCGAACGCGTCGCGGTCGCCCGCGCGCTACAGCGCAGCCTGCTGCCTCCCGAGGCGCCTGTTGTTCCGGGCTGCGAGATCGGCGTCGCGTATCTGGCCGCAGGTGAGGGCAACGACGTCGGCGGCGACTTCTACGACGTGTTCGCGATCGGCGACGGCAGCTGGGGAATCGCGATCGGCGACGTCTGCGGCAAAGGCGCCGAAGCGGCTGCGGTGACCGGCCTCGCGCGGCAGACGATTCGCATCCTCGGTCGTGAGGGGCGGCCGGTGACCGAGGTGCTCGAGCGCCTCAACCGTTCGGTGCTCGACGAGGGACCGCGCTCCCGCTTCGTCACAGTCATCTTCGGCCGGCTCGAGCCCAAGGGCGACAATGCCCAACTCACGCTGTGCGTGGCCGGGCACCCCCTACCCGTACTGGCGAAGGCGGACGGCACGATCGCGGTGATCGGTGAGCCGCAGACCCTACTCGGCGTCATGGACGACGTCTCTCTGCGGGCGGAGACCGTCGAGCTGACCGCCGGTGACACGCTCGTGCTTTACACCGATGGCGTGACCGAACGCCGCTCTCGAGGGCAGATGCTGGGCGAGGACGGCCTCATGGATCTGCTCCGCGACGCGGCGACGCTGTCGGCCCCGGCAATCGCGTCTCGGATCGAGAAGGCCGTCATCGACTTCCAGCCGGAAGCTCCACGCGACGACATGGCAGTGCTCGTCATCCGGGTGTTGTAGCCCTCACACTTCGACGACCACTGGGATGATCATCGGGCGCCTGCGGTAGGTGTCGTTGACCCAGCGGCCGATCGCCCGGCGTACCAGTTGCTGCAGTGCCTGCGCGTCGCTGACGCCTTCGGCTGCGGCTACTGCGAGCGCCTCCTCGACCTTGAGGCGAGCGTCTTCGAACCGCTCCTTGACGTCGTCGCTGAAACCGCGGGCGAACAGCTCAGGGCCCGCTGTCACTTTGCCCGTCGCGGAGTCGACGACGACGACGACGGTGATGAAGCCTTCTTCGCCCAGGATTCGCCGGTCCTTGAGCGCGGCCTCGCTGATGTCGCCGACGATGAGGCCATCGACGTAGACATAGCCGCACGACACCTTGCCGGTGACGCGCGCGATGCCATCGACGAGATCGACGACCATGCCGTCATCGGCGAGCACGATGCGGTCGCGCGGCACACCGGTGAGCTCTGCGAGTTTGGCGTGCGCACGAAGGTGGCGCCATTCGCCGTGGATCGGCATGAAGTTGCGCGGCCGGGTCGCGTTGAGCAGGTAGAGCAACTCCCCAGCCGGCGCATGGCCCGACACGTGCACCAGCGCAACGCCCTTGTGCACGACCTCGGCACCCCACCGCGACAGTCCGTTGATGACGCGGTGCACGGCGTTCTCGTTGCCAGGGATGAGGCTCGACGCGAGGACAACGGTGTCTCCGGCCTCGATGCGGATCGGGTGGTCACGGTTGGCCATCCGCGACAGCGCCGACAAAGGTTCGCCCTGGCTGCCGGTCGAGATGAGCAGCACCCGCTCGGGCGGGAGGTCGTCGATGCTCTTGAGGTCGATGAGGGTGTTGCCCGGGACGGTCAGGTAGCCCAGGTCGCGGGCCACGCCCATGTTGCGGATCATCGACCGGCCGACCAGCGCGACCTTGCGACCTTCGTCGTGTGCCGCGTCGATGACCTGCTGCACGCGGTGCACGTGGCTGGCGAAGCAGGCCACGATGATGCGCTTTTTGGCCTTGCCGAAGATGTTGCGCAGTACGTCGCCGACGTCGCGTTCGGTTGTGACGAAGCCCGGCATCTCGGCGTTGGTGGAGTCGGACAGGAGCAGGTCGATGCCCTCGTTGCCGACCCGCGCAAAACCGCCGAGGTCGGTGAGCCGGCCGTCAATGGGCGTCTGGTCCATCTTGAAGTCGCCGGTGTGCAGCACGGTGCCCGCACTGGTGCGGATCGCTACAGCAACGGCATCTGGGACCGAGTGGTTGACCGAGAAGAACTCGCAGTCGAAGGGTCCGAACGTGCGGCGGTCGCCTTCGCCGACCAGCTCGGTGACCGGGACGATCCTGTGCTCCTGCAACTTGCTCTGAATCAGCGCCAACGTGAAACGGGAACCGATCAGTGGTATGTCGGACCGCTCGCGCAGGAGGAATGGCACTGCGCCGATGTGGTCTTCGTGGGCGTGGGTGAGTACCAGTGCCTCAACGTCGTCGAGGCGATCTCTGATCGCCGAGAAGTCGGGCAGGATCAGGTCGACGCCGGGCTGCTCGGTCTCGGGGAACAGAACGCCGCAGTCGACGATGAGCAACCGGCCGTCGCACTCGAAGACGGTCATGTTGCGCCCGATCTCGCCAAGCCCGCCGAGCGCGACGATCCGGAGGCCGCCCTTGGCCAGCGGCGGTGGTGACTGCAGCTCCGGGTGCGGGTGACTCACGCGCCGACCGCGATACCGGCTGAGTCGAGGTCGCGCCGCAGCTGCGCGAGTTGCTCCGCGGTCTCGCCGATCAGTGGGGACCGCAGCGGACCCGCAGGCAGGCCGAGCAGGCGCAGCGCGGCCTTCGTCAGCGTCGGGCTCGCCGTGCGGAAGAGCCCGATGAACAGCGGCAGCAACTGCAGATGGAGCTGGCGTGCCGTCGCGACGTCGCCGCCGACGTACGCCTCGATCAGGCGGCGCATCTGCTCGCCGGCGACGTGGGTCGCGACGCTGACCACGCCGACCGCGCCGATCGACAGCAGTGGCAGGGTGAATTCGTCTGAGCCGCTGTAGACGACGAGATCGCAGCGGTTCTTGACCCAGCTGGTGGCCACCAGGTCGTTCTTCGCGTCCTTGACCGCTGCGATCTGCGGATGCGCGGCGAGCTCGACGAGGGTCTGTGTCTCGATCGGCACGGCACTACGCCCCGGGATGTCGTAGAGCATCACCGGCAGGTCGGTGGCGCCAGCGACGGTCTCGAAGTGCGCGCGCAGGCCGGCCTGTGACGGCTTGGAGTAGTAAGGCGTGACCACGAGAGTGCCTGTCGCCCCCGCCTTCGCGGCCTCGCGCGCCAGCTCGACGGAGTGGGCCGTGTTGTTGGTGCCGACGCCGGCGAGGAGAGGCACCTCGCGGCCGCCGACCGCGTCGGCGACGGCGCGCAGGAGGTCGGACTTCTCGGCGTCGGTCGTCGTACCCGACTCACCCGTGGTGCCGTTGATCACCAGACCGTCGGAACCGTGATCGAGCAGGTGTACGGCGAGCCGCTGAGCGCCGTCGTAGTCGACGGAGCCGTCGGGCGTCATCGGGGTCACCATCGCGGTGAGCACACGCCCGAACGGCGGGTCTGTAGTCGCCATGTCAGTTCATCTCTCGTTAAGCAGTGCGTTGCCGCGACGGTAGACCGCCTCGGCGGCCTCGGCCAAACAGGTTGACCCACCTTCTGCCTACGGAACGACGCGCCCCGCCGCGTTGAACGCCTCGTAGGTGATCGGCATGAGCTTGGCCCACTCGGCTTCCATCTTCTCGGCGACCATCTCGATCTCGCGCTGCGGGAACGACGGGAACGTCGAGCCCTCGCGCTTGGTGCGCAGGCTGAGGAACGCCATGAGGGAGCGCGCGTTGCATGTCGCGTACATCGACGAGTAGGTCGCCACCGGCAGCACGCCGCGGGCCACCTCTCTGGCAATTCCCGCGCGCAGCATTTCCTGGTACGCCGCGTAGGCGGTTTCGCAGGCCCGCTTGGTCGCCGCAACGGTCAGCTCGTGCTGCTCAGGGCTGCCCTCGACGAACACGTAATGCCCGGTCTTGCCGGTCTGGACGAGCGCGCGCTCTTCCGCAGGCACGTAGAAAACGGGCTCCAGCTGCATATAACGCGCACTCGATTCGTTGTAACTCCAGCCAATTCTGTGGCGGACGAATTCGCGGAACACGAAGATCGGCGCGGATACGAGGAAGGTCATCGAGTTGTGCTCGAACGGCGTGTTGCCGCACCACATCGGCTTGCCGTTCCGGCGCACGTACAACGTGCCGTTGGGGACCGTGACGCAGTAGACCATCCCGTTGTAGTGCTCGACCGTGACCTGCCGCTTTCGTGCTTCCGTCGTCCAGCCAAGCTTCGGCGTGAGGTTGCGCTCCCGGTAGATCGTGACGCGGTAGCGAGGCTTTTTGCCGAAGTGTGCGGGGTCATTGTCGAACGGATGGTCCGCGACAACGGCGGCGAAGCCGACCTTGAGTGCGAGCTCTTGGATGTGTCCGGCAAGCTCAAGACTCGTCGTCGAGTACGTCTGCTTTCCTGTCTTGCTGACCGAGCCGTCAGAGTTCATCAGCCCGTCGAGGAGCGCCTCGAGTGATGCGCGCGGATAGGACAGGATGTCGGGCGGGATGATCTTCGCGCCGCGGTCGTCGTAGCACTTCTTGCTGAGCCACCGGAAGTGGTCGTCGGCGTCCAGCGTGTAGGTGTCGTCGCGCTGGCGGAGCGGAAACCCTGCCTCGGCGGCCTTCGAGGTGAGGAAGTCGATCTCGCGCTTCTTGCGGAGGTGGAATGACGGCTTCCCGCCGTTCCCCCAGCCGTCACCGATGAAGAACCCGAGCAGCGCCATGTGCGCGTCGGGCACCGGACACGAGTCGAGGCCCGCCCAGTCACCGCCACCCATCAAGACCCGATGGCTCGCGTCAAGAAAGTCCCTAGCCGGCACCAGACACCACTTCTCGCGACCGGGCTGCAGTCGCCGCTTCGCGAGCATGTTGTGATCAGGCGTCACGAGCAGGTCGACGTGCGCCATCTTCAGCCTCAGCATGGGGCCGCTGATCGGCTTGGCGACGAGCCGCTCCGCGCGCTGGTACTCCATCACTCCTTCGCGGCCCATAGTCATGAAGAGCTCGTCGCCCGTGACGTCGGGCCACCGCTTCCACCCGTCGTAGGTGAGCACTTCCGTTTCGGCGTCGTAGCAGCCGTGACGGTTTTTCATCAGATAGCGGATCAGGCCGGCCGAACGCGCGGGATCCTCGCCGGCCGCGTCGATGGACTGCTCGCCGACGGTTGAGACCCGCGCCGACCAGACCACGTCGGAGTCCTTCGCAGAGGCCTTCACCAACTCCACGGTCACATCGGAGCGCCACTCCGGCTGCTTGGCCAGCTCGTCGTCGACGACCTGGTCCTCGGTGCGGACGGGCTCTTCTGACACCAGCGACTCCATCACCTTGCCGACGGGACAACACACGTCGCTCGGGGGAAGTCGAGCTCGGGAGGTCACAGCCTACCGGTCGCCTCCGACAGGTTCGGATCGGCGCGCTCGCTCCATCGGAACATCCGCGCGGCGGGGTCGCGCAGAGCCAATGTCAGCGCAACGAGGCCAGCCGCCAGCAGCGACGCCCAGCGCTGATGAGCCGGGGTCCACTGCGGACCCTGCGGTACGACGAGAGCCGCGGCGGCCGGCAACATCCCGAGCACCAATGGGAGCGGAAGGAGCGCGACCGAAACGATGCTGGACGGCTCGGAGTGGTCGGTCGATCTCGTCATCACGATGCTTGCCGCACATGCCAGCGCGACGATCGACGACGCTCCAGGAGCAGGGCGCCGACAGGCAGCGACGACCAAGCGGCGAGAGCCGTTACCCGCAGGAACACCAGCACGACGAAACCGGCCAGCCGGATCGCGCAGCGAGCAGCGAGTGAGACAGGAACAGCGGCCACCTGTCTCGCCGACGGGTCGTCGAGCAGAGGCAGCGCACCGATCGTCAGCAGGAGTGCACCCGCTCGTACGAGCGTGAGTGCCGAATCTGGCGACTGCAGCTGCTCGTGCTTCCACGTCAGCAGCAGGAGGGTCAACGCACCAGCAGTTGCTGGGACGGCCCACCTGATCGCACGCAGTGTCGGCCCGAGCAGGGCAGCCGATTGCCTGCCGGACGCGCTCATGCGCTCAGCGGTGGGAGTTGCAGCAGACCTGCCGTGATCACTGCCGCGACTGCGACAGCGCCCGCGGCCAGCCAGCCGGTACGCCGCTCGGGTTGCCTCAACGCGATGACGCAGATGCCCAGCGCGGACAACGCGAGCAGGTACACCGGGTGCCAGACCGGCGACGCGCCAGTATGCCAACCGCCGTGGGACCACCACCCGATGATCACGTATGGCGCGAACCAAGGCCGGAGGGCTCGTCCGCCGCCGCTGGACATGAGCCATCCGGTGAACAGGATCAATGCCACGAAGCCGACGGGCAGTGAGCCGGGGAACGGCAGCCAGCGGGCCATGACGATGGCCAGCACGCCGGCGCCCAGCACGATGGCCGGGACCTGAGCGATGTCCAGCCACGACCAGGAGGTGTCGGCTGCGTCACCGGTGAACTCGGCGCCGCTCGCCAGCCACGCGCTGACCCCCGCAAGGGCGAGCCCCAAGACCACCGGCCCGGAGAGCACGCCCAGGCAAAGGGAAAGATCCCGGCGTCGACGGTCTACGGGCATGGCGGACAGCAGGCGTTCGTTGCCCGATCGACGGGCAGACGTGGCGACCAGGTGCGTTGCGACGAAGGTCATGGGCCCCCAGAGGAGCAGCGCGAGGTAGGCCGTGAACTCCGCAAGGGCGGTGCGCCGGGTCAGCCCGCTGTTCTCGTCACCGCCCGCGATGAAGTTGACGCCGAGAATGAGTGTCAGGTAAGCAGCGAGCAGGGGGAACGCGGGCGAGGTCAGGATCCGCCGCGCCTCCTCGCGGCCGAGTACTGCGATCGAAGGCAGTCGTCGCGTGTGGACGATGTCCGGACGGACCACGAGCGCTTCGGTGCTCATGGCAGCTGCAGTAGCCCCGTGGCCACCACCGTTGCGACCGCGACGGAACCCGCAATCAGCCAGCCGGTACGCCGCTCGCGTTGCCGTAGGGCGACTGCGCAGACGCCGAGCCCCGACAGCGCCAGCAGGTATGCCAGGTGCCACGCCTGCGAGCCGAAGAGTTCCCACGCCCCGTCGTTCCACCAGGTGATGACCACGTAGGGGGCGAGCCACGGGCGGACCGCGAGTGCGTCCCGAGTTGCCTGCAACCAAACCGCGACCTGGCACATCACGTAGAGGCCGACAAGCAACGAACCGGGGAACGGGAACCAGCGCTCTACAACCACACCGAGGATCCCGGCGCCAAGCACGATCGCAGGCACCTGCGCGATATCTGTCCAGGTCCAGGGGCCGACCGTCCAGGGCCACCCGTTTAACCGTAAGGACACGCCGTCGCCTGCGAGCAGTGCGCTTGTTCCGGCGAGAGCGAGCGCGAACGTCGCCGGCCCGGCAAGCACTCCAAGGCACAAGCCGAGATCGCGCCGCCGTTGGTCGACGGGAGTTGCCATCAGTAGTTCGGCCGTCCGGCCCCTCCTCGCCGCGGAACTGGCCAGGTGAGCCGCGGCGAAGGTCAGCGGGCCAAGAAGAAACAACGCCATGGTGGCGAGGCCTATGGCGGTCCAAGCGCTACCCCTTCTATCGGCGAACACCGCTTCCCATAGCGCGGTGACGACGAAATAGGCGGCGTACAGCACGAGCGCGGGCGACCTGATCAGCCGCCTGGCTTCTGTCCTCGCCAGCGGCAAGACAGCGGACCCGGGCGCGATCCGCACATTGGCGCCGTGTACGAGCACGTCGGTGGTCATGGCAGCTGGAGCAGGCCAGTCGTGACAACAATGGCGGCGGCGACCGCACCCGCGATCAGCCAGCGTCCGCGCCGCTCAGGTTGCCGAAGCGCGAGCGCGCAGACACCGAGGCCCGAGAGTCCAAGCAGGTAGGCGAGATGCCAGGCCTGCGACCCCCACAGCTTCCAGTCGCCGTCGTTCCACCACGTGACGGTGACATACGGGGCAAACCAGCCCCGGAGAGCGGTGGCGCCGGGCGCGAGCAGCCAAACCGTGACCACGACCATGCCAACAAACCCCAGGAACAGCGACCCGGCGAACGTCAGCCACCGCGCGACCACGATGCCAAGAATGCCCGCACCGAGAACGATCGCCGGGACCTGAGCGACGTCGATCCACAGCCAGGGACCGACGGCCCCTCCGTCGATTGGCCCGGGATGGCCGTCCCCGGCCAGCCGGGCGCTCACTCCGGCGATCGCAAGTGCAACCATCGCTGGGCCGGCGAGCACGCCGAGACACAGGCCAAGATCGCGGCACCGCCGGTCGACCGGCGTGGCAGCGAGTAGCAGGTCCGCTCCGCTGCGGCGCGCCGACGAGGCGACGAGATGCGCTGCGACGAATGTCAGCGGGCCGAGCAGGAAAGGGCTGTAGATAGCTGTCCACTCCGCTAACGCGGCCCGCCCCCATGGGCTGGGAGCGTCCCCGGCGGTTGCCTCTACGGTCCCCACGATCATGATGACGGCGCCGTAGACCGCGTAGGACACCAGCGCCGGCGAACGCATCAACCACCAAGCCTGTCTGCGGCCGAGTACGGCGACCGCCAGCTGCTGTCGCGTCGGCACGTCTGATCCGACCACGGCAAGTACGTCGGTACTCACGCCGGCACCGCCTCCGCCTGCGCGCCGAGGAGCAGCAGGTAGCCGTCCTCGAGGGTCGGCGGTTCTGTGCTCACACCGGCGGGAGCGTCACCGAGGTGCCGGTGCCTGCCGTCACCCGAACGCCAGGCGAGGTGTGCCGCGGGGTCGCGCGCGTCGGCGTACCAGACCCGTCCCTCTGCCAATGCGGCCAGGCTGCTGGGCGAGCCTTGGAACATGACGGCGCCTTCGTTGAGCACGACCACTTCGTCGCACATCGCGGCGACGTCTTCGGTCTGGTGCGTCGAGAGCAGCACGGTGCGATCGCCGACCGCGCGCGAGAGGATGTCGCGGAACCTCAGTCTCTGCTCAGGATCGAGCCCGACGGTCGGCTCGTCGAGCACGAGCAGCGCCGGGTCGCCTATCAGGACAGCGGCGAGCGCGACCCGCCGCTTCATGCCGCCAGACAGCCGGCGGATCTTCCGGCCGGACTCCGCGGACAGGTCGACGAGGGCGAGCACACGGCGTACCTCGTCGTGCCTGGCTTGGCGGTTGGTCCATTCCTTGAGGATCGCGACGTAGTCGACGAACTCGAACGCCGTGAATCCCCTTTGGAATCCCGGTTCCTGGGGCAGATAGCCGAGCCGACGGCGCAGCTCGAGGCGCTCGTCCGCGGCGCCAGGGTCACGACCCAGGACGCGCACCGATCCGCCATCGGGCGCGAGAACTGTCCCGATGATGCGAAGCAGCGTCGTCTTCCCCGCGCCGTTCGGGCCGAGCAGGCCGATGGTGCTGCCCTCGGTGGAGAACGTGACTCCACGTAGCGCGCGATGCCGGCCGAAGCTCTTCGTCAAGTCGTCCACGACGAGAGCGGGGGAAGACGTGGTCACAGAAACCTCCGGACGTCGTACGCGTGGACACGGCGCGCGCCGGCAATGACGAGGCACGCGATGAGGAGCAGAGCCAACGCCGCCGATTGCCCGGCCGGCCCGAAGACGGGATCGAGTGAGCCCTGAGCACGCCAATAGGCGCCCACGGCCACCAACCAGGAGCCGCCGGTTGCCGATGCGGCCCACGCCGGCGGCAACCACGCCGACAGCGCGAGAGTCGCGGTGACGAGTGCCATGGAAGGGAGCAACCAGAGCACCGGGGAGCCTTGACCAGGCAGGACAACTCCTGCGAGCCCCGCGACGCCGACCGTGACTGCCAAAACCACCACAGTCCTCACGAACAGCAGCCGGATCGCGGAGTACGGCGCCGCCTGGCCGACGTCGTACGTCGGGTCCGTCCACCTGCCGTAGGCGAGTCCGACGCCGATGGTGGGCAGTGCCGGGGCAACCATCAGGAACAGGTTGGGCCCGACCCGGGCGGAGTCCGCCGCGGCCAGGCAGAACGCCAGCACAGCGACGAGAGCGATGAACCAGGCCAATCGCAGCGCGGGTGCGCAGGCGGCCAGCCGCGCATCCGACTCACTGAAACCCATCCTCGTCAGGGTGCGCTCGAGGAACCCACGTCTCGGGTCATCGAGTCGTTCGGTGACCTCGCTCCACACCAGCGCGAGCCGCGGCTGCGGCGCGTGTACGGCGAACCCCTCGCGGCAGGCCTCGCACTTGAGCACATGCGCCTCGACCGAGGCAGCTGTGGCGGGATCCAGGGCACCGGCTACGTACCGCTCGATCAATGTCGAGTCGGCGTGCCACTCCGCAATGTGGATGCTCATGCCAACTCCTCCCTCAAGACGGCGCGGGCGCGCATCATGCGCGTCTTCACCGTGCCGTGCGGAATCCCCAGCAAGTGCGCCGCTTCTTTCGTCGTGAGCCCGTCGAGGACTGTCGCCTGTACGACGGCTCGCAGCTCGGGCGAGAGCCTGTTCAGCGCACCGCCCAGGTCGCCGTACTCGATGCCGAGCAGGACTCGTTCCTCAGCCGAGACGTCGACATGGACGGCGACTCCAGCCAGATCCAGGGTGGCGACGGGACGCCGGCGCAGCGCGTCCACGAGCCGGCGGATCCCGATGCCCCAGATCCACGCCGCGACCTCGCCGGTGCCGCTGAAGGAACGCGCGCCGCGCCATACCGCGAGGAACGTGTCCTGCACGACCTCGTCGACGAGCGAAGGATCCGCGCACCGCCGCTGCAGGCGAAGCAACAGCCATGGTGCGTGCCGACCGTAGAGTTCCTCGAGCGCGCGCCGGTCCCCCGCCGCCGTGGCAGCGACCAGCGAAGAATCGCGCGCCGCCGCCACAGTGCCCGTCACGTCCATCACTGTTGTCCTGAATCCACTCGCTGTCAGCGGATGACACCGCAGGCGATACGCCCACCCGCGTCACCGGTAGCGAGAGTGGCCGCGTCGGTCGTGGTGTTGGCGTAAACCGGGACGGCGTTCGGGTTGGAATACCGCGGGTTTCCCGCGGCGTCGGTCGCCGGGATGTTGGCATAGTTGTCCGGGAACGCGTGGATGATGAATGCCGAGCCGTCTACGTCCTTCAGCTGGGCCAGATCGAGCCGATCGGTGTCGAAACGTGCCCACGCGTGGCCGTCACTGTTGACGAGCAGCACGGGCAGGTCGCCGTCATGGTTGCGGTGCCGATGGGTCGTGTCGGCAGGGTCGTCGCCCAGATGCCCGCGCGCGCTCGTGAACGGCGCGACGCACTCACCGAAGCTGTGAATGTGGAACCCGTGGAAACCGGCCAGCGCCGGCGGCAGCTGCACCTCGACCTTGACCCGCGCGCCGTCGTCCTCGAAAGCGATCCGTGCGGTGCCCACTCGCGCGCCAGTGGCGTCGACGAGCTTGGCCTTCAGACCCTTGTCGTTGTTGGCGCCTGCCGTTGTCGCGAGCGCGAGTGCGCCTCCCGCGATGGCGAGGCCGGTGACTGAACCGATCAGAACTCTGCGCATGGCATCCATCCCCTGGTGGTAGCCGAAAGGAGTACGTCACTCCTTCTGTCGCAGCATGAGATCCCAGCGGTTCACTACCTGGCAAGAAGTTTGGCGAGCAGCGGGGCGCCCACGTTGCCGCCGCTGATGATCGCGCCGACACGTTTGCCCGCGACGTCGACCCGGCCGGTGAGCAGCGCTGCCACGACGGTCGCGGCGCTCGGCTCGACGACGGTCTTGAGCCGGTCTAGGCAGAAGACCATCGCGTCGACCATCTCGTCGTCCGTGACGGTGACGACGTCGCTGAGCAGCCTGCGGTTGACCTCCCAGGTCAGCGCGCCCGGTGTGCTCTGGCCGAGACCGTCAGCGATCGTCCGTGGCGTCGGTACGGCGACCCGCTCGCCGGCAGCAAGCGAGCGCTGGTGATCGTCGCCTTCGACCGGCTCGACTCCGACCATGCGGATGCCCGGGCAAAGAAGCGTGGCGATCGTCGCGCACCCGGCCATCAGTCCCCCACCGCTCATCGGCGCGAGCAGTACGTCGAGAGGTCCGGTGTCCTCGATCAGCTCCAGCGCCGCCGTGCCTTGCCCCGCCATGACGAGCGGGTCGTCGTACGGCGGTACCAGGGTCAGCCCGCGCTCCTCGACGAGTGCCGCGCAGATGGCCTCGCGGTCCTGCGTCCAGCGGTCGTACTCGACGACCTCGGCGCCGTAGCCGCGGGTCGCCTCGAGCTTGGCCGCAGGCGAGTCCTCCGGCATGACGATGACCGACGTGGTGCCGAGCAGCCGCGCCGCGAGAGCGACGGCCTGCGCATGGTTGCCCGACGAGTACGCCGCGACGCCGCGAGCCGCAACGTCAGGGGGAAGCGACGCGATCGCGTTGTAGGCGCCGCGGAACTTGAACGCACCGACGCGCTGCAGGTTCTCGGCCTTGAGGAACACGCTGGCGCCGACGAGAGCGTCCAACG
>JBKJZO010000126.1:0-13933 GCA_046715235.1 Mycobacteriales bacterium
CGCGTTCGCCACCAGGCGCTGCACGATCCGTTGTCCGGCCTCCCCAACCGGGTCGTGCTGAGCGACCGGCTGGCGTACGCGCTCAAAAGGGCCGGCCGCCGTGACAGCGCGCTCGCGCTGCTCTTCATCGACCTGGACCACTTCAAGACGGTCAACGACAGCCTGGGGCACCGGGCCGGCGACCAGCTGCTCGTGCTGGTCGCCGAGCGGCTCCGCCTGCTGGTCCGCTCCGGGGACAGCATCGCGCGCTTCGGCGGCGACGAGTTCATCATCCTGGTCGACGAGCTGAAGCGGGCGGACGGGGCCGCGGAGCTCGCCCGCCGGCTTGGTGAGTCACTCGACGAGTCATTCACCCTCGGGACCGACACCGTCTTCGTGACCGCATCGGTCGGCATCGTCGTGGCCAACCGGGAGCAGACGACCGCCGAGGCCCTGCTGCGCGACGCCGACGCGGCCATGTACCTCGCCAAGGAGCACGGCCGGGCCCGTTACGAGTTCTTCGACGCGGCGCTGCGCCGCACGGCGGTGGAGCGGATGCGCACCGAGACCTCGCTGCGCTGGGCCCTTGACCGCGACGAGTTCTTCGCGGCCTACCAGCCGGTCGTGGACCTGGACGACGGACGGATGGTCGGCGTCGAGGCGCTCGCCCGCTGGCAGCACCCGGAGCGCGGACTGCTGCTCCCCGACGTGTTCATCCCGCTTTGCGAGGACACGGCGCTGATCCTCCCGCTCGGCACGCTGATCCTGGAGCAGGCTTGCCAGCAGCTCGGCCACTGGACCCGCGACGGGATCGTCAAGCCGGACCTGGGCATGAACGTCAATGTCTCGGCCCGTCAGCTGGCCGACCCGCGCTTCCCGGAGATCGTCGCTGCTGCGCTGGAGCAGGCCGGCATCGCCGCCGACCGGATCGGCCTGGAAATCACCGAGACGAGCATCGTCGAGCCGGGCAACCGGGTGGCCGAGACGGTCGCGGCGCTGCAGTCCCTCGGTGTCCGTCTCGTCCTCGACGACTTCGGCACCGGCTACTCGTCTCTGAGCTATCTGCGGCGCTTCCCGCTGCACTCGATCAAGCTGGACCGCACCTTCGTCCACAACCTCACGGAGAACCCAACGCAGCGCGCACTGGTCGGCGGGATCGTCTCGATCGCCCACGCACTTGGACTCCAGACAGTCATCGAGGGCGTGGAGACCGAGGCCCAGGCTGCGGCGGCCCACGAGCTGGGCTGTGCGCTGGCGCAAGGGTTCCTGTTCGCGCACGCGGAGCCGCCGGAAGTCATCGCCAAGTTGCTGATGGCAGCCACGCCGCCATGGCAGGTCCCGTCGGTCACCGCTGGCGGCGACCCAGGATGAGCACGGCCGGGCGAGCCCGCGGCCACCTCCCACCCGAGGACAACATCAGGAGGATGACGCTGCTCCTTCAGGAGGCTGGAGACCTGTCAGCCCAGGTCGCGCGGCCGGGGCCCCCTCAACCGCCTGCCGGACGGCGGCCAGCAGCGTCCCTGCGGTGAACGGCTTGGGCAGGAAGACCGCACCCGGCGGTAGCCGGCCGCCGCCGTTGGACACGTAGCCGGAGGTGAGCACGATCGCCACTCCGGGGCGGTCGGCCGCGATCCGGTTGGCGAGCTCCACGCCGTCCACGCCCCCCGGCATCATGATGTCGCTAACCAGCACGTCGATCGACGCGACCTGCTCGAGCCACACCGCCAGCGCGGCGGCACCCGTGCCCGCCTCGAGGACCGTGTAGCCATCCTCGCGCAACGCGCGGACCACAATCCGGCGTACGGAGTCCTCGTCGTCCACGGCCAGAACCGTCCCGCGCGCCGCGGCCGGCTTAGGCACTGGCCGTTGCAGGACAGCGGCCGCGACCTGGTCGGTCTCCGGCAGGTAGATCTCGAAGGTCGTACCGCTCCCGACGTCGCTCTCCACGAAGATCCGGCCTCCACTCTGCTCGACGATCGCGAAGACCGAGGCGAGCCCCAGTCCGGTCCCTCGTCCAAGGTCTTTGGTGGTGAAGAACGGTTCGAAGACCCGGGCCAGCGTCTCAGAGTCCATCCCGCTGCCATCGTCGCTGACAGCGAGCCGAACGTATGGCCCAGGGGACAGCCGGCCGCTCGCCGACCGCCCCGGTTCGATGACCACGCGGCTGGTGGTGAGAGCGAGCGTGCCGCCGGACGGCATAGCGTCGCGCGCATTGAGGACCAGGTTGACGACGACCTGCTCGATCTGGCCGGCGTCGGCGCGGACATAGCCGAGGTCCGGCGCCAGGTCCGTCACCAGCCTGATGTCGGTGCCGATCAGCCGCCGCAGCATCCGCACCAGCTCGAGGACGACGGCGTTGAGATCCAGGATCTGCGGTAGGCCGACGTGGTGGCGGCTGAAGGCGAGCAGCTGTTGCGTCAGCTCGGACGCCCGCCCGCTCGCCCGCGCGATCTCCAGCGCGTCCTCCCGCAGCGGGCTGTCCTCGGGCAGGACGCTGAGCAGGGAGTGGTTGAAGCCGGAGATGACGGTCAGCATGTTGTTGAAGTCGTGCGCGACGCCGCCGGCGAGCCGCCCGATCGCCTCCATCTTTTGCGCCTGCCGCAGCTCGAGCTCGAGGCGGCGCTGCTCCTCCTCCACCCGGCGTCGCTCGGTCACGTCGCGGCCGATGCCAAAGGACAGTTCCCGCCCCGGCTCTCCGATGAACGCCCACTCCAGCCAGCGGGCCGACCCGTCGCTGCAGACGAAGCGGTTGTCGACGCGGACCGGCACGTTGCCCTCGCGGACCAGCAGCAGGCGGCGCTCGGTCTCGGCGCGGTCGTCGGGATGGACGAACGACAGCAGCTCGCGCTCGGCCAGCTCGTCCTGGGAGTAGCCGATGACCCGCTCGAACGACGGGTTGACCCGCTTGAGGTAGCCGTCGAAGCCGACCGTCGCGATCACGTCGTCTGACAGGGCGAAGTGCCGTGCCAGCTCCTCCTCGCTCTCGCGCCGCGCCTCTTCCGCCGTACGGCGGTCGTTTACCTCGCGGTCGAGGTCGGCGTAGAGCTCCGCGTTCTCCAGCGAGATGGCCGCCTGCGCCACCAGCACGTCGAGCACCTGCTGGAGCGCGGGGGTGAAGGCGTGCGTCGCGAGGGTGTTCTCCAGATAGAGAACGCCGACCAGCTCGCTGCGGTGCAGCACCGGCAGGCAGAGCACCGACCTCGACCCGGCGCGGGCCAGGTAGGGGTCGGAGCGGAACTGCCCGGCCTGCCGCGTGTCATCGATCAGTACCGGCTCGTGCAGGCGGCGTACCGAGTCGAGGATCGACCGCGGCAGCGCGCTGTCGCGGCTGGCGTGCCGCTTCAGTCGCACCGTCACTTGCTCGTCCCGGGCGACCGCCTCCGCGAGCTGCACCAGCTTGTCGCCCCTCGGCCGCAGTAACACCCCACGGTCGGCGCCGGCCGCCTCCAGCAGGATGCGCATGACCGTCTGGAGCAGCTGGTCGATCATGATCTCGCTGGAGATCGCCTGCGACGCCTTGGCGACCATGAGGCTGTCGAGCCGCTCGGCCACTCCGCCGCGGGCGTCGCCGGCCACCTCCGGCTGCCGGCGCAGCGCGGGATGCCGGGCCTCGAGCTGGCTCACCTTCCCGACCGCTCCCCACCGCGCATACGTGGCGTGCGCCCGGCGTAGGTAGTCGTGGGCGACGGCGTCGAGACCGGCGGCGGCGCTGCAGTGCGACGCCAGCTCATAGCCGATCGCCTCGAAGTAGACGAAGCCGGTGTCGTTTGCCGAGCGGACCGCCTGTTCGTAGAGCCGCAGCGCGTCGAGCGGCCGGCCCTCGATCCGCGCAAGCTCGGCCTCCACCAACCGGCAGGGGTGGGCGAAGTTCTCCGGGCAGTCCTTGGCCCACTGCTCGAGCCTGCCGTGCACCGCACGCACCCGGTCCACAACCGCCGGTTGGTCGGCGACCGGTGTGTCGGCGTACGCCGCAGTCAGGGTCAGCGCCGCGAAGGTGTGGTGCGTCGTCTCGTTGACCGACCCGACGAACATCGGCAGCCAGTGAGCCGCCCGCTCCGCCGCTGCCTGCGCCCCGGCGATGTCGCGCAGGACGAACAGCGCCAGCTGCTTGAGCACCTCGCAGTGCCCGATAAACGTGCGTACGCCGGACCGCGCGATGATCCCGAGACTCTCCGCCTCGTCGAAGGTCGCGTCCTCGAACGAACCCACGGCCTCGGTGCGCCCGCTGAGGCAGGCGACGAACTGCTCGTGGTACCGGATGCACTCGAAGATCATGTCGTTGTGGCTCGCCCGGGCGAAGCTGCGGTAGCCGCGGCACAGCTCGAGGACGTCGTCGAGCGGATCGCTGCGCGCGACGGCGTTGGACATGGTCAGCGCGATGGCATACCCGGCGAACACGAAGTCGCCGGTCTCGACGCAGAGGGCGAAGGACTGCTCCTGCATCGGCCGGCTGGTGGCGAGGTGCCGGCGCCATGGATTCACATAGGCAGCGTGGGTGTGCAGCAGCGCGCCGCGGATCCGCCGGTCGTCGAACCGCTCGTTGAGCGCCAGCGCCAGCTCGGCGAACTCGAAGCCGGTTGCGACGTCGCCTTCGGTGACCTGCAGCGCGCCGTAGTTGAGGAAGATCCTGCAGGCGTCCGGGGTGACGCCATGGGTCAGGCACGCCTGCAGCCCCATCTCAGTGATCACCGCGAACAGCTCGGGCTGGGTTGCGTATGCGCAGTGAATGGCGTCGGCCAGCAGCAGGATCACCATTGACCGGCCAGCGTCCTCGATGACCGGCGCGTCGATCAGGTCGCGGACCTCCCGGCCGGCGAGTGCGGTGCGGATGTGCGCGCGCAGCTGTGCCTGGGTCCGGCTCATCGCCTCGTCGGTGTGCGGCAGCTCGATGCCGAAGATCCGCAGGCCGTCCGCCACTACCCCGATCGCCTCGTCGTAGCGACCGGACAGCTGGTAGAGCCGGGCCCGCAGACAGAGCACCCGGGCCCGGTCGGAGTCCGATGAGGCGGCCGCGAGGATGACGTCGAAGAGCTCATCGGCGCGCTCGAAGTTGCCCGAGAGGTATTCGGACTCGGAGAGCTCCAGGTAGAGCAGGAACGTCCCGGCCGGGTCCCGGTCCCAGACGTCCTCGGGCAGCAACGCGGTGGCCTGCGCGAGGTAGTTGCGAGCCGACCCATAGGCGCCGGACGCGCGCGCCTGCCGGCCGGCGACGACGTTGAGCCGGCTGACCACCGCCCGCTCCTCGGGGCTGGTCACCAGCTCCAGCCCCAGGTTGAGCTGGTTGGTCACGTCGAAGACGCTCTCGTCGGCCAGGTCGTCGGTGCGGTCGCCGAGGAGCAGCCGGCCGATCCGCAGGTGCTCGCGGGAGTGGCGTTCGGGCGGGAGCAGCGCGTAGGCGGCCTCGTGGATCCGGGCATGGGCGAAGACGTAGCTGTCCTTGACTTGCAAGACGAGTCCCGTGCGTAGCGCGTCGCGCATGACCAGGTCGGTGTCGCGCTCGGACACGCCGAGCAGCCGAGCCAGCTGGGCGGCGTCGCCGGCACTGCCCATGCAGGCCAGCAGCCCCACCGCCTCACGGCTCGCCGTCGGCAGCCAGCTCAGCCGGCCGACCACCAGGTCGACGACGCTGTCCGCAAACCCCCTGGCCTGGATCTGATCGAGATCCCACTCCCAGCCGCGGCGGTCGCGATCGAAGCTCAGCAGCCCGTCGTCCGCCAGCGCGGTCAGGAACTGCACGCCGAAGAGCGGGTTGCCCGCACTCTTCGCGTGCACGAGCGTCGCGAGCGGCCGGGTCTGCTCGAGGTCCGCCTGCAGCGCGTGCGCGACCAGCTCGCCCATCGCCTCGATAGACAGGGGCTCAAGGACGATCTCGCGCACGACCACGTCGGAGCGGCGGATCGCCTCCAGGGTCTGCTCTACGGCGGGTGGTGCCGCCTCGCCGATCCGCGAGGTGCCGATGACAAGCACGTGACGCAGGTCGGGGTGCGTCACGAAGTGCGCCAGCAGCTCGAGACTCGCGACGTCCATCCACTGCACGTCGTCGAGGTAGACCACCAGCGGCCGCTCAGCGCTCGCGAACACCGCCATGCATCGCCGGAAGACGGCAAGGAACCGGTTGTGCGTTTCCTGCGGGAGCACGGCTATGACCGGCGGCTGCTCACCGATCAGCCGCCCGAGCTCGGGGACCAGGTCGCCGACCAGCCGGCCGTGTGAACCCACCGCGGCGAGCACCGCCTCACGGGCAAGCTGCACGTCGTCGTCGGTGCCGCTGAGGATGTGCCGCAGGACGCTCCCGACGATCTGGGTCACCAGCTGGTGGGGCACGTCACGACGCTGCGCGTCGAACGAACCAGCAGCGAAGAGCACGCCGGTGGGCAACGCCGCCCGCACCTCGGCGACGAGCGCCGACTTCCCGATACCGGCGTGCCCGGACACCAGCACCAGCTCCGGGGTCGCCCGCCGCGAGACGCGCTCAAAGGCGTCGAGTGCCTCCGCGACGTCCCGGTCGCGGCCGTAGAGCCACTGCGGCAGGACGAGGCGGTCGGGGGTGTCGTCAAGCGCCAGCGGGAACGGATCGACCCGCGCCGCAGCTAGCCAGCGGGTGAGGCAGCGGTCGAGGTCGGCCTCCAGCCCCGCTGCGGTCTGGTAGCGCTCCTCGGCGTTCTTGGCGAGCAGGCGCATCACGATGGCGGAGATCTGCTCGGGAATCCCATCGGCTCGCTGTGCGGGCGGCCGCGGCCGGCGCGCCACGTGGGAGTGCACCCACTCCACCTCGTCGGCGGCGTCGAAGGGCAGCGCGTCGGTCAGCAGCTGGTAGAGCGTCACCCCGAGCGAGTAGAGGTCGCTCCGCGAGTCGACGGCGCGGTTCATCCGCCCGCTCTGCTCTGGCGCCATGTAGGGAAGACTGCCGGGCATCGGTCCGCCGCCATCGCTTGGCGGTGACTCCCCCGCCTGTCGGCTGGCGAGTCCGAAGCCGGTCAGGACGGCCGTCCCGGCAAGCATGTCGACCAGCACGTTGGCCGGCCTGATGTCCTTGTGCACCAGCCCGCGCTGGTGGGCCCGACCGAGCGCCCCGGCGACGGCGCGAGCTACCCGCAGAAACTGGCTCGTTCCGAGCGGCCGGGGCACCTGCTCGAGGAGTACGCCGCCGGGATCGTCGAGGACGAGGACCAGGTTGTCGCCGTTCCGGGTCAGGGCAAGTGGCTGCGCGGCCCAGCCGATGTCCAGCTCGGTCCGCAGCTCGAACTCGTGCCGCAGCGTGCGGGCGTGGAACCCCGACAGCCGCTCTCCGGAGGGGACGACCAGAAGCACCGGCCGGGAACCCTGCGTGGCACGCGCCAGGACCAGCTCGCCGTCGTCCCTCAGCACCTCGGACAAGGTGTATGGCGTCAGCGCGCCACGCGATCGCAGCTCGTCGAGCCGCGGCAGCGCGGGGTCGTGTCCAGGCCAGGCCGGCACCAACTCACAGTGGCACGGGCCACGCGGAAGGGGAAGTGCCGCGTTGACTCACCGAAAATGCGCGCGTGGAGCGCGCCTGCGACGTCACCGCACGGGCTGGCTGTAGGCCCCGGTTCTGGGACTGACGATGAGAAAGCGGCAGGCGGTGACGAAGACGATCGCGGCGCGCTATCGGCGGGCGAACCGCGTGGACAAGGGCAAGATCCTCGACGAGTTGTGCGCGACGACAGGGTCGCATCGCAGCCATGCGCGCAAGGCGCCCGGCGTCACACCAAGCCGGTTCGTTGCGGTTCTCGGTCGACCCGGTCGCGATGTCCGTCACCGAACCCGGGCACTGCGTCGTCCCACTGCCCCCAGTGCGCAACAAGGCCCGCAAGTGGGTCGTCGCGGCCCTCGAACGGGATCTGGGTGTTGCAGTCGCACCTGACGAACTACTTCCTAGCCCAGCAACACTCGTTTCGAAGACCCGAGACGGCGCGAAAGTCACCAAGAAGTACGACCGGCCGACCACGCCGCACCAGCGCGCCGACCGGCACGCCGAGGTCAGCGCCGAAGACAAGGCGATCATGAAGGATGTCCACGCCGGCCTGATCCCAGCCGCGATCCAACGGCAGCTCCAAGCCCTCACCGCAGAGCTGCTCACCCTGACCACGAGCAAGGCCGCGGCCGCCCGCAGGCCCGGAGTTCAGGGCAACACGAAGCGCGCTTTTCGAGTCAGTCAACGACGCTGGCGACGCGCATCTTGACGTGAGTCACCAGGGCCCTTGACGCATCGCTGGGTGCGGCAGAGATTGAGACCAACGGTGAGGAGCCGGAGGTGACCGCAACGCGCGCGAGGAGCAGCGAGTCGCCCGGTCGGCCGTCACGACGCGAGTTCCTGGTCGCGGCTGGGCTGACCGGACTCGCCGCGGCAGTGCCCGCCTGCCGGTCGTCCCCGCAGCCCGCCACGCCCGTGCCCGGATCGCTGCCCAAGCGGGGCGGCGCACTGCGCATCGGCGTCACCGGCGGCGGCGCCAAGGACGTCCTCGACGGCCAGCACATCGTCACCAAGCCGGACCAGGCCCGGATCGTCGCCGGCTGGGAAACGCTGCTGGTCTACGACGCCAACTACCAGCTGGCCAACGACGGCCTCGCCGAAGAGGTGGTGCAGGACAGGCCCGACACCTGGACGATCAGGCTCCGCTCCGGTGTCGAGTTCCACGACGGCAAGACCCTCGGCGCCGACGACGTCATCTACTCGCTGCGCCGCATCCTCGATCCCAAGCTGGGGCTGGGCGGCGCCGCGAACCTCGCGTCCGTCGACCCGCAGCGGCTGGCCAAGGTCGACGACCGCACCGTGCGCGCCACCCTGCGCTACGCCGACGCCACCTTCGCCGACTCGCTGGCGGTGTATGTCAACACGATCGTCCCCGAGGGGCACACCCGAGAGGGGCCCAAGGTCGGCACCGGCCCCTTCAAGCTGGAGAGCTTCGCGCCGGGACAGCAGAGCGTCCACGTCCGCAACCCCAACTACTGGCGGACCGACCAGCCGTGGCTCGACCAGGTCACGGTCATCAACTTCCGGGACACCACCGCCCAGGTCAACGCGCTAATTGCCGGCCAGGTCGACGCCATCACCGACATCCCCTACGCCCAGATCGGGATCGCGCTCTCGCGCGGCCTAGCCATCCTGGAGTCGCCGGGCGCAAGCTGGCTGCCGCTGTGCATGGCGATAGACGAGCCGCCGTTCGACGACGTGCGGGTCCGGCAGGCGATGCGGCTCATCGTCGACCGGCCACAGGTGGTGCAGCAGGTGCTGTCCGGGCACGGCCGGGTAGCCAACGACCTCTACGCGCCGTTCGACCCGTGCTTCGACACGTCGCTGCCGCAGCGCACCCAGGACCTGGCGCAGGCACGGGCGCTGCTCGAGCAGGCCGGCCACGCCGGGCTCTCGGTCGACCTGCACACGACCGACGGCGCGGCCGGGATGGTGGACATCGCCAAGGTCTTCGCCGAGCAGGCCAAGGGGGCCGGGGTCCACGTCAACGTGCGGATCGACAGCAACTACTACGGCGACCAGTACCTCAAGCTGCCGTTCTCGGTCGACTTCTTTGGCACGCGCAACTTCCTGCCGCAGGTCGCGGTCGGGGGCCTGCCGAAGTCGCCGTTCAACGAGACGCACTGGCCACCGCCGGGCTCCGACTACGAGCACCTCTACGGGCAGGCGCTGGCCGAGCCGGACGCCGCCAAGCGGTGCGAGATCATCCACCGTATGCAGCGCCTGGAGTACGACGATGGCGGCTACATCATCGCCTGCTTCAACAACCTCGTGGACGCCTACTCCCCCAAGCTGCAAGGCCTGGCAGCCAGCAGGTCGACGCTCAACCTGGACTCGTTCGGGCACGGCTACCGCACGATCTGGTTCGGCTGACCCGCAGTGCGCAGACTCACGCGCGGCGGCATCACCGGCTTCGTGATCCGTCGACTGCTACTCGGCATAGTCACTCTCGGGCTGGTCTCGGTCATCGTCTTCGCCGCCACCCAGGCGCTGCCGGGCGACCCGGCGCGGGCGATCCTCGGCCGCTCCGCGACCGCGGCCAACCTGGAGGCGCTGCGCGACCAGCTCGGGCTGCACCGCTCACTGCCGCAGCAGTACGGCGACTGGCTCGCGGGTCTGCTCCGCGGCGACCTCGGACGCAGCCTGGCCGCCAACCAACCGGTTACGACGCTGCTCGGTGACCGGATCATCAACTCGGCGTTCCTCGTGCTGTGCTCGGCGCTGGTCTCGATCCCGTTGTCCGTGCTGTTGGGCGCCTACGCCGCGCTGCGCCGGGACCGGCGCTTCGACAGAGTGACGGCGGTGGTGCTGCTGGCGCTGGCTGCACTGCCGGAGTTCGTCGTCGGGCTGGCGCTCGTCTTGCTCTTCGGGACCACGGTCTTCCAGGTCCTGCCCGCGACCGCCTACGTCGCGCCGGGGAGCCGGCCGTGGGACGACCCCGCCGCGATCGTGCTGCCGACGCTGACCCTCGTGCTCGTGGTGACGCCTTACATCGCCCGAATGATGCGCTCGTCGATGGTGGAGGTGCTGGAGAGCGACTACGTCGAGATGGCCCGGCTCAAAGGCCTGTCAAGCCGAGTGGTGCTCTGGCGGCACGCCCTGCCCAACGCCCTCGGCCCGACGTTGCAGGCGGTCGCGCTCGTCCTCGCCTACCTGGCCGGCGGGGTCATCGTCGTCGAGTACCTATTCGCCTACGACGGCGTCGGCAGCGCGCTGCGCGACGCGGTCGCGAACCATGACCTGCCGGTCGTGCAGGCGCTCGCGATGCTGATCGCCGGCTGGTACGTCGTCGCCAACCTCCTCGCCGACGTCGCCACCGTCGCCGTGACCCCACGTCTGCGCTCGCGGCTGTGATGCACGACGAGACGGCCGCCGTCGTGGGGTTCGATGTCGACGACGTCGCCGCGCTGCCGCCGGTGCTCACCGTGCTGCGCGTCGCCCTGCGGCTGCGGCGCGTCCAGTTGGGGTTGGCCGCCGTCGGCCCTCTCGTCGTCGTCGGCGTGGTCGGTCCGTTGCTCGCGCCGCACAGCCCGACCGCCTTCGTTGGCATGCCCTACGCCGGGCGCGGCGACCGCGCACTCCTCGGCACCGACTATCTGGGCCATGACGTACTGAGCCGCTTCCTGTGGGGCGGGCGCGGGTTGATCGTGCTGGCGCTGGCCGCAACCGTGCTGGGCGTCGTCATTGGCGTCACGATCGGGCTGACCGCGGCCTATGGGCGCAACCCGCTCGACGACGTCCTGATGCGTGGGATGGACGTGCTGCTGGCGTTCCCACAGATTCTGCTCGTGCTGGTCGCCATCGCGACCGTCGGGGCGCGGCCGTGGGTGGTCGTGACCGCAGTGGCCGCGACCACCATGCCGCGGGTGGCGCGGATCGCCCGCGGGGCGGCGCTGCCGGTGGTCGAGCAGGACTTCGTGGCGGCCGCCGAGGCACTCGGTGAGTCCCGCCGACGCATCCTGTTCGCCGAGATCGCGCCCAACGTGCTCAGCGCGCTCACCGTGGAGGCCAGCCTGCGGCTGACCTACGCGATCGGGTTGATCGCGGCGCTCGCCTTCCTCGGCTTCACGCCGACTGTCGGCGGCGCCGACTGGGGGCTGATGATCGAGGAGAACCAGGCCGCGCTCGTCGTCCAGCCCTGGTCGGTCGTGCTGCCGGCGGTGGCGATCGCGCTGCTCACCGTCGGCTCCGGACTGATCGGCGATGGGCTGTCCCGCGCGGCCATCGGCATGCACCGGGACTCGCGGTGAACAGCACCGGGGCCTTGACCGCAGGCATCGTCGTCGAGGGGCTGGTCGCCGTACTCACGGGGACGCCGCACCGCATCGTCGACGGACTCTCCTTCGCCGTCGCGCCGGGTGAGGTGCTCGGTCTGGTTGGGGAGTCCGGGGCGGGCAAGACGACGGCGGCGCTCGCCGTGCTCGGACACGCGCGGCGTGGCGTGCGAGTCACCGAGGGGTCGGTGCGGGTTGGCGGCGTCGACCTGCTCAGCGCCCCCGAGGCGGCGCTGGCCGGGCTGCGCGGGCGGCTGGTCTCCTACGTGCCGCAGGACCCGGCGGCGGCGCTCAACCCTGGGCTGCGCGTGGGCACGCAGATCCGCGAGGTGCTGACGGCGCACACCGACCTGACGCCCAGCGAGCGCGACCTGCGACTCGGGGAGACCCTGGCGGACGTGTCGCTGCCGGACGACGATGCCTTCCTGCGCCGCTTTCCGCACGAGCTCTCCGGCGGCGAGCAGCAGCGGGTCTGCCTCGCGATGGCCTTCGTCGCCCGGCCCAGCGCGGTCGTGCTCGACGAGCCCACGACCGGGCTCGACGCCACCACCCAGGCCCACGTGCTCGCGACCGTACGGCGGATCACCGCTCATCGCGGCGTCGCGGCGGTCTACATCAGCCACGACCTGGCCGTCATCGCCGAGATCGCCCACCAGGTGGCTGTCATGTACGCCGGCCGGCTCGTCGAGCTAGGCCCTACCGGCACGCTGTTCCGTGCCTCAGCGCACCCCTATACGAGGGCGCTGATCGCGGCCATCCCGGAACTCACGTCGGGGCACGCAGTCGTCGGTCTGGCCGGTCACACTCCCGAGCCGCGGCTGCGGCAGCCGGGCTGCGGGTTCGCGCCGCGCTGTCCCATGGTGGTAGCTGCGTGTGCCCCCGAGACCCCGGAGCTGAGTGCGGTCGGGCCCGATCACCAGGTGCGCTGCATCCGGTCTGCGGACGTGCTGCGCAGCGCGGCCGCCGCCGGCACGCCCACCCGCGCTGCCGCCGTACCCAGCGGGCGGGAAACGGCGCTGGCGCTGCAGCACGTGAGCGCTCAGCACGGGTCGCGGCTGGTCGTCAGCGACGTCACGCTGGATGTCGCTGCGGGCGAGTGCGTCGCGCTGGTCGGTGAGTCGGGCAGTGGGAAGACGACGCTGGTGCGGGCCATCGCCGGGCTGCACCCCAGCCATCGGGGGGACATCCTGCTGGCGGGGCGGCCCCTGGCTCCGACGGCGCGGAAGCGGCCGGTGGGCGTGCGCGGGCACCTGCAGTACGTCTTCCAGAGCCCCTACGGCTCGCTCAACCCGCGCCGCACGGTGGGGCAGGCCGTGGGCCGACCACTGGAGATCTTCAGGCTGGCCCGGGGGCGCGACGTCAGCCGGCAGACGGCGAGCATGCTGGAGCGCGTCGGCATCTCGCCGTCGCTCGCGGCGCGCTACCCGGGCGAGCTCTCCGGCGGCGAGCGCCAGCGGGTCGCCATCGCCCGCGCCCTGATCTGCCGGCCGCAGGTGCTGATCTGTGACGAGGTGACGTCTGCTCTGGACGTGAGCGTGCAGGCCTCGATCGTGGAGCTGCTCGCCGGACTGCAGCGGGACACCGGGCTCGCGCTGCTGTTTTTGACCCACAACCTGCCGCTGGTCGCCTCGATCGCCGGCCGGGTGGCGGTGATGCACCGGGGCCGAATCGTGGAGTGCGGGCCGGTCGCGCAAGTGCTGCACGCGCCCCACGAGGACTACACCCGCCGGCTGCTCGCCGCCGCACCGACCGCCAACGCGGCCCGGAGTCGCTCCGGCCCCGGCTGACCTTTCGACCTATCGTCGCGCTAGATATGTAGCGTTACCTCGTGGGATCGTTGTTTGCGTTCTTCATGCTGACCCAGCACCTGCAGTTCGTGCAGGGCTACTCGCCGCTCGAATCCGGTGTGCGCACACTGCCCAACGCGGCGGTGCTGCTGCTCGCCGCCGGAGGGCGTCAGTCGTTGCGTCGCTCCCTGATACTGCGCAGCGGGTGGCGTTGAGCTCCGTGGGCGGTCTTTCTACCCAAAATTGTGGGCAAACCATTCCGAGAAGCCTACAGATTGTGCTCCTATGAGCACACGGGGTCCTGACGGGCCCCACTGTGCTTTGCACGACGGCCGAGCGCCGACCGTGCTCGGTCGAAAGGTCGCTTCTCACGACTGCCGCGGGAGGCGAGTCGGAGG
>JBKJZO010000127.1:0-4190 GCA_046715235.1 Mycobacteriales bacterium
CGGCCGCGTCGCAAGTTCAAGCGGCTGACCGATTCGGCGGTCAACCGGCTGCTGCAGGACGGCAACGAGTCGGCCGCCCAGGCAGTCGCCGACGAGCCGGGTGCGCCGTCGCCCAACCAACCGGAGCCCAGCGGCGAGGGCGCAGGAACCGGCGACGACTCCAGCGATACGAAGGCTGACGACAATTGACAACCTCCCCGCCCTGAAGGGCGGGGATTCCGATTTCACGCCACACGCCACTGACATTTCTACGGCAGCGATTCACCACAGCCCTGAAGGACGGTGCCCTCTCGCCAGTCCCGGTAGCGTGCCGGGGCTCCGCCTCGTCGTGTGCGGCAAACGGGTGACAGTCGCGTGCGCCATTCGCCCTACCGGGTGATTCCGCCGCCTGGCCTAAAGACCGTGCCTGCAGATGGCCGAACTCACAGCTGGGGTGAGTGATTCGAGTTGGAGGATCAGATGCCCGAGCCGGCTCTCGACAACGAGATGCAACGAGCGATGCGCGAATACCTGATGGCCACGAACCGGCTGGCCATCGCCGAGGAGCGCAACGACGACGAGAAGATGTTCCAGGCGCGTCGCGAGCAGCGCGCTGCCGCCGAAGCCTACGAGCAGAGTCTGATCAAGCGCGGCTGGCGGGCGCCCTCGCCGCGTGACGTGCTCGTCTGACCTGTCTGTCCCCCGTACGGGTGACGCGTAGGCATCGCGCGACCGCCGATATCACTCGGGTCGGATTTCTTTTCGTTCCGGGAGGAAAACCATGCGGTCGACGAGCGTCGCGAGCCGCCGGCAGGCGATTCCTGCCTACGGCGCGGTGGCGATTGACGAGACGCGCATCGTCGGTGTCTCGGTCTCGAACAATGCGTCCGGCAGCAGCACTCTCACGATCACCGCTCGCGGTGGCGTCGCGACCTTCATGACGGAGTCCGACTGCCCGGTCTACACCCTCGCCGACGACCACACGTTCGACGTCACCACGCCGTTGAACGTCGAGTCACCGCTGGTCGATGCGATCGAGATGATGCTGCTCGAATGGGCAGCGGAGGAGCGAGTCATCCGGCTCGACTGGGAACGCCGCGAATCGACCGGCGCAATGGATACCGGGCCCGACTACGTGCGGATCTGGCCGGTCGAGCCTGGCGCTGCGCCCCTGGTCATCCGCCGTCCGGCAGCGGTGCTTCCTCGGTTCGCGGCAGGCCGGCGTGCTCTCACGCTCGCCTGACTTACTTTGTTCCGGCTCCGCCGAAGCCACCGCCGCCGCCCTTGAACACGCCATCGGCGCCGTACTTCTTCACGTTGGCGTCGACGTCGGCGGCGCTGCTGATCCGATGCGCCGCGGTGGCGGCGGGCTCGATGACCGTGCCTGTGTATCGCTCGACCGGGCTCGCTGCCGGGCTTGGTTTGGCGACGCTCTCGGCAGGCCCCGACCGGCCGCTCTTGGACACCGAAACCGCGCCGCGTCGCTGCTTGCGGGTCGCCGTCGTGCCGTCCGTCGCCGACCTGCGGCGGAACCACGCCATCGCTTGTCCTTCTCGTCGGGGTGGCCGGATAGGCAGCAAAGGTACCGCGCCAGCACGCCAGCGCCGCCATAGGATCGGCTGATGGACCGCCGCATCTTCGGGATCGAGAACGAGTACGGCGTGACCTGCACGTTCCGGGGTCAGCGCCGTCTCTCGCCGGACGAGGTCGCCCGCTACCTGTTCCGCCGAGTCGTGTCGTGGGGCAGGTCGTCGAACGTGTTCCTCGAGAACGGCGCCCGGCTGTATCTCGACGTCGGCAGCCACCCTGAGTACGCCACTCCGGAGTGCGACTCCATCGTCGACTTGGTGACGCACGACAAGGCCGGGGAGCGGATCCTCGAGTCGCTCCTATCGAGTGCCGAGCAGCGGCTGCACGAGGAGGGCATCGCCGGGCAGATCTATCTGTTCAAGAACAACACCGACTCGGCCGGCAACAGTTACGGCTGTCACGAGAACTATCTGGTCGGCCGGCAGGGCGAGTTCAGCCGACTGGCCGACGTACTGATCCCATTCCTTGTCACGCGCCAGATCCTGTGCGGTGCCGGCAAGGTGCTGCAGACGCCGCGCGGTGCGGTGTTCTGCATCAGCCAGCGCGCGGAGCACATCTGGGAGGGCGTCTCGTCGGCGACGACGCGGTCGCGGCCCATCATCAATACGCGCGACGAGCCGCACGCCGACGCCGAGCGGTTTCGTCGGCTGCACGTCATCGTCGGCGACAGCAACATGAACGAGTCGACGACACTGCTCAAGGTCGGTACGACGGACCTGGTCCTGCGAATGATCGAAGCCGGCGTCGTCATGCGCGACCTGACCCTCGACAACGCGATCCGCGCGATCCGTGAGATCAGCCACGACATCACCTGCCGGCGCAAGGTGAAGCTGGCCAACAGCCGCGAGGCGAGTGCTCTGGAGATCCAGCGCGAGTACCACGCGAAGGCGCTCGACTTCGTCACCCGTCGCGGAAACGACGCCGTGGCCGAGCGGGTGCTCGATCTATGGGGCCGCACGCTCGACGCGATCGAGTCGGGAAGTCTTGACGTCGTCGGCCGCGAAGTCGACTGGGTCACCAAATACCAGCTGATCGAGCGATACCGGGCCAAGCACAACCTGCCCCTGTCGTCGCCACGGTTGGCCTTGCTCGACCTGGCCTACCACGACGTCAACCGTGATCGCGGGCTCTACTACCTGCTCGAGCGCAAGGGCATGGTCGAACGCGTCAGCGACGACATCACTATCACCGAGGCGATCGACCTGCCCCCGCAGACGACGCGAGCGCGGCTACGCGGCGAGTTCATCCGCAAGGCCAAGGAGAAGCGCCGCGACTTCACCGTCGACTGGGTACACCTGAAGCTCAACGACCAGGCGCAACGCACGGTGTTGTGCAAGGACCCGTTCCGCTCGCAGGACGACCGCGTCGACAAGCTCATCGCGAGCATGTAGCGCCGGATGTCAGCGGATTAGTTGTGCGGCGTCGCGGCCTGCGGCTGCGGCCGCAAGGAAGTACGCCGCGTCAGCCTCGAGGCCGCGACCCATCGTGGAGAGTTCGAGGCCGCTGTCGCGCAGCGCGTCTAGCAGACCCTCGGTGCTCACCTGGACGACATCATGCCGGTCGGCGATGCCAGCCTCGGCGAGTTCTGCGCGCACCTCGGCGGCCAGTGGTTCCGGCAGATCTGGTACGACGACTCGCGCGCGGGCGAGCGCGACCCGGCCGTACGCCGTACGGCTGTGGTGGCTGATCCCGCGATGCCGCTCGCGCGGGTCGGCGTCCGAAATCCGCAGCGATGCGACGGGGACGCCGCCGAGAGCGGCGACGGCGTTCACGGCATCGCCCGCCGCGACGCCAGAGAAGCCCCAGGGGGTCGCGACGCCGAGGTTGCCAGGGCCTTGCGTCACGACGACGACGTCGGCGTTCTCCACGGCGTGTGCGGCCAGCAGCCCCGAATGCAGGGTGACCGCCTCATGGTCGCCACCGAAGGCCTGACCAGTGGTCACCGTTGCCGCGAGCCAATCGCGTTGACGGAGTTCAGCGACCGAGCGCGAGAACCAGATCGGCAGGGCGCCACCATCGGTCATCACGTAGACGATGCGCGCGTCGGGACGCTCCGAGCGTACGCCGACGACGATCGCGGGAAGCGCCGAGTGCAGATCCGCGATCACGACCGGAGTCGCCGGCAGGGGGTCCGCGCGTTCCATCGCGCTGCGGTGAGGGGAGTCGGCTTCGTCGACCCCGAGGACGGTCGCCTGCAGCGGCGTGTAGCGCGCCTTGACCAGGTGCCCGGGCCCGCCGTGGTCGTCCGGCGCGCGTGGTGGGCAGGCGACAACGAGGTGATAGCCGCCGGTGCCCAGACCCAACGCCACGGCGGTGGTGTTGAGGATGACCGGATCGCCTGGCTCAGGGGTGCCGACGAGCTTGGGGTAGGCGAGTGCGACGCCTGCTACCCCCGCAATGTCGACCTCGAGCTCGACCGCGCCCGGCCACGAGCGGAGCACGGCGGTGACCGTGCCGGTCCTGATGCGGATCACGGGGCGAGGCTATCGGTTGCGCCGAGCCGACCAAGATCAACTGGACGGTAGCGACCGGGTGACCCGGTCGCTACCGTCCAACTGATCTTCGACCGGAACCGCCACTCGATGGTTAATGAGGTGGCTGCGGCGGTTGCGGTGCCTGCT
>JBKJZO010000128.1:0-17935 GCA_046715235.1 Mycobacteriales bacterium
CGGGATCACTGGTGACGTCTTCACACACCACGACCGTGGACTCGACCGCGCAGACAGGGCGGCGATGCGGGTCATAGAACGCGAGCACTTTGATGTCGGCGCACCGTGGGCACCTGGCCGGCGCGCGGATGAAGCGCATCGCGCAGCGTTTCGCAAAGCGGCATGTCGAGGATCGTCCGGCGGGTCGTTCGACAACGCTTTGGCCGTGACTACTATCACGCTCTACAAGAGCGCGCGCTCTGGCTGTTCGTGTGGCAGCGGCGCGCGACAACTTGTCGCCTATCGTCGATCGTTCGTCGATTCTCGGGCTATTGTGCTGCCATGGCCGCAGGCAACGGGGGACTCAGGGACGGTGCGCGCACCGCCCGCACTCTGATGCTGACGATCCTCGGTGAAGCGGTTGCGCCGTATGGCTCCAGCGTGTGGCAGGAAACCCTCGTTGCCGGTCTGGGCACCCTCGATGTCTCGGCTATCGCCGCTCGCCAGGTCGTTGCGCGAGCAACCCGAGAGGGTCTGCTCAAGAGCGAGCGCGTTGGTCGCCGCTCGCTCATGCACATCAGTGAAGACGCACTCGATCGGCTGCACGAGGGCCGCCAGCGCACGCTGTCCTTCGGTGATTCGGCCGAGTGGGACGAGCGATGGCTGCTGGTGGCCATGACGATTCCGGAGGAGCGGCGCGAGATCCGCTACCGGATGCGCACGCAGTTGGAGTGGCTCGGTTTCGGATCGCTGGGAAACGGTCTGTGGATCTCCCCGCACGCGGAACACCAGGACGAGGTGCTGGAGCTGCTCGACTCCGGCGAGATCCCCGTGGGCTCCTTCGTGTTCGTCACCGATCGGCTCGCCAGCCACAAGCCCGCCGAGCTGGCCCGTGCCGCATGGGACCTGGACAGCCTGCGCCAGCGGTATGACTCGTTCCTGCGCGACTTCTCCAAGCTGCGCCCGAAGTCGCCCGAGCTGAAGTTCAGCGCGTGGATCCGGATGTACTCCGACTGGCGGCACTTCCCGAAGTTCGACCCCGAGTTGCCGGAGACGTTGCTGCCCAGACACTGGCCGCAGGCGCGCGCCCGCCAGCTGTTCCTCGACTGCGACGCGCAGTGGTCCGGGCCGGCCATCGAGTACTTCCGGAGCCTTGACAGCCTGGCCTGACGCCCGCTCCGAACCACACCGTCGCCGTACCCAATGATTGACGGGTCGCCTGCGGGCGTGATGATTCTGTCGTATGACGGACTCTCGCGGAGGTTGTGTAGAGGACGGAAAAACGACCGGCACAGACTTCGTTTAATCTGTGACGAACTCTTGACGATCGGCCACCTGATCGGGTTCTACGTCAAGCCGGAGTAGTTCGCCGGCCAGGCGCGGTGAAGTCCGGCGAAGTACCGAAGGGCGCGGTCGGCAGACCGGCCCCGAGCCAAGCCTGCATGCCGCCGATCACATCAGTTGCCCGGTGCACGCCGATCTCGTGCAGCGTCGCGGCGGCGAGGCTCGATGAGTAACCCTCGTCGCACAGCAGCACGACTGCCGCGTCGTACGACGCCCACGTCGCCGCGGTTGGGCAGGCGGGATCGAGTCGCCACTCGAGCACATTGCGGCCGACCACCCAGGCGCCGGGGAGGTCACCGTCGCGCCGGCGTTGATGCTCGGTCCGGATGTCGACGAGCAGCAGCCGGCCGTCCTGCAGGCCGTGCCACGCTTCGTCGGCCGGCAGCCGGGCGAGGCGGGAGCGAGCGCGGGCCAGCAGACCCGCGACACCATCGGGCGCGCCACCGAGTTCGAGCGGCTGCCCGGTCGCCTTCGACCACTCGGGCGAGCCGGCGTCATGGAGTACGGCGACGTCGTAGCGGCCGAGTTGTTCGAGCAGGCTGGCGCCGGTTGTCGCGCGCTGTCCGTGCCCGCACATCACCACAACCGGTCCGGGCAGCAGTTCGGCCGGCCGCTGCCTGAGCGCACCGAGCTCGACATGACGCGCACCAGGGATATGCCCGGAGGCGAACTCGTCGTCCTGCCGAACGTCGAGCACGGTGGCACCGCCGAGCGACGCGATGTCGACCAGCGGTGTCACGGCGACCGGCCGGCTGGCCGCTTGCCAGGCGGTCATGCCGCCGCTGAGCTCACCAGTGATCGACTCGAAACCGATCTTCATTGCCTGCCAGACGATCTCCTCCGGTTCCTGCTCGGGGTCGCGGACGAACACGAGCGGCCGGTCCGGATCGGCGAGCCACCCGAGCCAGCTGGCGAAGGCGTCCCGCAGCTCGATCGACAGCGCGCCCGGGATGTGGCCGCGGGCGAACTCGGTAATCCTCCGGACGTCGACAACCTGCGCACCCGCGGCCAGCGCCGCGGCGACGTCAGCGACCGAGAGCGAGGTGAGCGCCGGCGTACCACGGAGCAGTGCCGGTCCACGCCGGTTGATCTCGGCGAGACGGTCGAAGTACGCCGGGTAGTTGCCCAGACCGGACAACAGCCGCGCGACGAACTCGTCCTCGTCGCGTGCGCCGAGCAGCGGGTTTGTCGCTTTCTCGCGCCCGATGGTGGTGGTGCGGTCGCCGCTGGGTGGTGCCGCGCAGAACGAGCCGGCGCCGTGCGTCGGATAGACGGCGGTGTCGTCCGGCAACACATCCACAAGCCGATGGACGGATCGGTACTGCGCCCTGGCCAGTTCCTCGGTACGCGCGGGATCGACCAGGTCGGTACGCGCGGCGGCACCGACGATCAGCGAGCCGCCGGTGAAGATGCCCAGCGGCGTCGCCCCGTCGAGCAGCAGGTAGGCGAGGTGCTCGTCGGTGTGACCCGGCGTCGCGAGTGCGCGCAGTGACAGTCCGCCGAGGTCGACGTCGTCGCCGTCCGCGAGTCCTCGGTGCGGATACTCGCGGCGGCCGGCAGCGGACGCGATCACGGTCGCGCCGTCAGCGGCGAGCTGCAGCGCGCCGGTCAGGAAGTCGGCATGCAGATGGGTGTCAGCGGCGAAGGCGATGGACAAGCCGTGCCGCACCGCCGCCGTACGAAGCGCCCGAAGATCGCGGCTCGGGTCGACGGCGAGCGCCCGGCCGTCGCCGAGATCGACCAGATACGACGAGTTCCCCAACCCGGGGTCGACGACCGGCAGCAGGGTGGTCATGCGCCGAAAATACGCCGACCGAGGCACGCGACCCAGCGGATCAGACGGACGAATCCACGAGCGCCTCTGACGCGCCGGAAACTTTCTGTTACCACCCGCTCTACTGCGGATTCGGTCCAGATCCCGATACCTGCCGCTCGGTGCGATTGCCACCGACGAAATCACCGCGCGCCCTTTCCCTTGCCGGTCTTCGCCGCCGGCGTGCGGGCGGGGGAGCGCCGTGGCTGCACTCGCTTCGCCGCCTCTGCAGCGCGTCGTCGCGAGATCCGCAGCCCGACGGCACCAGCCGCCGTGAGCAGCGCGAGCAGCGGCACGCCAAGGCGAGCCCACGTCCTTGCCGGGGAAACGGGATCGCCGACCGAGAATCGGATCACGGCGTCGGAGAGGGGAAAGTCAGGGTCGACGACGTGGCGCACTCGGATCTCGTGCCCGCCCTTGGGGAGGGGCACGGACAGCTCCAGGGTCTTACCGGGTTCGAGGGCGAAGGGGATGAAAACCGTTGCGCCGCGCCGGCCCTTGCCGTCGACCGCCTGACCGTCTACTTCGACGAAGAAGTTGGTTCGGGCATTTCCGCGCCCCATGATCAGGATCTCGGTGGTGGGGGTCCTGACCCAGGCGCCGTGCTTCGGCGCGATCACCTCCGCGGCCCCCTGGACGTGCGCACTCGCCGACGCCGGTGCAAGACACAAGAGTAAACAGGTGAGAGCGATCAACCGGGACGTCGCCTTCAGCACGCGTCGACGCTACATGGACTGGCGAGAGGGCGCCGTCCTTTAGGGCGGTGGTGAATAGCTGCTGTCAGGCGGGCTGTTGGTGTCGAGGCGGTATTACGCGTCGTTCGTCGTCACCGTCGAGGACCAGCCGGCGGCACAGTCCACCCGGGGTCAGAGCGCCGCGCGGACTCCGACGCCACGCTGTGGCTGTCGGCTCGAACGTCGCCGAAGGGCATTCGGAGACGCTCAACGGCTGCGCGTCCGCCCGAAAAGCAAGGAGGTCGCGATGCCGCAGCGAGCATGGAGTGCCAAACGCGAACGTCAGTACGAGCACATCAAGGAAGGTCTCAAGGACAGCGGCCGCTCTGAAGACAAGGCCCAGGAGATCGCGGCCCGGACGGTCAACAAGGAACGGGCACGATCCGGTGAGGCGAGGACCGCGAGCCGCAGCTCCCGCAGCGACATCTCGTCGAGCCGGCGGGGTGGACTGCGATCGCACAGCGGGCCTGGTGGCAAGACGAAGGCGCAGCTCTACAACGATGCCAAGCGCAAGGGCGTCGAGGGCCGTTCGAAGATGACGAAAGCGGAGCTGGAAAAGGCCGTCGGGCGCTGAAAGCGCATCCTGGCACGACGATCGCCGCGGTACGGCGTCAGAGCGGCTCGTCGGCGTACAGGAATGACAGCAGTACGAAGCGGCGACCGGCCGTGACATCGAGGACCTCGTGCAGGTGTGCGCACGAGAAGACCAGCGCCTCGCCGGCCGCCGGCCGGTAGGGGGTCGTCGCGTACTCGGGAAAGCGCAGTTCGCCGCCGTCGTACTCGTCGTTGAGGTTCAGTGTCAGTGCGAAGATACGGTGCGCCGTGGTGCGGCTGAGGTTGTCGCGGTGCGCGCGGAAGAACCCACCGGTCGTCGCGTCGTAGCAGGCGATCTTGAAGCCTTCGAACCGGGTCGCCCTGAAAGCAAAGGCCTTGTGCACTTCGGGCATGACGCGGCGCCCGACAATCGATGACAGCTCCCGGTTGAGCTCCGGGTCCCCGACCGTGTGGTCGCGCCGCTGCTTGTACGCCGGATCGAGCGCGTCGCCGCTCGCGCGCGCCACTCCGGTCTCGATCGAGCCGGCGGAGTCCCAGATGCGGATGAGCCGCTCGCACATGGCCGGGTCGAGCACCCGTGGGACGAACAGCACCGGTGCCTGCGCGGTGACGTGACCCGCGTCGCTCTCGAGCCGCGCGCCGTCGAGGAGAGCCACTGCTTGCTTTGCCATCCGCTCGCCGGACACAACGCCAATAGCCCGCAGACTTGGATCGAAGACGACGGCGGTCGGCTCCAACGGTGCGACGCCGTACGAGTCGCGGACCTTGCCGTCGGGGTCCCACCAGGCCGGGACGGCAGCGGCCTCGAGCAGGTCCTCCGGTGTGACGCAGCACACCGCGACGTCGTCGCGGCCCGCCACGGCTGCGACGAGCTGCGCCAGAGCGGGATCGTCGCCCATGGCGAAGACCACCGCGGTCGGACGGCCACCCGCATGCGCGTAGAACCTCTCGGGCGAGCCGGACACGCCGCGCAGGACGAAGTCAGGCGCTCGCTCGCCGACGCCGAGCGGTTCGCGCCTCACGTCGCGGCTAGGTATTGCAGGACCACGTCGTGCAACAGCCCGTTCGTCGACACAGCGCTGCCGCCGTCAGCGGTCGCTACGCCGGACAGATCGGTGAAGCGTCCGCCGGCCTCTTCGACGATCACCTGCACTGCGGCCATGTCCCATAGGGACACCTCGGGCTCGGCGGCGATGTCTGCGCCGCCCTCCGCGACGAGACAGTGCGACCAGAAATCCCCGAAAGCCCTTGTGCGCCAAGCGATTCGGGTCAGCTCGAGAAACCCGTCGAGGCGGCTGTGCTTCTCCCAGCCGGACAGGCTCGAGAAACTGAAGTGCGCATCGGTCACAGCGCCGACGCGCGACACCTGGATGCGGCGCCCGTCGGCGTACGCCCCGTCGCCCTTGCTCGCCCACCACCGCCGGTGCAGAGCGGGAGCCGAGACGACGCCGACCGTGCCGACACCGTCGACCTGCAGTGCGATCAGCGTCGCCCACACCGGTACGCCGCGCACGTAGTTCTTGGTGCCGTCGACAGGATCGATGATCCAGCGTCGAGAGCCGGCGCCTATGGCGCCGTATTCCTCACCGATGACAGCGTCGCCGGGTCGCTCACTCGACAGGGCCGCGCGCAAGGCGAGTTCGACCGCGCGGTCGGCCTCGGAAACCGGCGTCGCGTCCGGTTTCGACTCGACCTGTAGATCGACGCGCTGGAAGTGATGCATCGTGATCTCGTCGGCGGCGTCAGCGAGACGCAACGCGAGCGCGAGGTCGGCGTTCATGATCGGCGACCTTACCGGTGCGCGTGCCGGTGGGGCGCGGGGGCGCCCTCGCGAGCGAGCACCGCGGGACTGATCGCGCACCACGCTCCGTCGTCGACGCAGCCCTCGCATTCGAGCTCGACCGTCGCGTGCGCGATGCGGTACGGCGCGCTCACGGCTCTTTTGACGGCCGTCCCGACGACTTGGGCTTCCTCGAGCGTCGGATGGCCGGCCAACACGATGTGCACCGACAGCGCGTGCACGGCGTTGCTCAACGACCACACATGCAGGTCGTGCACCGACTCGACACCGGGTACGGCCGCGATCGTCCGGGTGACGTCGCCGGGATCGATGCCGGCCGGCGTCGACTCCAGCAATACGCCGGAGGTCTGCCGTAGCAGCTGCCACGCCGCAGCAGCCAGCAGCGCCGATACGACCAAGGTCGCGGCCGGGTCGAGCCAGTAGTTGCCGCCGGTCGTGACTATTACGAAGCCCGCGACTCCAACGGCGACGCTTGCGGCCGCGTCACCGGCCAGGTGCAGTACGGCGGACCGCGCGGCCAGGTCGGCGGTGTGCCGCATGAGCAACACCGCGCACGCGGCGTTGACGATCGCCGCGACCGTCGCCGTCGCGGCGACGAGGCCGCCGCGAACGAGCGGTGGGTCGCCGAGCCGGTGGATCGCCTCAGCCGAAAGCAACGCTGCGACGACCACGATCGCCGCCGCGTTGGCTTGCGCGGCAAGGACGCCGCCCCGGTGCCAGCCGAACGACTGGCGCTCGCTCGGCTCGCGGCGGCTCGCGCGCACGGCCCACAGTGCGAGAGCGAGTGCGGCGACGTCAGTGAGGTTGTGCCCCGCGTCAGCCAGCAGCCCGAGGCTGCCCGCGACCGCCGCCATGATGCTCTGCCCGACGACGACGGCCGCATTCGCGACGAGCGCGAACGCAAGCCGCGCGTCGAGTGAGCGTGAGCGTGCCGGCGAGTGCTGCGTCACGCATCCAAGGTACCCGCGCTGCGCTGATGCCTGGTCGACGGCGATGATGGCCAGGTGACCGATGACGCAGCTGCCCGCGCCGCTGAGTTACTCGGGCTCGTTGTCGAGCCCGACCGTCTCCTCGTTGTCGCCGCACTGACCCTCGGCGCTCGGACTCTCGCCGACGTCGAGGAGCGCACCGGGCTCGACGTCCGGCGTACCGGCCGGGCTCTGGCCCGCCTCGAGAACGCCCGCATCGTGACCGCGGCGGGCGGCGAGTACCGGGTCGATGTCGAGTCGCTGCGGGACGTCGCTCGCCGGGCCCAACCGGTGCGGCCGGTGGACGACCACGGCGCGACCGACCCCGGGGACGCCGCGGTACTCCGAGTGTTCATCCGCGACGGTCGCTTGACGCAGATTCCGGCCGCGCACGGCAAGCGCCTGGTCGTCCTCGACCACATCGTGCGGATCTTCGAACCGGGGGTGCGCTACAGCGAGCGTGAGGTGAACGTCTTGCTGGGCGCGTTCCACCCTGACACCGCGGCCCTGCGCCGCTATCTCGTCGACGAGGAAATGCTCACTCGCGAGGCCGGGGTCTACTGGCGATCCGGCGGCACCGTCGTACTCGACTGATCGGCGAGCTCGAGCAAGCGCCGGTACGACGCCAGTCTGGCCGTGCTCGCAGCTCCACGAGTGACCAGGCCGTCGAGCCCGCAGTTGGCATCGGTGTGATGGTCGCAGCCGGGCAGGCACTCGAGAGCGCCCGGCTCGAGGTCCGGGAACGCATGCAGCAGCGTGTCGGGCGTGACATGCCCCAGACCGAAGGACCGGATCCCCGGGGTGTCTATCACCCAGCCGGCATCGGGTAGCGCCAGTGCGATCACCGACGAGCTGGTGTGGCTGCCTTTGCCCATCGCTGTCACGGCGCCCGTTGCGCGCGTCGCGCCCGGCACGAGCCGGTTGACCAGCGTCGACTTGCCCACACCCGATTGCCCGAAGAACACGCTGGTGCGTCCGGTAAGAAGCGCGCGCAATTCCTCGAAGCCCTGATCTCCATCGGCGCGCGACACCTTCACGGTGCGCAGTCCTAGTGGCGCGTACTCCGCGACCAGGTCGTCGGCCTCGCCCAGGTCGTGCTTGGTCAAACAGAGCACTGGCTCGAGGTCGCCGTCGTACGCCGCGACGAGGCACCGGTCGATGAGCCGCGCCGCCGGCGGGGGATCGGCGACGGCCATCACAACGACCAGCTGCTCGGCATTGGCGACGACGATGCGCTCGACCGGGTCGGTGTCGTCGGCGGTGCGTCGAAGTACCGACGTGCGCTCGGCAACCCGCACGATCCGGGCCAGCGCGTCGGGAGCGCCGGTGATGTCCCCGACGACGTCAACGTCGTCGCCAACGACAACTGACGTGCGCCGCATCTGACCGCCGCGCATCGCGACGACATCGCGGTCCTCGATCCGGACGGTGAACCGCCCGCGGTCAACGGCGACGACTCGTCCGGGGATCGCAGTGTCGTGCTTGGGCTGTTGCCGGGTACGCCGTCGCGACGGGCCCGCGCGGCGCATCCTGACGTCGTCCTCGTCGAGCTCGCGGCCCGGGCTCACGCCGGTCGCACCAGCGCGCTCCAGCGATCGGCGAAGTCGGGCATCGTCTTGCTCGTGCAGCCGATGTCCTCGACGCGCATCCCGGGCACAACGAGTCCGAGCACGGCACCGCTCATCGCCATCCGGTGATCGTCGTACGTGCGCCAGGTGCCGCCGCGCAGCGGCCCCGGCGTGATCACCAAGCCGTCCTCGGTCTGTCGAACCGACGCCCCGAGTCGTTCGAGTTCAGTCGCGAGCGCGTGCAGGCGGTCGGTCTCGTGCAGGCGCAAGTGCGCGACCCCGCGGATCGTCGTCGTTCCATCCGCGACGGCGGCGAGTACCGCAACGGTCGGCGTGACCTCGCCGATCTCGTGCATGTCGGCGTCGATCGCCCGCAGCGTGGCCGGTCCGCGCGCGCTGACGCCCGCGTCGTCGTACTCGAACTCGACGCCCATTGCTTGCAGCACCTCAAAGAGCTGCTCGGTCGGTTGCACGCTCTCGCGCGGCCAGCCGTGCACGCTCACCAAGCCGGAGGTGATTGCGGCAGCGGCGAAGAAGTACGACGCATTCGTCGCGTCGGGCTCGATCGCAACATCCCTTGCGGTGTATGCCCCGGGCTGCACGACCCACCTGTGCGGTGCGGCGTCGACCTGCCCTCCCGCGCGGCGCATCATCTCCACCGTCATCGCGATGTGCGGCGCACTCGGCACATCACCGGGAGCGCGTACGTCGACGCCGCGGCGGAAATAGGGAGCGGCGAGAAGCAGCCCTGACACCAGCTGGCTTGATTGGGCAGCGTCGACAGTGACCCTGCCGCCTTCGACCGAGCCGGTCGCCTCGACCGACAGCGGCAGGGCCCCTCGACCGTCATCCTCGATCCGCACTCCGAGCTGCTGCAGGGCCACAATGAGCGGGCGCATCGGCCGCTCGCGCATGCGCGAGTCGCCGTCGAATGTGATCCGGCCACGGGCGAGCGCGGCCACCGGAGGTAAAAATCTCGCCGCGGTGCCGGCAAGTCCGACATCAATCGCCTTGTCGCCGCTGGCGAGCGGAGGGTTACAGCCGGTGACGAGGAGGTCACCCTCTTCGACCAGCAGCTCGGCGCCGAGCGTGGCCAGGCCGGTCGCCATCAGGGTGCTGTCGCGGCTCAACAGCGGCCGGATGACGCGGCTTTTGCCCGGTGCCAGCGCGGCGCAGAGCAGCGCGCGGTTGGTCATCGACTTGGAGCCGGGCACGGTGACGGCGCCGACGACCGGCTCAGCGGCGTACGGCGCCGGCCACGCTTGGTCGCTATCCGTCACGAGCGCGACTCTACGAGACTGCGCGGCACGGGGGCGCGACGAAGGCGATCGAAAAAAGGTCGGCATCCACGTGTTTCGGCCTGTGGTTCCTGGGCAGGGAGAGCCCTAAGCTGTAACCGAACGTGGCGAGAGTGGCACACAGTGTGCCAACGCGCCGAACTTCCCCGGAGGAGCGTTCTCGATGAGCCGGACGATGGTTCTGGCGGACGACGTGTTGCGACGCGTTCGCCGCGACCCCCGATTTCGCGCCGCAGCCGCGGGGCGAGTGCCGTCGACCGACTGGCGTAGCCGCGGCGCATGTTTGCGTTTCGACCCCGAACTGTTCTTCCCGAACGCCGCCGACGATCCGGCGCCCGCCATGGCGGTGTGTTCGAACTGCCCCGTGCAAGCGTCCTGCCTCGCTGCCGCGCTCGACGCCGGCGAATGCGATGGCGTCTGGGGCGGCACGACGCCGTACGAGCGTCGCGTCATGGGCCGCGTCTGGCGGAGCGTGGTCGGCAGCCGCTAGCGCGAAAGACCGCACCCGGGTCCTCCTCTGACCCAATCCCCGCACTGCGCACCCGGGGGGATTTCGCCGTGCCTCGGCCGAGCGCGCGCCGCTGCCGCATCGCCTGCACCACCCGCCTCCGCCTCATCTATTCGGGCGATCGCCGTTCACCCGGATAGCACAGCGGGTGTACTCCACCGCGTCACCTGATTGCAGTAGCACCGCTGGGCCGACCGGATGACATTCGGTCCTGCTTCGTCTCGCAACCTTCATCCGCCCTTGGGCGAGCCCGATCTAAGCCAGGTCACCAAAGCCTGGCGAAACACCAAGTCGGGCCGCACCCGGTGACCTTCGCCGCCAACACACCCGCCCGGGTTGGAAGGTCGTATTCGGATGAGTTTCGCATCGCCCCGCATTTCCCCGTCGATCAGGCGTGCAAACGCCTATAGAGCTGCTACGGCAGCCACCGCGCTGACGGCAATGGCAGCAGTAGCAGTGGCCGTCGCGGCACCCTCCATCGCTGCCAGGGCGCGCGCCAGCGCTCGAACCAGCAACGGAGTGGTCGCCCTCTACACGTTCGACGAGGGGGCTGGGACCGTCGTACGCGACCGCTCCGGATACGGAACTCCGCTGAACCTCACGATCTCCTCGCCGACCAAGACCCGCTGGGTCGCCGGTGGGCTCGACGTCGTCAGCCCGACGCTGGTCGCTTCCCCCGGCGCCGCGACCAAGGTCAACAAGGCCGTCAAGGCAACCGGACAGGTCACGGTCGAAGCGTGGGTCAAGCCCGCAGCCGCGAGCGCCGGCCCCGCGCGCATCGTCTCCCTCGGAGGCAGCACCGGAGTCAACGCGGCTCTGGACCAGGGGTCGCCGACCTACCGGGCGGATGACGCTTTCACTTCGCGGATGCGCACGACATCGACGAACGGCGGCGGGGCTGCACTGAGCAGCTGGTACGGCGCTACCAACGGACTGCAGCACATCGTTTACACGCGCACCACCGGCGGCTCCCAGCGGCTCTACGTGAACGGCCGGCTCAGGGACTCGTCGACGCTTCGTGGCGGTCTGAGCAACTGGGCCGACACGTACCGCCTCGGCGTTGGCGGCGACATCGGCAGCTCCAAGCCGTGGCTTGGCAGCTTCCGCCTGATGGCCGTCTACAAGCGCGCTCTCTCGTCGACCGAGGTCGGCGCGAACTACGCCGCAGGCGCTGAACTGCCGGCCGCGCCTGCTGCGCCGGCTCCGACGACAGCTCCGGCTCCGGCACCGACGACTGCTGCGCCGGCACCGACCACCGCTCCGGCACCGGCACCGGCACCGTCAACCACCACCGCGCCTCCGGTCGCCGCGCCCGCCGTACTCACGGCGCCGGGAGCTCCCGGCGCGATCGTCACCGTGACCACCACGAACACGATGGCCCTCGACTGGTCCGCTCCGGCCCACACCGGCGGAAGCCCCGTCAGCGGCTACTACTTCTACGCCTTCGAGCCCGGTGCGACCCCGGCCGCACCCGGTCCCGGAGTCTTCAGCCCCGAGTGGGTCTCCGACCTGTACGCGACGGGGTCGGCGCCCGACCCGTTCGTCTTCACCAACATGCGGGCCGGCACGTCGTACCGCATCGGAGTCGCCGCGGTGAACGCGAACGGCACGGGCACGAAGGCAACCGTGACGACAAACACGGCGAGTGCCCCGGCACCGGCTCCCACGACGGTCCCGGCACCGGCACCGGCTCCGACCACGCCGCCGGCACCGGCTCCGACCACACCTCCGGCACCGGCTCCGACGACGGCGCCCGCGCCGAGCCCCGGCACCAACGGGCTGCCTGCCGGCAAGATCGTCGGTGGCTACCTGACCTCATGGGAGGGCCGCTCGACGCTGCGTCAGGTCGTGGACAACACGAACTACAACCTGATCTACGCCTCGTTTGCGATCGGAACTCCCGGCGCAGGCGGCACCTTGCGGATGGACCCACTGCCGGGCACGTCGTCGCCGGCGCAGGCCAAGTCCGAGATCGCCCACGCCAACAGCAGGGGCCGGAAGGTCATCGTCTCCGTCGGTGGCTACTTCGACTACGGCTACGGCAGCAGCCCGCAGTCCGGCTACAACCTGAGCTCCGCCTCATCCCAGGCCCAGTTCATGGCCTCGATGCGCGACTACCGCAACAACTGGGGCTTCAACGGAATGGACTGGGACCTCGAGCACGGCAACCGGCCCGACATCGCCGGCATCATCGAGGTCAGCAAGCAGATGCGTCTCGAGTTCGGCAACGACTTCATCATCGCCGCCGCGCCCGGCCCTAACCTGTCGACCTGGATCCAGTGGGGCCAGCAGATGGACTCGTGGGCGGCCTCGCGTGGCGTCAACTCCTTCGACCTGATCGGCGAGCAGATCTACGACCAGGGCTTGTCGGAGGCCAGCTACCGCACGACGATCGTGTCCCGCATGCGGGCCGTCGCGAACACGTTCGGTGCGTCGCGGACGATGCTCGGCAACAAGTACAAGAACGACTCGGGTTCGTCGCTCGCCGACCCGGCGAACGGGTTCGTCGACATCGCCACAACCAAGGCGGCGCTGGCCGAGCTGCGCGCGTCCGGCGTCAACATCCGCGGGTCGTACCTGTGGACCATCCAGGCTGACTCCGACACCGGCTACACGTGGGCGTCGAGTTCCGGCGTGGGAGGGGACATCCTGGCTCATCCGTAACAGCTGGCTCATCCGTAACAGTAGAACCGCGTCGAACAGGCCGGGTGGACCTCACGGTCCGCCCGGCCTGTTTCCGTGTTACCCGCCAGAACGTCGTTCTGAAGCGTCCCAGCACCACGCGCGTGGTGCGCATGCCACTAGGCCGAACAGGTGTAACGAACATCCCTCTTTGGCCCAGAACGCTTCACCCCGCAGGCCTAAAACCCGAAACCCCCATAGTTGCCGACGCCGCCCAACCAGGCGCGTGAGGTAGCCGTCCGAAGAACGCCCTCGCTCGGAAGGTGGTCCCCAGGTGGAGTGCACCAAGTCTCGCGCTACGAACGCTAGAGCTCGTCTGGCCGCAACCGCGGTCGCCCTCTTCGCGCTAGTTGCAACAGTGGTCCTCGCCGTCGCTGGACCAAACGCCAACGCGACGCAAGGCGTGACCAAGGGGCTTGTGTCCCTCTACTCGTTCAACGAAGGCTCGGGCTCCGTGGTGCGTGACGTGTCCGGCGTCGGCGCGCCGAGCAACCTGCGCATCGTCGCGCCGTCCGCCACCAAGTGGGTGCGCGGCGGCATCGACCTCGTGCGGCCCACGCTGATCACCTCATCCGGTACAGCCGCGAAGATCACGAATGCTGTCAAGCGCAGCAACCAGTTCACGATCGAGGCGTGGGTGAAGCCGGCGGCTCAGGTGCAGAAAGGCCCCGCGCGCATTCTCTCGCTCGCCGGTGGCTCCACCGGCACCAACCACGCGCTGATCCAGGGCTCGCGCACCGGTGCTTCGGCCCCCGCCTTCACCGCCAGGACCCGCACGACGGCAACGGCCAAGTGGGGCGCGACGCTCCAGACCGAAAAGATCGCTTCGACCAAGCTCACCCACATCGTGTTCACCCGTGACGCGGCCGGCGTGCAGCGGCTGTACGTCGACGGCAAGCTCCGCAGCACTAGCAAGGTCACCGGCGCCCTCGGCAACTGGGACTCGTCGTACCGGTTGGCCCTCGGCGGCGAGTTCGGGCGTAGTCGGTTCTGGCTCGGCAGCTACCGCCTGGTCGCCCTCTACGCGCGGGCGCTGACGCCGGCCGAGGTCAGGAACAACCTCGTCGCCGGTGCCGAGCGGAAGGCTCCCACTAAGGCTGCACGCCGGACGGCGACGACCGCTCGTAAGCTCCCCCCGCCCGCCAAGCAGCCAGCCGCTGCACCAGCACCCGCACCGACGCCCAAACCGGCACCCGCTCCAGCACCTGCACCAGCACCGGCACCCGCACCAGCACCCGCACCAGCACCTGCGGTTGCGGCGGCGCCTGCTCCGGCCACCGGCACGAGTGGTCTACCTGCGGGCAAGATCGTGGGTGGTTACCTGACGACGTGGGAGTCACGTTCGACGCTGCGGCAGGTCGTCGATAACACGAACTACAACCTGATCTACACGGCGTTCGCGATCGGGTCCCCGGGTGGTGGTGGCACGCTGCGGCTGGACCCGTTGCCGGGTACGTCGTCGGCTGCTCAGGTGAAGTCCGAGATCGCCTACGCGAACACCAGGGGCAAAAAGGTCATCATCTCGGTCGGTGGCTACTTCGACTACGGCTACGGAAGCAGCCCGCAGCACGGGTACAACCTGAGCTCGGTGAGCAACCAGGCGCAGTTCATGGCCTCGATGCGGGACTACCGCAACAATTGGGGTTTCAACGGAATGGACTGGGACCTCGAGCACGGCAACCGTTCCGACATGGCCGGCATCATCGCGGTGAGCAAGCAGATGCGTGCCGAGTTCGGTGACGGATTCATCATCGCCGCCGCACCCGGACCCAACCTGTCGACCTGGATCAACTGGGGCCAGGAGATGGACTCGTGGGCGCGTGCTGAGGGCCGCAACTCGTTCGACCTGATCGGTGAGCAGATCTACGACCAGGGCCTGTCCGAGTCGGCCGCGCGCAGCACCATCGTCTCGCGTATGACGGCCGTGGCGAACATCTTCGGAGCGTCGCGGACGGCACTGGGCAACAAGTACAAGAACGACGCCGGAGCCTCCCTCGACGACCCGGCCAACGGCTTCGTGGACATCTCGACGACGAAGGCGGCTCTGGCCGACCTGCGGGCGGCGGGCAAGAACATCCGCGGCGCGTACCTATGGACGATCCAGGCGGACTCGGATGCCGCCTACTCGTGGCAGGCGAGCAGCGGGGTAGGCGGAGACCTTCTGGCCCATCCGTAACAGCCGCCCCACATGTAACGGAATTATCACGATAAGGACACGGATGGGTTTCGCGACGGATAGGCACCCTGGTATGAAGGCTGGTATCAACAGCCGAGCCAGCACGTCGACAGGCCGGGTGGACCCCAAGTCCACCCGGCCTGTTTCCGTGTCCGGGCATTTAGAACGACGTTCTGTGAACGGACCTGTCCTACGCGTGCGCTGAGCGTGCGAGTAGGCCGAACGGAGGTATCGCCCGCAGTTTTTTAGGCCCAATCGCTTCACCCCCAGGGCCTAACGCCCGAAACCCCAATAGTTGCCGGCGCCGCCCCTGGGCTATGCGCCGAGTGCCGAATCCCGCCCGAAGAAAGCACCCGGCTCGGAAGGTCGTCCCTCCCACATGGATTGCATCCTCTCCCGCACAACCTCCTGCAAAGTCAGGTCAGCCGCTGCGGCGGTCGCACTGCTAGCGCTGGTTGCCACGGCACTCCTCGCCGTCGCAGGACCGGAGGCAAATGCCTCACAAGGCGTGACCAGAAGCCTCGTGTCGCTCTACACGTTCAACGAGGGCGCAGGCTCCGTCGTACGTGACGTCGCCCGGGTGGGCAAGCCCGCCGACTTGCGCGTTGTCGCCCCGTCGGCGACGAAGTGGGTAAACGGCGGCCTCGAGCTCGTCCGGCCCACTCTGGTCGTCTCGAATGGCGCGGCGAGCAAGATCACCAAGGCTGTGAAGGCCAGCGGCCAGATCAGCATCGAGGCGTGGGTGAAGCCCGCAGCGCAGGTGCAGAACGGCCCCGCGCGGATCCTCTCGCTCGCCGGTGGCTCCACCGGCACCAACCACGCGCTGATCCAGGGCTCACGCACCGGTACGGCGACCCCCGCCTTCACCGCGCGGACCCGCACGACGGCAACGGCCAAGTGGGGCGCGACGCTCCAGACCGAAAAGATCGCTTCGACCAAGCTCACTCACATCGTTTTCACCCGTGACGCGGCCGGCGTGCAGCGCCTGTACGTCGGCGGCAAGCTGCGCAGCACGAGCAAGGTCGCCGGCGGGCTCGAGAACTGGGACTCGTCGTACCGGCTGGCCCTCGGCGGCGAGTTCGGGCGTAGCAGGTTCTGGCTCGGTGGATACCGCCTGGTCGCGATCTACGCCCGAGCGCTGACACCGGCCGAGGTAAAGTCCAACCTCGTGGCGGGACCCGAGCGCAAAGCGCCCGGCAAGGTCAAAGCCGTAGCCAAGAGCGTCCCGCGCAAGCCCATCGCACCAGCCGCCAAGAAGCCCGCCGCACCCGCACCCGCGCCCGCACCGGAGCCCGCACCGGCACCGGCTCCGGCTCCGGCGGCCGCTCCCGCGGCCGCTCCCGCGGCCGCACCGGCACCGGCACTCGCCGCAGCACCCGTTGGAGGCAGTGCCACGAAGTTGCCAACTCGTGTGGTCGGCGGGTACTGGGCCTACTGGAACGGCCCGAAGATCAGCACGATCCCCAAGTCGATCAACACGATCTACCTGTTCTCGGCGCGACCGGTCGGCGGCCAGCCAGGCTCGACGGGTGCGGTGTACTTCGAGCAGGGCGTGCAGAGTGCGCAGTCGTTCAACGCCGACATCGCCGCGGTTCGCGCGGAGGGCCGTGCGGTCATCCTCTCGATGTGTGGCGCCGGCGAGTACCTGCGGCTCGACACGCGGGCTCGCACCACGGCGTTCGTCAACAGCGTCAAGGCGATCTACACCCAGCTCGGCGGATTCGACGGCCTCGACTGGAACATCGAGTCGACGGAGGTCTACCCGGCCGAAATGGTGTGGGCGTCGCAGCAGCTGAAGGCCGCGTTTGGCCAGAGCTTCGCGATTACCTACCCGCCGGCGCCGTGGCGGGCCGAGGACCACCAGGTGGCTAGGGCGCTCGCAGCCGCGGGCATGCTCGACTTCGTCGCTCCGCAGTTCTACGACCTGACCGGGCTCAACACCGAGGCGGCGAAGCGCGATCACGCGATCGCCAACCTCCAGAGCGTCTGGCTGCCGATCGTGGGTGGCGATGCCTCGAAGCTCGGAATCGGCTTCAAGAACGTCGGTGCGCCGTCGGAGACAATGACGGTCGGCACGACCATCGAGGTCTGGAACACGATGTCCGCCAGGACACCCGCGTTGCGCGGCGCATTCACCTGGGAACTCGCTGCGGACGCTGGCATCGGCAACGCGTTCGCCACTCAGGTTGGTGCGGCAATCCGCGACTAAGCACGGCACCTTCCATCGCCTGCGGTCTCAGCTCGTTGAGCCGCAGGGGCGATGCCGTTTGCGGCGTTAGTCCCCTCTGCCGCAGGCGATGCCGTCGCCGTTGGTGTCCAGGCCGAGCGGGTCGACGCCGCGCACGTTGAGCCTGATGCCCCTTGGCAGCAGCCGCACGACCTCGACGCAGGTCCACGGCTGACCGGCCGGCCGGCCATCAGTGCTGGGCGGCGGCAGGCACTGCTTGCCCTGGCCGTAGCCGGGCGTGCAACCGCCGAACTCGCCGAACTCACCCACAACAGCTGAGTC
>JBKJZO010000129.1:0-4312 GCA_046715235.1 Mycobacteriales bacterium
GCGACCAGTTCCTTGATCTCGTCGAGCTGGGCCTCTTGCGGCATCGCAGTCGCTGTCATTCCACCTTCATTCGATCGCGCGGCGGCCGCCAGAGCAGCCGGAGTGTCAACACGCCGCCCGAAGGGCGTGTTCCCGCATGAGTGATGTCACACGCCTCCTGAACGGAGATCCCGGGAGCGAGCGACTCCCCATCATCCCGCAGAATCGCCGGAAACGTGAGTTCCACCGACTTCCCTGCTTGAGCGGCGTCGCGACGGCTGCGCCATCCGGTCGATGTGCGCACATCGTTCGGCCCTGAGTGGTGGATTTCGCGGGCAAGCGGCACCTCTGCGTGGTTGGCTGTACCTACAGGGAACGCTCAGACGGCAATTGCAGTTGCACGTGGCGTGGCACCATTCGCCAACGACGAGGAGCTGACAGCACGGAAATGACACAGCCAACCAGCACGCTCAGTACGCCGGACTCACACCTGACCCGGTCTGACCGCTGTGACCGCTGTGGCGCGCAAGCCTTCATCCGGGTTGTCCTACCCGCGGGCGGCGAGCTGATCTTCTGCTCCCACCACGGCCGTCAGTACGAAGACAAGCTGCGCGAGCTCGCGGCCGTGATCGTCGACGAGACCGAGCACCTGCAGGCCTGACCGGCTCGAGTAGCGGCACGGCAACGCGCCGTGTTTTCTTTTCCGGATCCCGAGGTTTCATGCTTGGGTGTCCGCATGTCGACTCGCCGCTACCGGCCTCGGCATCGCCGCCCGTCCAAGGCCAAGCCCGCCATGGCACTCGGTTCAGTCTCCACAGCCTTCGCCCTGAGCGGGGCAAACGGCTCGGCGTCAGCAGCAACCGATGACGACTTCGCTCGTCTACGCGCCTGCGAGTCCAGCGGCGACTACTCGACCAACACTGGGAACGGCTACTACGGCGCTTATCAGTTCGACCTGCGCACTTGGCGCGGGCTGGGGTACGCCGGACTGCCCAGCGTCGCCGCGCCCGCCGTACAGGACGAGGCAGCAGTAAGGCTGCAGGAGCAGCGCGGGTGGCAACCCTGGCCGGCCTGCTCCATCAAGCTCGGATTGCGCAGCCAGCCGGACCCCGAGACCACGACGTCGGCTAGCGCGGAGCCAGCGACCGCGGAGCCGGCGACCACAGAACCAGCGACGCCACCCGCGCCGATCACGTCCGCCGACCGGCCGGTCACCGGCAGTTCAAGCGCGCCGACCGCTCCAGCACCCGAGCCTGCAGTGCTCGCCGAAACCGTGACGCCCGAGCCCTCGCGGGTCGGCAGCGAACTGCTGCCAGTCGGCACAGTGCTGAAAGCTCCGGTGCCGCCAAGGCAGCCGTTCCGGATCCACGTCCACGGACTGCCGCGCGCCGACGTACGGCAATGGCAGGCACAGATGGCGCGTCGCGGCTGGGACCTACGCGTCGACGGCTACTTCGGACCCGAATCGCACGGTGTCGCGCGGGCATTCATCGCCGAGAAGGGGCTGGAGAAGCCTCCTGGCACCACTATGACCAAGGTGCTGTGGACGGCGTCCTGGGAAGCCCCCGTCAGCTGACCGGGGCGCCGCGCCGCGCCGATAGGTGACCGCGCTCCTCGTCTGTGTGATGGTGTCGGTGATTTCCGACTGCGCTAAGGAGCACGGTGCGCGACCTGCATGTCCTGGGAGTCACTGACGACGGTCAGCACCTCGTCCTGTCCGAATCCGTCGAGGGCGGCGCGACGTTCCGCATCCCCGTGGACGGCCGGCTTCGCTCCGCGGTTCGCGGCCATCTGGACGACGCTCTGCTCGAGCTGCGCCCCGGCACCGATCTGACCCCGCGCGAGATCCAGGCGCGGATCCGGGCCGGAGAAACCGTCGGCGAGCTGGCCCGTGCCTCGGGACTGCCGGAAGCCCGCATCGCCGCGTTCGCGCACCCGGTGCTCGCCGAGCGGGCCGGAGCGGTACGCGACGCGAGGGCGGCCCGAGTGGCCGACTCCGATCACACGATGGGCGAGGTCATCGACGACCGGCTCGGCGCGCAGGACGTCGACGTCGACTCGGTCGACTGGGACGCCTGGCGCACCGCGGACGGCCGGTGGGCTGTGCAGATGGTCTACCGCGCCTTCGACCGGCTGCATTCCGCGTCGTTCATCTGGGACGCGCAGTCTCGGCGGGTCAGTCCCGCCGACCCACCCGCACAGTCGCTGCTGCGCGGCGTACCTGTGGTGCAGCCCGACAATGCGCCCGGCAGCACCGCCGTCATCTTCGGCGCGCCGAGAGAGGTCCCGCCCCGGACGACTCGAGGCGCGCCCGGGCACGAGGCTGAGGCCCCCACGCAGACAGCGCTGCCGATGCCCGAGCCGGCCGATGACGAGACGAAGCCGGCAGCCCGTCGTACGGCGGCCAAGGGCAGCCGTCGAGCCGCGATCCCTTCGTGGACGCAGATCAGGGAAACCGCTCGCATGCCTACGACCGGCGAACTCGACTAGCACCTCGCGCACAGCGGCGGGAATCGTCCGGCCCTTTCGGCTCTTGTCCGAGTCGAAGGGAGCAGCCCGTGAATTCTGCAACCACATACGACTCCGCCCCCGCACCAGACCAGAAGCGGTGGTGGACGCTGGTCGTCCTCTGCCTCGCCCTTCTCATCGTGGTCATCGGCAACACCGTCCTGAACGTCACGCTGCCCCGTCTGGTCGACGACCTGGGCGCGACCACGACCGAATTGCAGTGGATCGTCGCGTCGTATGCGCTCGTATTCGCCGGCCTACTGCTGACAGCGGGAGCGCTCGGCGACCGCTACGGGCGAAAGCGGGCGCTCTTCGTCGGCATGGCCATCTTCGCCGCTGGATCCATCACCGGGATCGTCGCTACGACGCCCGCGCATCTCATCGTCGCCCGCTGCGTCATGGGTGTCGGCGCGGCAGCCATCATGCCCGCGACTCTCTCGATCCTCGTCAACGTCTTTCCGCCGTACGAACGGGCCAGGGCGATCGCGGTCTGGGCGGGTGTCGCTGGCGTGGGAGTGGCTATCGGGCCGGTCACCGGGGGCTGGCTGCTCGAGCATTTCTGGTGGGGATCGGTGTTCTCCATCAACCTCCCCCTCGTCGTAGGGACGCTGGTCAGCGGCTGGTACCTCATCCCTGATTCGAAGGATCCGCGAGGGACGCGCCTCGACCCCGTGGGTGCAGTGTTGTCGGTCGTGGGCCTGACGTCGTTGCTCTACGGCATCATCGAAGCGCCCGAACATGGCTGGACAGACCCGATGATCCTCGGCTGCTTTGCGGTCGCGACCGTGGTGCTGGCCGGATTCGCGGCGTGGGAGAACCACACGGCGTACCCGATGCTCGATCTTCGCTTCTTCCAGGACCGCGCGTTCAGCGCCGGAAGCCTGGCCGTCACCTTGAACTTCTTCGCCCTCTTCGGTGCGTTCTTCATGCTCACCCAGTACCTGCAGTTCGTTCACAGCTACTCGCCGCTCGAAGCCGGTGTGCGCACCCTGCCCAACGCGGTGGTGATGATGCTCGCCGCCCCTCAGAGCGCGAAGGTCGCCGAACGATTCGGCACCAAACGCACCGTGGGTACGGCGCTCGCGACCGTCGCGCTCGGGCTTCTGCTGCTCTCGCAATGCAGGATCGGCACGCCGTACGCCTTTATCGCGCTCGGACTCTGCGTCACTGCCGCTGGCATGGGTTTGTCCATGCCGCCGTCCACCGCGGCCATCATGTCCGGCGTCCCAATGGCCAAGGCGGGGGTGGGGTCCGCGGTCAACGACACGACCCGCGAACTCGGCGGGGCACTCGGAGTCGCTGTCCTCGGCAGCGTCCTCGCGTCGCACTACACCTCATCGATGGCGTCAGTCGTTGCGTCTCTCCCTGATACTGCACAGCCGGTGGCGTTGAGCTCCGTGGGCGGGGCAATCACCATCGCGTCCGGGCTGGGTTCGGCCGGTGTCCAGCTTGCGGACGCAGCGAGAACCGCCTTCGTCCACGGCATGCAGCTGGCCCTGCAGCTGGGCGCGGTCACTGCCCTAGTGGCCTCAGCCCTGGTGCTCAAGCTGATGCCGACCCGGATCCATCACGGCCACGGTGCCCCTCCCGGTTCGGAAGCCGAGCTGCCCGTGCAGGTTCGCTCATACGAGCGGTGACAGGCTCGTAAGAGCAGATTTTTCTACCCAAAATTGTGGGCAAACCATTCCGAGAAGCCTGCAGATTGTGCTCCTATGAGCACACGGGGTCCTGACGGGCCCCACTGTGCTTTGCACGACGGCCGAGCGCCGACCGTGCTCGGTCGAAAGGTCGCTTCTCACGACTGCCGCGGGAGGCGAGTCGGAGG
>JBKJZO010000130.1:0-12972 GCA_046715235.1 Mycobacteriales bacterium
ACAAGGACAAGGACAAGGACGACGACTGAGTCCGGCTCCCACCGGCTGTTCGCCGCGACAGGCGGCGTCCACAGAGTTGCTGCGCGGCCGTCGTAAGCCCACTGCACGCGCCAGTCTTCGACGATGCCGCCGGATCTCGCCCGCCTCGCCAAGAAGCAACGCGGTGCGTTTTCACGCACTCAGGCGCTGCTGCATTGCGGACGCCGCACCATCGACCGCAGGCTCGCTGTCGGGGCGTGGCGGGTGTTGCTGCCCGGGGTCTACTGCGACGCCTCGATCCCTGACTCCGCCGCCATTCGAGCGCATGCGGCTTTGCTGTACGCCGGCGAAGGTGCCCGCTTTAGCCACACCACCGCCGCCGCAGTCTTCGGCATTGACGTCGGCCCGCAACCCGACATTCACGTGACCGTGCCGTACCCCCGCGCTGTCCGTAGACAGCCGTGGGTCGCCACATACCGGAGTCATCAGCTGTCCGGCGCGAACGTCACCACGCGTCGCCACCTGCCGGTGACGTCCGCGGCGCGGACGATCCTCGACCTCGCGACTCTGCTACCCCGGCCGGCGCTGGACGCGGCGCTCGCCGACGCGATCAGGGGCGGTCACGTGACCGCCGGCTACATGAGCCGGCGTCTCCGCCGGGTCGCCGGCGGCCACGCGAACGGCGTGCTGACCGACGTACTCAAGGACTTCGATCCGCAAATGGAGTCGATCCTCGAGCGTGAGTACGCCGCCGCTGTCACCGCGGCCGGGCTTCCGGTCGGCCGCCCGCAGTACGAGATCGCCGACGGCCCGCTGCTCATCGCGCGGGTGGACTTCGCGTACGTCGAGCGCCGGCTCGTAGTCGAGATCGACGGATACGCGTACCACTCGAAGCTCGAGCAATTCGAGCGCGACCGGCGCCGGGACCGTGCGCTCAAGACCCGCGACTGGGAGGTACTGCGGTTCGTTGCGGACGACGTACGCCGCCGCCCTGCGCAGATGATCGAAGAGTTGCGTGCGCGCCTCGCTCAGGTCGAGCCGCCGAGTGAGGTGTGACGATTCTTCCGCCAGATCTGGCGGAAGAATTCGCTCACAGGCCCTGTGGATGGGGTACGGCGGGGCGCGCAGCGCTAGCGGTGTTCGGGGTTGGGGTAGTCGAAGCGGCAGCCGGCGTCCCACTCCGATCGCTGGTTGCCGTGCGCGGGGATGCCGCCCGCGTCCTTCAGCATCCGCGCGAGGTGCAGCAGGTTCCACGTCATGAAGGTCGTGTTGCGGTTGGTGAAGTCGTTGTCCGGGCCGCCCGAGCCAGGATCGAGGTACGACGGGCCCGGCCCCGCCTCACCTATCCACCCCGCGTCGGCCTGTGGCGGGATGACATAACCGAGGTGCTGCAGCGAATACAGCACGTTCATCGAGCAGTGCTTGACGCCGTCCTCGTTGCCGGTGACCAGGCAGCCGCCGACCCGGCCGTAGTACGCGTACTGCCCGCGGTCGTTGAGCTGCGCCGAGTTGCCGTACAGCCGCTCGATCACCTTCGTGCACACCGACGACTTCTCGCCCAGCCAGATCGGCGTCATCAGCACCAGGATGTCGGCCGCGATGACGCGCTCGAAGATCGCCGGCCACTCGTCGCGCTCCCACCCGTGCTCGGTCATGTCGGGGTACACCCCGGTCGGGATCTCGTGGTCGACCGCGCGGATTGTCTCGACCGTCACGCCCTGCGCGAGCATGATCGCGGCCGACCGGTCGCCGAGCCCCTGCGTGTGCGACAACTCCGGCGAGCGCTTCAAAGTGCAGTTCACGTAGACCGCCCGCAGGTCGTCGTACGACGGCAGTGCGGTTTCCGGCGACGGTTGCGACACGGCGACCTCCTGGTTGAGCCGGCGACCTCTGGATCATGCCGCAACCCCCGCGGCCGCCCCTGCCAGCCCCGCAATTCGCTCTGGTCACCGGCGCCGCGCGCGGCTTGACTGTCAGACGTGGACAGCGACTCGACCGATCACACCGACTACGACGCCGAGTTCGCGCGGATCATCGCGAGCGAGCTCCCTGAGCGACCGCAGCCGATCGGTCCCTACATGCGATGGCCGCTCGGCGCTGCCCTGGTGCTGATGACAGGCCAGGCCTTCGCGGCGACAGTCACTGCCGCCACGGCAGCGATGCTGCTGACGGGTGGACACTCCGACGCCGTGACGAACGGCGACCTGGCCTGGACCCTGGCCGTGATGTCGGTGCTCGCGATCGTTGTGGCCGCAACGGCGTTCCGGATCCGGGCACGCCACTCCAACGCGCTCGTCGCAGCGCTCGTCGTCGAGATCGTGACCGTCGGCGTACGCGCTTTCTTCGTCATCCGCGACGCGCCCCCGCGGGTAGGTCCCTACCTCGCGCTCGCGTGGGCGATCGCCGCGGTCGGCGCGCTCGCGGTGCCCTCGTCGCGCCGTTACTGCACCCGCTGACGATTCCGGATGTATCCGGCAATTCACGTGATATTGCGTGATTAGCCGCACTCCGTAGCATTCCCTCCGGAACGTTTGCCACCAGGACACCGATCACGCGAGGAGTTCTCATGCGGCTTCGACGGACGATCACCGGCATCGGCGTACTGGGTCTCGCCGCCGCGGGGATGAGCTCGGTGGCCACTGCGGACAACAAGCGTGGCAAGGAGGTCGCCGTCCAGATCCTGGGGATCAACGACTTCCACGGCAACCTCGAGCCGCCGGCCGGTTCCAGCGGCCGCGTCGGCACCGTGAACGCCGGCGGCGCCGAGTTCCTCGCCAGCCACATTCGCTCGCTCGAAACCGGCAACCCCAACAGCATCGTGGTGTCGGCCGGTGACCTGATCGGCGCGAGCCCGCTGCTGTCGGCGCTGTTCCACGACGAGCCGACGATCGAAGCGATGAACGAGATCGGCCTCGACCTCAACGCGGTCGGCAACCACGAGTTCGACGAGGGATCCAGCGAGCTGCGGCGCATGCAGTACGGCGGCTGTCACCCCACCGACGGATGCCTCGACGGCGACGGGTTCGCCGGCGCCGACTTCCAGTTTCTCGCGGCGAACGTCGTGAACTCGAAGAGCCGCAAGCCGCTGTTCCCGGCGACCAGCGTGAAGAGCTTCGACGGCGTCAAGGTGGCTTTCATCGGCATGACTCTCGAGGGCACGCCGACAATCGTCAGCCCGACCGGCATCTCCGGCTTCGACTTCCTCGACGAGGCCGACACCGTCAACTCACTGGTGCCCAAGCTGCAGGCGCGCGGGATCGAGACGATCGTCGTACTGCTGCATGAAGGCGGCCTGCCTGCGGCGTTGGACATCAACGGCTGCAACGGTGTGTCCGGCCCGATCAACGACATCGTCCGGCGGATGAACAAGGCCGTCGACATGGTCGTCTCCGGCCACACGCACCAGCCGTACAACTGCGTCATCGACGGCGTCCCGGTGTCGAGTGCGTTTTCGTTCGGCCGGCTCGTGACCGACATCGACCTGAAGATCAGCCGCAAGACCGGCGACGTCACGACGATCAGCGTCAACAACAAAATCGTGACTCGCGACGTCCCGGCAGACCCGGCGGTTACGTCGATCATCAACCACTACCGGACGTTCGCCGCGCCGATCGCCAACCGGCCCATCGGCCGGATCACTGCCGACATCACCCGCGCCAATGACGACTCGCTCGAGCAGTCGCTCGGCAACGCCATCGCCGACGCGCAACTCGCGGCAACCGATGCACCGGCCGCGGGCAACGCGGTGCTGGCGTTCATGAACCCAGGCGGGGTACGCGCGGACCTTACCTTCGCGGGTTCGCCCGTCGGCGAGGGCGACGGGGTCGTGACGTACGGCGAGGCGTTCACCGTGCAGCCGTTCAGCAACGGTCTGGTCACCCTCACTCTCACCGGCGCGCAGATCGAGCGGGTGCTGGAGGAGCAGTTCTGCGGCACGAACTCGCCGGCGAGCGCTGGGTTCGCGAAGGTGCTGCTGCCGTCGGCCGGACTGCGCTACACGTGGGATCTCGACGCGCCCGCTGTTGCCGACTGCGCGACCGCTGACAAGGTGGTCGGGTCGTCGATCACGCTGAACGGCACGCCGGTCGACCCGGCGGCGTCGTACCGCGTGACCGTCAACACGTTCCTCGGCGACGGTGGCGACGGATTCCTGACCCTCGCTGCCGGCACGGCACGCATCGGCGGGCTGGTCGACGTCGACGCGTTCGAGGCCTACCTCGTCTCGACCGGAGCCGCTGGACTCGCACCCCCCGCACGCGACCGGATCGCCGTACAGCCCTAGGTCAAGGGCCGGCAGGAACGGTCCCGTCAGCCTCGTAGGGGACGGGACCGGAGCCGGTGAGCTCGATGAAGCGCTCATTCAGCGCGAGCGCGACCACGTCGTGGTCGTGGCTGGTCGGCACGAGTGCGCCGTACAGAAATGCCTCCACCTGCAGCGCGGTGCTCATGCCGCCGAGCTCGAAGTAGCGCAGCCACAGCTCGCCGTGCGACAGCTCGGCCTCGAGGCGGAAACGGTCGAGTACGTCGACGCTGGTGTCAGTCACTGCGATCAGCTGCGACTGCTGGCGACGGCGCCCGCGATGGCGCACCCATGGCCGCGCAGACCTCTTCGGCGCGGGCCCGCAGAGTCTGGTGAGCGGTTGTTGAGGACTCGCGCAGCTTCATGAAGGCGTCGTCCTCCGACAGACCGTCGCGGTACATCACGATTCCTTGGGCCTGGGCTATGAGCTGCCGGCCCCGCAGCGCTTGTTGGACGCGCGCGGCCAACTCGGCGTCGGTGACGTCGGCGCCCGCGCGTGTCAGGATGGCCGACGCCTCGGTAGCGAACGTCGCGGCCAACTCCTGGTCAGCAGGTGCAAAGGCTGAATTGGTGCGCGAATAGATGTTGAGAGCCCCGACCGGCGTCGCCTGTGCGAGCAGTGGTGTGGACAGGATCGCGTTAATCCCGAGTTCCCTGGCGCGTGGGGTGAACCTCGGCCACCGCGTCTCGGTGTCCAGCGATTCGACGTGGAACCATCGGCCCTCAATCGAAGCGTCGACGCAGGGGCCCTCGTTCGTGGAGTACTGATCGTGATCCATCTCGAGGATCGTCTCGTCGCTCGAGGCGACTGTTGAGAGCTTGCCGTGGCGCCGCAGCGACACGCTGACGCCATCCGCACCACCTACGGTGGCTCGGGCAAGAGCGACCACGAGGCGCAGCGCGCCGTCGATGACGTCGTCGTCGGCGGGGATCGACGCCACCTGGCGCAGCGGACGCGTGAGTCCGTCGACGGCCTGCACCGGCGAACCAGGCAGCGTGATGGTTTGCTCGCGGCCGAGGTGCTGCGCAGCCACGCCCGCCGGCTCCATGCGGATCACAGCCGACAACCCGGTGATGTCGAGCATTCGGACGACGATGGACGAGGCAGAGCGAATCGCCAGCGTGCGACCCGAGATCGCGAGACGACCCGCGCCCGTAGCGATGACGCCGAGCCCCGACGCGTCGATGAAGTCGAGGTCACTCAGGTCGAGTAGGACCGATCGGCCTTGGCGAATCACGGCGTCGAGAATGGCGCCCAGATCCGGCGCACTGAGGTAGTCGACCTCTCCGCGGGGATGGAGAACCGCGCGCTCGGCTTCGTAGTCGACGGACACGGCGAAGCCCGCGAGGGAACTGGTCGATGTGGGGGGCGCGATCGACATGGGGTCCTGTCCCCGATTTATGCGGGCGAGTTTTGCCGCCCTGTCGACCCTCGCTGTAGAAGGCGCCTGACTATACTGCCCTACACTTTGGGGAGCAATTACTTGCCTTAACGACAGACTGAAACGGACATGATCGAACGACTTCATCTTCCACGGGGGAACTATGGACGGTGGTAAGAGCCGCAGGGCCGACCAGCAACCTGGCGGAGATCTGGCGGCAGAGTTTTCACGCACCGCCCGGGCGCTCTTCTCGTCCGCGAGCGTTCAGGACACGTTGGCGCGGGTTGTCGTACTCGCGGTGGCGACGATCGACGGTTGTGACTTCGCTGCGGTCTGCGTGGTCGCGGACGACGACTGCATGCTGCCGGCCTGCACAGACTCTCTGGTGGCTGAGGTCGACGAGTTGCAGCACGGCTTAGGTGAGGGGCCTGGCCTCGATGCCATGGCTGATCGAGTGCCCCACTGGGCCGATGATCTCGACGGCGACCCCCATTGGTCGCGGTTCGCTCCAGCGGCGGCGGCCAAGGGCATACGCAGCATGCTGGCTCTGCCGCTCTTTACCAACCACATCGTCGGTGCCCTTACGCTGTATGGCCGTGGTCCGGCGGCGTTCCAAGCCGACGATCGGGCCAATGGACTCCTGCTCGCCGCCCTCGCGGGCCTCGCATTCAGCTCGGCGCAAAGTCACGAGGACGAGGAACGGCGCACGGCCAACCTCCACGCCGCTCTCGACTCGCGCGAAGTGATCGGCCAAGCGCAGGGGATCCTCATGGAGCGCGAGCGCATCACCGCCAACGAGGCGTTCGACATGCTGCGGAGGGCCTCGCAGCACCTCAACCTCAAGCTCCGCGAGGTCGCACAGAACCTCGTCGACACAGGGGAAAAACCGGACACCGGTCCGACAAAGCAGCACTGACCGCCGTAATACGACGTGTCGCGAACGTCTTTACCTAGCTCGAACATTCGTCGAAGCCCCACCGGATATCGACTCCCGATAGTCCTAGGAGTCGGCCGCACCCGTGGCCAGCTAAGACGAGGAGGACGTCGAATGAACGTCACCAAGAAGCTCGCGCTGGTCACCGCCGGCACCGCACTGATCGGCCCCATGATGCTCGCGACCGCTCCGGCCGCCATGGCAACCGAGACCACACCCAGCACCACATCGAGGGCCTGCGAGACGGGCGCCCTGCCGACCGTTGTCGTCGGCTCGCCGAACGTGAAGCCTGGTCAGGCACCGGCCGTCTACCTCTGGCACGACGGAAACGGCTACTCGCTGCGCGTCACCCACCCCGGCAAGGAGAAGCTCGCCGTCCGCGGCACCATCACGGTCAGCCGGCACGTCACCAACTTCAAGCGCGTGTCGCTGGAGCGCAATGACGCCGCGCGGGTCGGTCCGCGTCGGCACCAGATCCACTTCAAGTTCAACAACTACGGCGGCATCGACGGCTTCGACTTCAAGGCGCAGTGCTCGCGCACGGTGAAGGTGGAGCTCAAGGTCGGCGACGCGCAGGCCACGCCGGCGCAGGTGTTCCTCGGCAAGGACCGCACCAGCCCGACCAGCGTGCCGTTCACGATCGAGCGGGCTCACGACGCGGTCCCCGCGCGGGTCGTCTAGTCGCGGAGCCGGGGGGGTCAAGGCGCCGCCGTACCGAGGGCGAAAACCCATGGTACGGCGGCGCTTTCGCCGTGCTGCCAGCTAGGGGTTCTGGCCGAGGCCGATGACGTTGCCGTCGGCGTCCTCCACCAGGGCGATCAGCTTGCCGCCGCCGACGTCCTTGGCCTCCTGGCGAACGCTCGCTCCGGCCTCGGTGAGTGCCTGCACTGATTTCTGTATGTCGTCGACGTCCCAGTAGGCGATCGGCCCGGTTATCCCGGACTTGTGGCCGTTGGGGTCCAACCCGATCTCCTGGTCGCCGACGCGGAACCCCACGTAGTAGGCCTCGTCGACGTACGGCTCCGCACCGAGGAGAGTGCCGTAGATCGCCTTTGCCGACGTCAGGTCTTTGACGGGAAAGACAACAAGCTTGGTCTGTTGAGCCATCGAGTCTCCTTCACTAGTGGAGGCACCTCGTCACGAGGTTAGCCGTCACATCTGTCCGGTCGAGTTCGTCGCTGCTATGACGTACGGCGACGGAGGTATGTGACCGATGGACGACGCCGTACAGGAAGCGTGGCTGCGCCTGAACCGATCCGACCCGAGCGCGGTCGAGAATCTCGCTCGCCGGCTGCTGCCCGGCAGCTCGCGAGCCGCGCCCGACGCGGAGCGCCTCGACGAGATCGACCTGGTACTACTGGACGACTGACCTCAGGCGTCAGGGTTTTCCGGGCGTCGGGCTTGCTGCGCGAGGTAGCGCTCGAGCTCGGCGCCGATCTCGTCAGCGGTCGGCAGTTCGGTCGCGCCTTCAGCCAGCAGGCCACGCCCCTGACCGCGCACGAACGCGTCGTACTGCGCTTCGAGCGCCTGAACGGCGGCTGCGACGTCAGGTGAGTCGGCGACCTGCGCGTCGACGACCGCAAGCATCGCCGCCGCTGCCTCTCGCAGCGCATCGGCCGGCAGATCGAGCTTCGAGACGTTGCCAACCGCCTCGAGCACGGCCAGCGCCGCCGGGGCGAACTGCATCTGCGACACGTAGTGGGGAACGTGTACGGCGAAGCTGACGGCGTCGTGCCCCGCTTGCCCGAGCCGGTACTCGAGCAACCCACCTGCGCTCGCCGGCACCTGCACCTTGTCGATCCACTGCGGCGACGGCGGCACGATCTCCGGACGGGTTCCGTGCGTTGTCATCGAGACGCCGCGCGTGTGCGGGACGGCCATCGGGATCGCGCTCAGGCCGATCGTCAGCCGGACGTCAAAGCGCTCGACGAGCTGGCGTACGGCGGCCGTGAACCGCTCCCACTGCGAGTCCGGCTCAGGGCCGCTCAGCAGCAGGAACTCCGTGCCGGCCGCGTCGGTCACCGCGTGCATCGCAAGCAACGGCTCGTCGTAGTCGGCCCAGTGGTCACGATCGAACGTCATGTAGGGGCGGCGGGCTCGGTAGTCGAGCAGCGCGTCGACGTCGAAGGTCGCGACGACCCGGTGCTCCAGGCTCTCGAGAAGGTGAGTGCGCACCTGATGGCGCACCGCGCCGGCATCGATGAAGCCGTCGAGCGCCTGGATCATGATCGGGTGGTCGAGTCGCGCGCCTTCCGGTGCGACGACGTACAACTCGCTTGGCTCGAGCATGAGAGCAAGCCTGCGCCATCGCGCGGTCAGGCGCTAGTCGACCGTGTCCGGTACGTCGTCGAGCTCTTTGCGGGTCAGCATCGCCAGGCGAATGAGGGCTGTGCCGAGCAGCAGCCGGACGATGTTGCCGATCGGGGAGATACGAGCGATCACCAGGTTGGTCTTGTCGGTGAATCCGGCCAGGCCGGTCGCCGCGAATCCGATGGTGCCGACGATGAGCAGCGCGACGCCAGCGATCGCGACGACTCGCCGTACCCGCCGGGTCAGCAAGTACGTGCCGGGCTCCACGCGCTTGCCGGCCTTGCGCTCGAAACGGCCGAAGAGCAGAACCAGACCGGCCAGTACGACGGCGTAGGTGCCGAACACGACGGGCCGGAGCAGCCACCACACGGCGGTGCCCGGCTCGGGCTGCGGGAAGCCGAGCGGCAGGGCGATGCCGACGACGATGAGCAACGCGCTGAGGTGCCAGAGGTAGACGGTCATGATGACGCCGTTGCCGGCGATGACCGCTTGCCACACTCGTGGCCGCTGCAGCCACCGGTTGGCGGGCGCGCGCATTGTCATCACCGCGCCGACGAGCAGGCAGGTCAGAGCGAGGATGCACAGCGTCGGCGGCGCCATGTTGGAGACCTTCTCGCCGGGCATGCCGACCATGCTCGACGGGTAGGGCCCCCAGGTCGTCGCTGCGAAGAGCCCGCCGAAGCCGGCTGCGGCAAGGCCGACCGGGACTGCGCGCGACCAGCGCGCGAAGCTGCCGTCGGCGTAGAAGAACCCGAGTTGCTGGGCGAACAGCCAGACGAAGCCGAAGTTCAGGAGGGCGAAGGCGTCGATGCCGGCGGCGAACCTCGCCGCGTCGACCGCTGCCGTGCCGATCGCGAAGAGTGCGGGCACTCGCCAGCCCCAACGCCGGTGCGCTCTTAGTAGCAGCGGCGCGAAGGCGACGACGAGAAGGTAGACGCCGATGAACCACAGCAGCTGCACGACGAGTTTGGTGACGACTTTGAGCGACGACGACGGCACGTTCGCGAATTCCAGCGCGAGCGTGATCGGCACCCACACGACGAGAAGCACGGTGACCGGCCGCATCAGCCGCGTGACGCGGCCGTGGATGAAGTCGGCGAAGCGGCCGCCGCGGCGCGCGACCGCGTCGATCGTGACGAGGTTGGAGAAGCCGCCGACAAAGAAGAAGACCGGCATCACCTGTAGGAACCAGGTGACGTACTTGAGCTTAGGGATGTCGACGAGCGCGTTGTTACCGCTCATCCGGCCGTCGGCGTACGTCACTACCGCCATCAGCCAGTGCCCGAGTACGACGACCGCGATCGAGGCGATCCGCAGCAGGTCGACGTACCGGTCGCGGCTGGACGGGGTCGCGGCCGCCATCTCCGCAACAGTCATCGGGCGCGACGGATCGCGCGGCGCAGCCTGCTCGGTCGTCGTCACGCGTGATCGCCTGCCTGCCAGTGTCGGGACAGGTTCTTGATCGGCGATGTTACCGATGCCCTAAAGCGCTGGCGGACCGGAACGGAACGTTTGTGTAGAAAGCGTCCCTGCGTGGGTTGTTCGAGAATTCCGTTCTCACACGGGAGATTTCCTCTGCGTGTTGACGTGTTCCCGTTTCTCGGAGGATCGTGAGCGCGTGACCGATGATCGTCCTCCTGGCACAAATGAGTTCACTGACGAGCACTACATGTGTGTGATGCCGGACTGTGACCAGACCGCGAGACAAGCTTTCGCTCCCCCATGCCCCATCCACAAGATCCCGATGGTGCTCGCCGAGCCAAGTTGAGAGAGATGCCAACGCCTGACCACGGCTACTGACTCCGACTCCGCCGGATTGTTTGATCTGATGCCTCAGGAGCGGTTGCGCCCGGCGATTGTGCCAAGCACTACGCCGTATCCACGAGCGCTGGCGATCGCGGCGTGGTAGCTGACGATCGCGAGCGTCAGAAACAAGCCCAGAGCGCCTGCCGAGCTGAGGTTATTGTCGCCTTGTCCGGCCAGCAGCCCTGATCCAATCGGCGCGAGCAGCAGAAAGACCACGACAAGCGTGCAGTACATCTCAAGTCGGTTGCGGAATTGATCATGTTGGATCATGAGGCGGCTGTGGATGTGTTCGTATCTCCGCATGACCAGACCCTCGAGCTCACCGCCGTCCCGTTGCAGTTGGTCCTCCCGCGCTCGGAGCACGTTGCCGAGCCTGGTTGGGAGAACACGGTGTTCTTCGGGGTAGTCGGACAGTCGCTGCACAGTACGGTCGAGTGCGTCGAGCAGCGCGGGTGAGCTGTGCGGTCGCCATCCCATCAGCCGTGCCGCGTCGGTGATCGACTTCGGATGTTTTCGTCGATCTGCGTCCGGGACGTCGAAAAAATCGTCCTCGAGAACCTCGATGTAGTGCGGCTTGATCCTCGCTGTCCACATCGCGGAACGAGCGACTTCGAAAGCGGCTCGCCGCTGCCGCGTAACACGCTGAAACAGCCTCCTCTGGCGTCGTCGGTGGCGCCAAACTATGGGCCGTAGCAGCCGCGCTGTGACTCCCGTACCCCCCCAGTACCCTTCCAGCATCCTGATCGCTTCGAAGGAGAATGCTTGGGTGATGATGGCCGCCAGCACGAGCGAGAAAATTAGGACGATGACCGTACCCAACGGCTTCTCAGTGAGCTTCTGCACCGCCGTTGCGATATCTGAACTCTTCTGCTGGCGCATTTGAAGTAGGACTGCCATGCATCCCACCAGCATCGCCGCCGGGAGCCAGGCGGTGAGGCTCAATTGGTCCAACACCTTGCTCGCGAACTGTGAGAGACCTTCACCGGGCTTTGGTGTTACGTCACGTGCCGGTCGGGCTGCGGCGTCAGTCACGCCATCGAGTTTGCCGCGCCGTTCGCACAATGCCTACACGCCACTCGGGGTGAAGGAGCCATTTATGGAGAGCGTCAATTCGACTCCACAGGCGGGGCGATTGCTCTTACGCGGCTCGGGGAGGGTCACGCTGAACGCGGCGCCACCTTCGGGGGGAGTGGCCTGCGCAGGCGGTCCCGCCGATCCGTCGTTCCAACCCGTCGACCTGGGCGAGCCCCAGACCGATGCCTACTCGCCGTAGGCCTCGATATCTCGTGGAGCACCGACCGGTCGAACGCGACCGCGAGGTCCTCGGGCTTGAGGCGGAGGTTGTCACTACGACGCGCGCTTGTTCGGTACCCGATAGCCGCAGGAATAGCACGGACCGTACCCCTTGGCTGCGGCCTCGCTAAGCAGGATGTATCGCATTCGCTGCGGGGACCTGACCCATCCACAACTCATGTCCGCGTGGTACGTCTCGATCGTCGATTCGTTGTAGTTGCGCACCAAGACCTCCGGGTCGTCTCGGCGCGAGAGGAGCTTCTTGACTTCCTTTTCGAACCGAGCATGGGCTGCAGCGTGCTCGACCGAGAGCGCATCAAGTCCCCGCTGTGCTGTCGCGAGAGTCGCCAGTGCGCGTGTGATGTCGAGTTTCATCGAGTTGCCTCGGGATCGCTGCTCGTCCAGTAGCTGGCGGACGCGCGTTTCCCATACTCCGTGGCTCCCCATGCGTTCCTCCGTGTCCGCAGTAGGATTCTAGATTGCTTTTCAACAAGGAAATTGTCAACAACTATCTCTGGGACTGGCTCCAGGCTTCCCCACCTACGCTCCGGCTAGGCGGCGCGGGGGAGGGTGACGCTGAAGGAGGCACCGCCTTCTGGCGCGTGACCCGCCCGCGCGTAACCGCCAAGTCGCGTCACCAGGCCGTTGACGAGGGCTAGGCCCAGACCGGTGCCGACCCGCCGTACCCCTCTGTATCTCTCATAGAGCACCGACCGGTCGAACGCGACCGCCAGATCCTCGGGCTTGAGGCCGGGGCCGCCGTCGCGGACCTCTACGACCGCGCCGCGGCCGGTGCCATCGGGTTTGAGCGCGAAGATGATCGGCCGGCCCGACGGCGTGACGCGCAGGGCGTTCTCGGCCAGGCCGTCGACGATCTGCCGCATCCGGCCGGGGTCGGTCTGCACCCACACCGGCTGGTTGGGGAGCTCGACCAGATGCTGTACGCCGACGGCCGCGCAGCGCTGCGA